>FR881545.1:0-22505 GCA_000435555.1 Firmicutes bacterium CAG:176
CCCAAAACCGTTTTATACTTCTAATTTCGTGAAACCCTATAATTCTACTCCGACCATAAGTCCACCGTAATTTTGACAGAATTACGGTGGACTTTTTTAAGCAATGTAAATAATTGAATCCACATACAGGAGTGCGATTTCATGCGTGAGGTGCGATTCCATATTCATCGGAAATCCACATTTGCGGGAGCTCTTTTGCCGTATCGAATGTACATTAACGGTCAGTACATCGGAACAATACGCAACGGAAAATCACTGGATGCAAACGTTCCCAAAGCAGGCGTTTATTATATTGAGGATGATATTCTGTCTTCGCGAAACGCTGTGATATATGATAATGGGCTATCCGAATATAGCGTTGTAATAAAGCGAGCCGGAGGGTGGCGCACGGAATCATACAACGAGTTTTACATGGAGAAAGGTAACGTCTTGGAGCAACTGCCGTCTTTCCACTGGGAAAAGCTCTTTGAACTGCAGCAATCTATGTCTCAGAGTGAAAGGCTGCTCGCCCTTAGCGTGGAGTTTTGGATGTCCGCCATGGACGATTTGCAGGAGGTCCTTACTTCAGAACATCTTTTTGAAATCATAGCCGCTTTACAAACAATCGGTGCACATAAGTATCACGATTTGCTTCTCAAAATTATGAATGACGATTTTGGTGATGTCCGTTTTCCGTTGGACGATAACCAGATCGAGCAGATGCAGCCGAAAATCGAGGACGCAAACCGGGCATTTTGGAAAAATAAGGGCGCAGAAGCGGAGTTTCGTGGAGCAGTCACGAATTTTCTGATAACAAACCTGGATGCTTCTGGCCACGTTTTTGAAGGAATAGATCAGTCATGAGAAATTTTCCCACAGAGGGGGTGCATTTCCGAAAACTACTGCACCCCCTTTTGCGCCGAAAATGCACCCCCTTGAAATTCTATTAAAGTTAGGGTTATTTGCCAAAAAGAAGAGGTACACAAACGTGTGCCTCTTCTTTTTGTGCGCGGCACTCTTGCTGTGCCAACATGACCGCCCCGCGGCGGAACATTTTATTCGACTTGAGTGGTTTCGCTCTTTCCTTTTCGGCGGCGGTGTGCTATAATAAGTCGATTTGAGGTAAAGGAGGCCGCGCCGATGGAATATTTGTCCCACAGTCCGGAGGAGACAGAGCATATCGGCGAAATGCTGGGCAGGCGGCTGCGCCCCGGTACAGTGGTGGCCTACCGCGGCGGACTGGGCATGGGCAAGACCGCCTTTACCCGTGGGCTGGCCCGAGGTCTGGGCTGCGCCGGACGGGTCACCAGCCCCACGTTTACCATTGTCAACGAATACGACGGCGCAACACCGCTGTTTCACTTTGATATGTACCGGCTGGGCAGCTCTGACGAGCTGTTCGACATCGGCTGGGAGGACTATCTGACACGGGGCGGCGTGTGCGCCGTGGAGTGGTCCGAGCGCGTGGACGACGCTATGCCGGCTGACACCCTGTGGGTGGACATCGCCCGGGGCACAGACGAGAGTGACCGCATCATCACCATCACGGGAGGCGAGTGACAGTGAGAATACTGGCATTGGAGACCTCCGCCAAGAGCGTGTCCGTGGCCGTGACGGAAAACGGCACACTGCTGGCCCAGGCGTATCAGGACCGGGGGCTGACCCACAGCGTGACGCTGATGCCGCTGCTGGACGGAATGCTGAAGACCGCGGGACTGACATTGGACGATATGGACATCATCGCCGTGGCCCAGGGGCCGGGGAGCTTTACCGGGATACGCATCGGCGTGTCGGCGGCCAAGGGGCTGGCGTGGGCCAAGGCGCTGCCCTGCTGCGGCGTATCCACGCTGGAGGCCATGGCCTATGGCGTCACGGACTTCGAGGGCGTCGTTGTGGGCGCTATGGACGCACGGCGGCAGCAGGTGTACAACGCGCTGTTCCGGACAGAAAACGGCCGCGTTACGAGACTATGCGCGGACAGGGCCGTGGCTATGGAGCTGGTGGCGGAGGAATTGGCCGTCATGCCGGAGCCAAAGCTGATCGTGGGCGACGGCGCGGTGCTGCTGTACGACTTTTTGCAGAAGGCGGGGATCGGGTGCCGGCTGGCCTCTCCCCTGCACCGGCAGCAGAGCGCCGCGGGCGTGGCGCTGGCGGCGGAGCATCTTGCCGCGCAGGGGCTGACGTGTTCCGCCCAGGAATTGCAGCCGGTGTATCTGCGGCTGAGCCAGGCGGAGCGCGAACGGCTGGCCAGGGGGCTGTCCCTGACGGCGGAGTAAAACGTATACCCTTAAAATTTCATATACACGGAGGATAACATCATGTACAGCGAGAAGGTCCACATCATGAACCATCCCCTGGTGGCGCACAAGCTGACCATCATGCGGGACAAGAACACCAGCGTCAAGGATTTCCGGGAGCTGGTATCCGAGATCGGTATGCTCATCACCTATGAGGCCACCCGTGACCTGCCCCTGACCACCAAGCACATCGAGACCCCCATCTGCGGGATGGACGCGCCCACGCTGGCGGGCCGTAAGTTCGTGGTGGTGCCTATCCTCCGTGCGGGCCTGGGTCTGGTGGACGGCGTGCTGCGGATGGTGCCCTCCGCCCGTGTGGGGCACATCGGTATGTACCGCGACGAGGAGACGCTGGAGCCGCACCCCTACTTCTGCAAGATGCCCAAGGACGTGGCCGAGCGCGATGTGCTGATCGTGGACCCCATGCTGGCCACCGGCGGCAGCGCCGCGGAGGCCATCGGCGAGATGAAGAAGCGCGGCTGCAAGCACATCAAGCTGATGGTGCTGGTGGCGGCTCCCGAGGGCATTGAGCACATCCAGAAGCTGTACCCGGATGTGGACATCTATGCCGGTGCGCTGGACGATCACCTGAACGAGCACGGCTACATCGTGCCCGGTCTGGGCGATGCCGGCGACCGCATTTTCGGCACAAAGTAACAAACACATACAGCAGCGCCCCGCCAGATGGCGGGGCGCTGTTTCTATCCTACTGGGCGCGCGAGGCGCTTGACGAAGGTCGGCTCGATCCTGCCGCGCTGTCATTTTTTTTATTGTATTTCTTCATATTTTGCGGTATAATACCGGAAAATGGAAATGACACGCAGAAAGGGATACACTATGGAACGTAAGAAAAAGGCCCCGCGGCACCTGGGCCCGCAGCTGAAGGCCGTCATCAGGCGGCAGCCCACCGTGTTCGCCGTATACACCGTACTGCGGCTGATCGTACTTGCTACGCTGGTGTCTTCCATCATCCGCGGCGAATATGAGAGCGCGTTTATCTGCCTGCTGGTACTGGGACTGTTTGTCCTGCCGTTTTTTATCCAGCAGAACTTCGGCATTGAACTGCCGTCCACGCTGGAGATCATCATACTGCTGTTTATTTTCGCATCGGAGATACTGGGCGAGTTGAAGTGCTACTTCATCACCTATCCGCACTGGGACTCCATGCTGCACACCACCACGGGATTTCTGTGCGCCGCCACGGGGTTCGCGCTCATCGACATTCTCAACCGCAACAGCAAGATCAAGTTTCAGCTGTCCCCTATCTATGTGGCTGTGGCGGCGTTCTGCTTCTCCATGACCGTGGGCGTACTGTGGGAGTTCTTCGAGTTCGGCATGGACAGGCTGTTCATGATGGATATGCAGAAGGACACGGTGGTGAACGCCATCACCTCGGTGATGCTGGATCCCACCAACAGCAACATCCCCGTGACCATCGACGGCATCACCTCGGTGACGATAAACGGGCAGGAGCTGGGGCTCGGCGGATACCTGGACATCGGGCTGTACGACACCATGGGGGATCTGTTTGTGAACTTCATCGGCGCGGCGGTGTTCAGTACCATAGGGTACTTCTATATCAAGCAGCGCGGCAAGGGCAAGCTGGCGAAGGCGTTTATCCCCACCATCACCGAGGAGGAGCGCGCAGCGGAGCTGCCGGAGGGTACAGAGGCTCTCCCGGAGGGAACAGAGGAAAGTGAATAATCTGCCGAAACCCGTCTCAAATTGAGACGGGTTTCCGGATAGAGGCAAAAAGAAAACCACGACGGATGTCGTGGTTTTCTTTTTGTGGTGGAGATAAGCGGGATCGAACCGCTGACCTCTTGAATGCCATTCAAGCGCTCTCCCAGCTGAGCTATACCCCCATGTTGCCAGAAACCCTTGATTTTGCTGGATTTCTGAGCTATTCAATTTTTTGACTTTACTCTCCGTTGCGGGGGAGCACACCCGGTTGCTTGCGCTCCCAGCTGAGCTATACCCCCACATCGGGTGGTCGGCGCTGCCGACTTGTATAATATAGCAGGGATTTTCGAAAATGTCAACCCCTAATTTTTGTTTTTTTCGCGTTTTGCAAAAGGGGAAAACGGGGAGAGGCCTACGCCTCTCCCCTGCTTACTCAGACCTTCAGCTGCTTACTCTTGTTGACCTCGTTGAGGCTGGCCATGACCATGCCGGTGAGGGCGAAGAGAGCAATAACGTTGGGCAGGACGATGAAGTTGTTGAACATATCGGTGACTTCCCAGACGAAGTCACTGCCGGAGACGGTGCCCAGGAAGATGAATACCAAGGCGATAACGGTGTAGATCACGCTGCAGAGCTTGCTGTTCTTGCGGCCGAAAAGGTAGTTGGCGTTGATCTTACCGAACAGGTTCCAGCTGAGGATGGTAGAGAAGGCAAAGAACAGCAGGCAGATGGCCACGAACTTGGCGCCCAGGCTGGCGCCGAATACGGAGCCGAAAGCCGTCTGGGCCAGGTTGGTCTTGCCCAGGGTGGCGGTGATGTCGCCGAAGTAGCCGTTGGCCAGAGGGCCGTCAGCGGTGTACAGGGTGCAGATAATGACCAGGGCATTCAGGGTCAGGACGATGAAGGTGTCGATGAACACACCGATCATGGCCACGACACCCTGATCGTGGGCGTGGGCCACATTGGCTTGGGCGTGGGCGTGGGGCGTAGAGCCCATACCGGCCTCATTGGAGAAGAGGCCGCGCTTGGCACCCTGGGAGATCGCGGTCTTGAGGGCGTAGCCGATACCGCCGCCGATGATGGCCTGGGGCTGGAAGGCATACTTGAAGATCATGCCGAAGGTGGCGGGGACGTATTTGATGCGGGCGCAGAGGATCACCAGACCGCCCAACAGGAAGATAGCCGCCATAATAGGCACCAGCTTCTCGGTGACGGCGGCAAGACGCTGCACACCGCCCAGGAAGATGATGGCGCAAATGATGACCAGGACGATACCCACGATCCAGGAGGGGATGCCGAAAGCCGTCTGCATGGTGGAGCCGATGGAGTTGGATTGGACCATGCAGCCCATGAATCCAAGGGCCAGGATGATAGAGACGGCGAAGAAGCCCGCCAGGAACTTTCCGAAGCCTCCCTTGAACGCCGTGGTGATGTAGTAGACCGGGCCGCCCTTGATATTGCCGTCAGGCTCAACGATACGGGTCTTCTGGGCCAGGGTAGCCTCGGCATAGATGGTGGCCATGCCGAAGAAGGCGATGATCCACATCCAGAAGATAGCGCCGGGGCCGCCAGTGAGGATAGCGCCGGAGGCACCCACGATGTTGCCGGTGCCCACCTGGGCGGCGATGGCGGTAGCCAGCGCCTGGAAGGAGGTCATGCCGCTTTTCTGGGCGCCGCCGCGGAGGTTCATCTCACCGAAAAACTTTTTCATGCCCTCGCCGAAGCAACGGACCTGGACAAAGCTGGTCTTGATAGAGTACCACAGGCCCACACCCACCAGCAGGAAGATGAGGATATAGTTGCTGAGGTACTCGTTGATCTTGGATACGATGGGGAACAATACACTTTCTAACATACGCTTTCTCTCCTTGCATAAAAATAGAGCTGCCGGAAAACGGCAACTCTGGAGAAGTCTGGTCAAGCGAAAAACTCGTCTGCTCCGTCCTTTTGCCTGAGAGATTCGGCGCTCGCGCGCCTTGCACCTTCGGCACCCAACTGAATGGGATTCTCCAGAGTTCCCTCCCCATCCGGTCTTTCCATTCCGGGCGGTTCATCGGGCTGTATCTAATTGATGGACGTATGTTACCACATAACGGACATCTTTGCAACCCCCTTTTCGAAATTTTTATGAATAGGCGCGCACCTTCCTGGTTTACGGTGAAAAAAGCACCCCGTGACGGGGTGCTTTTGCTTACCTTTGCAGGGTAAACGTCATCTGTACCGGGTTGTGATCGGAGTAGGCAAAGCCTGTATCCAAAACAGCGGCACTGTCCACGGCAACATTGGGGGTGACCAGGAAGCCATCCACGGTGAGGACATACTGGCCGTCGTGGTATGGACCGTCGGCGTTGCGGCAGGATGGCACCGGATCGTTCTCGTCCAGTGGCGCCACCAGCTGCACGTCATAGCTGTCGAACACGCCTTCCGGTATGGGCTGCGCCCAGGAATATTCCTGCTCCGCCGCGCCGAAATAGGCGGAGGAGTCCCCCAGCAGGTCCTTGTTGAAGTCGCCGCCGGCCACGCACCAGCTGCCCTTTTCGTACTCCGCCTGCATATCCGCCAGCAACAGCGCCAGCTGCTCCGTGGCGATGGTACCGTCACTGGTGTAGGCAGAGAGGTGCAGGTCGTAGAGCACCAGCTCACCGCCGCCGGAGACGGGGACACGGCTGACAGAGTAGCAGCGGTCCAGGTCCAGAAGCTTCATAAAGCCGGACTCCACCGGCAGCTCCACGCGGTCAGCTGCGGTGATATTCGCCGGAGAGAAGGTCAGCAGGCCGGACCGGGAGGCCCCGTGGGGAGCGGTCAGGGGATACAGAAGATAGGGCGAGTCGTAATTCTGGCAGAAAACGCTGCTCTTGTTGAAGAGGGCGGCATACAGCGGCTCGCGCTCGTCCACATGGTAGGTACGGGTGGAGCCGATATCCACCTCCTGCAGCAGGCAGAAGTCTGCATTCTGCTGCTTCAGGTACCCGGCGATGGCGTCCATGTTGGCCGTCAGGCGCTCTTTTGACCAGGCGCGGGACTCCGTGCCGCCGTCCATGAAAAAGCCGTAGTCGTCCTCGTAAGCGCCGAAACCGATGTTCCAGGAAACGACCGTATAGGCCGTATTCGTATCGACGGACCGGGCGGCATCGGTGGACTGCACCGGCGTCAGCATCTGGTCGCCGATACGGTGATAGTCGATAAACACATAGGCCACATAACCGCCCGCCAGCAGCAACAACGCCAGCAGAACGCAGAGAATGATCTTCACCCATTTTTTCACGGCACAGGCCCTCCTTGGTTTACTTTTTTCTGAATGTATAGTATACTCTTTTCAAACGTATTTGAAAAGAGGTATCCTGCTTGAAAAAGATCATTATTCGCTTCAACGCGCCAGTGATATTATCCTTCGCCCTGCTGAGCCTGATCGCCCTGCTGCTGGGCAACTGGACCAACGGTGCCGCCACGACGCAGTATTTCTCCGTGTACCGGTCCTCTCTGGCCGACCCTCTGACATACGTACGCTTTTTCGGCCATGTGCTGGGGCACTCCGGCTATGACCACTACATGGGCAATATGCTGCTCCTGCTGCTGGTGGGCCCCGGTCTGGAGGAGAAATACGGCAGCGGCACCATGGTGTGGATGATCGCGCTGACGGCGCTGGTCACCGGCCTGGTGAATTTTATCTTCTTTCCCCACACGGCGCTGCTGGGCGCCAGCGGCGTAGTGTTCATGATGATCGTGCTGTCCTCCTTTACGGCGGCGCGGAAGGGCGAGATCCCCGTGACGCTGATCCTGGTGGTCATCTTCTACCTGGGCGGCGAGATCATGGACGGACTGTTCAAGCAGGACAACGTCTCCCAGATCGCCCACATCGTAGGCGGCCTGTGCGGCCTGGTGTTCGGCTTTACCGTGCGGCGGGGACGGAGGTAACGGATGTACATAGCCATCGGCATTGCGGCGGCGCTGTTTGCTGCCGACCGGATATTGAAATATCTGTCCCGGACGGGGAAGCTGAAATGGGAGCGTCGGTATGTGCGCCTGACCCATCTGGAGAACCGGGGGTTCTTTCTGGGGCTGGGACAGAAGCACGAGAAACTGCTGCGCTGGCTGCCGCTGGGCGTATGGCTGGCGGCGGCAGCGTGTCTGCTGCCGGAGCTGGGCAAGCGGGCCTTCGCGGCACAGCTGGGCATTCTGTCGGTGCTGCTGGGCGGCATCAGCAACCAATGGGACCGGCTGCGGCGGGGCAGCGTGACGGACTATCTGCAATTCCCCCACCGAAAGGCCAAAAAACGGGCGCTGGTGTGGAACCTGGCGGACTTCATGCTTATCGGCGGCGTGGTGCTGACCGTGGCCGGACTGGTGAAGGAGCTTATCAAGAAATAAAAAACCGGGCCATCGGCCCGGTTTTTTATTTCTCCTTGTAGTACAAACGGCAGTGGCAGTAGCCCTCGAAGTTCGGGTCGGCGATCTGGTCCTTGAACTCCTTGCACATACACCTGTTCTCCTCGGTGCGGGCCAGACGGCAGGGACAGTAGCCGCCGGTGCGTTTCAGGCCCTCGCGGATGGTTTTCACGATCTCGGGATCGTCATTGAGACGGACTTTCACAGAACAGCCTCCTTCCTCTCTGCGGTAAAAGGCCCGCGGCGCGGGCCTTTTATGTATTAACCGTGGGAATTGAACCAGTCCTCGCAGAACTTGGCGATGGACGGAACGATATCCTTGACAAAGCGCTTGGTGGTGTTGATACACAGGTCGTAGGAGCCCTTGTCGCCCCACTTGCTGTCGCTGTACATCTGGTGGTGCTGGGCACGGTTGCGGTCGATCTGCTTCATATGGGACTCGATCTCCCGGGGCGTCAGATGCTCACCCTGCGGGGCACGGCGCTGGCAACGCTCGATCTTGGAGTCCTTATCCGCATAGACAAAGATGTTCAGCGGGTCGTAGTCCTTGAGGATAACATCGGCGGCCCGGCCCACGATGACGCAGTCGCCTTGCTTGGCGAAGTTCTCGATGATCTGGCGCTGGGCCACTGCCACGCGGATGGGCTGCTCCATGATCTGGAAGGGCTGCATGCCAAAGCGGTGCCCGATGGTCAGCGGATAGGCGGCTTCGATGCTCTTTTCGCCCACGTTGGCCACATAGTCCTCGTTGAAGCCGTTTTCCTTGGCGATCATCTCGATGATCTCGTGGTCGTAGCACGGAATGCCCAGGGCCTTGGCCAGACGCTTGCCCAGCTCACGGCCGCCGGAGCCAAACTCACGGCTGATGGTAATGATCCTGCTCATAGTTAGGATACCTCCCTTATTGCTCAATATTCATAGCTGCTGCCGCCCACGAACTCGCGGACGATGGAATTCAGCGGCACATAAGGTGTGTGCAAAGGCGGGACGCTCTCCACCACCTCTACCAGGTCGGTGAGGTCGTGCTCCTGCATATACTCCGGCGTCAGTTCCTGCCGGAAATTGGGGATGTTGGCCAGGCACTTGGCCAGGATACAGGGCTCATAGTCGTGGAAGGAGTCAATGTGAATGGCGGCGTTGCTCTTAAAGGGCCGGATATAGTTGACCTCGCCGGCGTTGACGCTCTCGGCACGCTCGACCGTCTCCCGCAGGGAGTGGCCCCGGGTGTTGTAGTCCCGGATGAGCCGGCGGGCCACGCGCAGCTGCTCGGGACGAACCACGCGGTCCTTATTGGTGAGGATACGGGTGCGGGGCGCCACATAGATGCCGGTGGCCGCGCCGCGGATCTTATCGAAGATCAGGGGGTTGAGCATATGGATCCCCTCGGCAATGACGATGCAGTCCTTATCGCCCTGCATGGGCTTATAGCCGCCGGTAGTGCCAGTCTTGAAATCGTACCAGGGAATATCCACCTGCTCGCCGTCCAGCAGGCGGCCGATGCAGCTGACCAGCAGGTCCACGTTGACGCAATAGGGGGACTCCCAGTCGGTGGCCTCCGGCGGACGCTGGTCCAGGGGTAGGAAAAAGTTGTCCATGCTCAGCAGGCAGACCTTGACGCCCAGATTTTCCAGGTAGTCGCGCAGGCGCATGGCGGTGGTGGTCTTGCCGCTGCCGGAGGGGCCGGTCAGCGCCACGATGCGGCGCTCGCGCCCGGCGGACAGGACAGCCGCCGCGGCGGAGGACACCTTGTCGTGGAATACTTCCTCGCAGCGCAGGACGAACTGCGTCTCGTTGTTCATGGCCTGGTTAATGGTCTCCAGATCGATGATACGCATAAAGCCTCTCCTTTCAAGAGGGGGATAATACTTTATCCCGTATTATAGCACGGTATGGCCGCCGCGTCAAAGGGGCAAAGGCGTAAAAACGCCGCAAAATATACACGCCTCTTTCCCCCGGCCAGTGGCGCAATACTACCAAAAAATGCAACAAAATGCCGAAACTTTCATTGCAATTTGCTGGTATTTATGGTAGTATGATGTTAGGAATTTAACAATACTGCACAAACCCGCGTACTTCTGTGGCATAGCCGCCATTTCGGTCAGAAATGACGGCGGCGGGTAACACGAAAGGACGTGAGACTTGTTGGAGCACTCCCCCAAGATCATCGCCGTCGCCGGTAAGGGCGGCGTGGGCAAGACCTCCATCTCCGCCGCCTTTGTGCGGCTGCTGACTGAAGCGTACCCCGACAAGCGTATTCTGGCCATCGACGCCGACCCGGCGGTGGGACTATCCACCGCGCTGGGCGTTGAGGTGAAAGAGACGCTGGACGACATCCGCAAGAGCATCGTGGCCTCGGTGGAGGACGGTGCGCCCCGGGAGGCCATCGAGCTGCTGAGTGAGGCACGATACCGCATTTTCGACACCATGGTGGAGCAGCAGCGGTTCTCGTTTCTCGCCATCGGCCGGCCGGAGACGGCGGGCTGCTACTGCAAGGTGAACGCCTATCTGAAGGAGGTCATCAACCTGCTGGCCAACGACTTTGACTACGTGGTCATCGACGGTGAGGCCGGCATCGAGCAGATCAACCGCCGGGTGATGGAGAAGGTGACGCATCTGGTGCTCATCACCGATCCCAGCCGCAAGGGTACACAGGTCATCGACACCATCAAGCGGGTGGCCGACGAGCTGGTGATGTACGATCGCTGCGGCGCTATCGTCAATCGGGTCACGGACCCGGCGCTGATTCCCTACATCCATATCAACGGCACGGAGATACTGGCCACCATCGGCAGCGACCCACAGCACGCCGCCAATGATATCCAGGGTCTTAGTGTTTTTGATCTGCCGGAGGATGCCCCTGTCATCCGCGGCGCACGCGAAGCCCTGACCAAGCTGGAGATCTTATAATTGAAATACATTAGGAGAGAGGTGTAATTCTTGAGAGACCTGAAGCATCTGATCTACTTCGAGAGCCTGCTGGAGAATGCCGACAATGATCTGGTAAAACAGGCACAGGCGGAGGGGAAGCTGGCCATCGGCTATACCTGCTACCATATGCCTGAGCCGCTGCTGAACCTGCCCGGCTGCTTCTCCGTCCGGCTCCGCGCCCCCCGCACCGGTTCACTGGACATCGCTACCTACTATATGTCCAACTACACCTGTGAATATGCGCGCGCCCTGGTGGAGCGTGGCATGGAGGGCGGCTACCAGTTCCTGGACGCGCTGGCCGGCGTGGACGCCTGTTCCATGATGAACCGCGCCATGGAGCACTTTGAAATTCTGCAGATGAATGACAAGCCCAACTTCTTTGTCACCCACTGCGACATCCCCTACAAGATCACCGACTACACGCTGGACTCTTACGTCAAGCAGATGCGCCGCCGGGTGCTGGATCCCCTGACGGAAAAGTACGGCGTGGATACCTCAGATGCCGCTATCCGTCAGGCGGTGAAGGAGCACAACGAGGTCTGTTCCATCATCAGCGAGATCGGCGAGCTGCGCAAGGAGGAAAACCCGGTCATCACCGGCTATGAGTTCCACGTGCTGAACCTGGTGAGCTTTACCTGTCCCAAGTACCTGATCCTGCCTTACCTGCGAGAGACACTGACGGAGCTGAAAAAGCGCAAGCCGGATCCCAAGCCCGCCTTCCGTGCCCGCGTGGCCATCGTGGGCAGCGAGATCGACGACCCTCAGCTGACGAAGCTTATCGAGGGCTGCGGTGCACTGGTAGTGTCCGACCGATACTGCTTCGGCTCCACTCCCGGGCGGGAGATCATCGAGCTGAGGGATGGGGAGGAGGCCCTGCCCCAGATCTGCATGCACATCATGCAGCACTCCGAATGCGCCCGCTACATCGCCGATGAGAAGGTGCAGCAGCGCCGTGAGACGGCGGATCGCCTGGCACGGGAGTATCACGCTGACGGAATCATCTATGAGCAGATGAAATACTGCGACTACTGGGGCTTTGAGCGCGCGCTGGTGAGCCACATCATGCATGAGGAGTATGACTGGCCGGTGCTGAGCATCGACCGTCTGTACAACAACGGCAACTCCGGCCAGCTGCGAACCCGCGTGCAGGCCTTTGTGGAGTCGCTGGAGATCAAGAAGCTCCACAAGCAGAACGGAGGTGCCAACTGATGGCTGACAAGAAGAAATTTCCCAATCCCGAATTCTTCCGCGCCAAGACTGAGATGGACTGGAAGGCGCAGGCTGCCAACCTGAAGGAGTTTGGCTCCATCGCTCTCGATCTCATCAAGGAGACGGACTGGAAAGCCTTTGGCAGGAAACAGAAGGAGCATTTCCTTGACAATATGAACCGTGTAGCACGGGAGGCCAAGACCGTTGCCGCCATGACCTGCGCGGAGCGCAAGGACCTGCTGCTCAACGGCGAAAAGCATCTGGGTGCCCTGTACCGCAAGGGTGACATGGCCACTGTCCGCCGGGAGTGGCGCGGCGTGGAGAGCACCCTCGTCGACTTCTCCGGCTGGCTGAAGGTCTGGGGCATGCTGTTGGCCACCTTCTCCAAGGATCTGATACCCGCCCTGAATACCACGTTCTGGTATCGCTGGATGATCTCCTATATGTGCTGCGTGAGCTTCATGGATAAGAACACCATGGGTCAACGGGGCAACGCCCTGAAAATGAGCCACCTGATGACCTACGACATTTTCCGCTATGTGGCGGAAAATCTGGTGTTCCTGGCCAAGTGCGATAAGAAGAACGGCAACAGCTCCGAGCTGAACAAGAAGGTCGTTCTGTTCGATGAGATGACCATGGGCCAGATCATGGCCGGCTTCCCCGACCTGCTGGGTATCCCCTATCAGCTGATGCCGGTGTTCCTGGTGTCCGAGATCGACCAGCTCACCTGCGTGCCCTACATCGACGCCGTGGAGTCCTTTGGCCTGCCGGCGGACTGCTGCCCGGTGCCGTCCTCCGAGTGCGGCGCGCTGGTCATCGATGCCCTGCCCCACATGGGCAAGTGCTTTATCTCCTCCTCCATGCCCTGCGACGGCTCCACTATGGCCTCCAGCTATATGTCCCGCCGCTTCCCCGACCTGCCCGTGTTCCACCTGTGCTTCCCGGTTCGGTATGAGGACGAGGAGACGGTGCAGATGGGCGCCGAGGATATCCGGGCGTGCATCAAGTTCATTGAGGAGCAGACCGGCGCCAAGTGGAGCTGGGACGCCTACTTCTCCGCCATGAAGCGCTTTAACGAGGAGACGCGGTATGAGCTGGAAAAGTGGGAGGTCAACAAGACCGCCTATCCCCAGATCATCGGCCCCAGCTACGAGCTGTTCCGCAAGTGGAACTACGAAATGGACGGCGGTATCGACCCGCGCGTCATGAAGACCTGCCGCAAGGTCAACGACCTGCTGATGCAGTCCTACCAGCGCCGCGACGAGGCGTGGGTGGGCAAGATGCGCTACCGCGGCATCGTCTGGTCCTGCCCCGCCCACTACTACGCCAACTTCTCCAACTGGCTGGCCAACTGCTGGGGCATCAACATCCTGGTGGAGATGGAATCCCTGAACTTCACCAAGCCTTTGGAGACAGAGGACAAGGAGGAGGCCCTGCGCGATCTGGCGCGTCTGTATGAGCGTATGGTCATGCGCCGTCACACCAACGGCGGCTACCAGAACGTGGTGGACGAGCTGTGGCGCCAGTGCGAGGCGTGGAACACCAACATCATCATCATGTACCAGAACGTGGCCTGCAAGAACATGGCCACCGTACAGGGCATCCTGGACGAGCAGGGCCGCGAGCGCGGCTATCACATGATCTGGATCGAGCATGACCTGATGGATCCCCGCACCGTCTCCCGCAAGACCATGCGCGACAAGGTCAACGAGTACATGCGCACGGTCATGCGCGCCGAGCCGATTGATCCCTCCCTCTGCGATTTCGACGACGAAAACTGCATGTAATATTCTCAACTACTACATATATAAAGGAGTTTACGACTATGAAATACTACGGCGGCTGTGATGTGGGTTCCACTTATACCAAGGCGGTCATTCTGGATGAGAACGGCAAGATCTGCGCCGACACCACCATCCGCAGCAAGATCAATTCCGAAGTCTCCGCCAAGCTGGCTATGGAGGAGGTTCTGAACAAGGTGGGCTTGAACTCCTCTGAGGAGCTGGGCTATCTGATCGGCACCGGCTACGGGCGCAACAAGGTCCCCTTCGCCGACGAGAATATCTCCGAGATCTCCTGTCACGCCATGGGCGTGCACGTCACCGATCCCAGTGTCAAGGCCATCATCGATATCGGCGGCCAGGACGTAAAGGGCATCTCCATCGACACCGACGGCACCGTGAAGAACTTTGCCATGAACGACAAGTGCGCCGCCGGCACCGGCCGGTTCTATGAGGCCATGGCCCGCAGCTTCGAGATGACGCTGCCCGAGTTCTCCAACCTGTCCCTGACGGCCAAGAACGTTATCCCCATCACCGCGCAGTGCACCGTGTTCGCTGAGAGTGAGGTCATCACCCTGGTGGGCGAAGGCAAGCCCATGGACGAGATCGCCGCCGGCATCCAGATGGCCGTGGCCAAGCGTTGCTTCGTCATGAGCAAGAAGGCCGGCGCCACCGACGCCATCACTCTGACCGGCGGCTGCGCCAAAAATGCCGGTTTGAAGCAGGCCATCGAGCACGTGCTGAAGCTGAAGGTCATCGACCTGAAGACCGATCCCCAGCTGATGGGCGCGCTGGGTGCCGCCGAGTACGCGCGGCAGAAGGGCATGGCCCGCGCCTGAACACCTCTTGCCATTTAAGGAGGCTACGATATGTGTAAGGTTTTCAAATTTCTCTTTAAGCTCATCCGTATTCTGGCGGTGGCCGTGGGCGCACTGTTCGTCGTGTACTTCTGGAACCTGGACCAGAAGCTGCTGGGCTGGGCCTATGTGCAGGTCAACAAGATCTTTGACCGCAAGAAAGTGGATATCAAGTTCTGATGGAGCTGTATAATCCGATCATACGGGAGGTGGAGGCGCTTGCCGGCGCCTCCACGCCCAAGCGGTACGCCTATGACCCGGCGGAGGCCTGGGAAGATACCGGGGCTTTCGAGCTGGTCATGCTGCGGGACGCCGCCTTTGAGCTGGGCGGCAGCGGCAAAAGCGCGGTGAATTTCACCTGTGTGACCTCCTCTTCCAATCTGGTACCCGGGGACGAGATCGTGGTCTGCGGCCCGGACCTGGACGAGCTGAACGGCGACAGCCACTATGCCCGCATTGCTCTGCTGCGGGTCGGCGATATTGAGTCAGATGACGAGGACGACACGGAGCAGGCCTTCCGGGCCATCCAGGACATGGACTTTGTGAAGTACCATGTGTTCCCCAAGGGCTATATGATCCGCACCAGCTCGGAATCCAGCCGGGAACAGGTGCGTATCAGCCGGGAGGCGGTGCAGAAGGGCATGACGTTCCGCCGCATCGGCGCGGACTTTATCCGGCAGTATAAGCAGAACCGCAACATTCTGGCGGTGAAGCTGCTGTTTATCACCGCGCCGGAGGCGGACTACGCGGCGCTGACCAGAGACGCCAAGACGGTCAAGGACATCACCATGAGCCTGACGAAGATCCTGGAGGGAATGCCTACCGACTGCGGTTCCTGCAACCTGAAGGCCATCTGCGACGAGGTGGAGGGTATGCGCGAGCTGCACTTCGGCAAGGAGCATCACACCACGGAGTGAGCCCTCTCCCCTATCCACAGGCAAAAGAACGGCCCACAGGGCCGTTCTTTTTTGTTCGTGTGCCGAAAGGCCGTCCATCGAAGGACGGCCTTTTGCACAAAAGGATACCCGCCGGAGGGCGGGTATCCTTTTCTTCTTTTCAAATGCGGCGGTCACGCTGCTGGCTGTTGTAGTGCTTTTGCAGGAGAGGATAAATGACCTTGTAGATCAGCTTGTTCTCCAGATTGAGATAATAGATGGTGAACGTGCCCGCAAACAGCAGCGCTGCGGTGATAAGCAGGCTTTTCAGCAGTTTGGCTGCGAATTTCATATGGTTCCCTCCTTACCAGGCCAGACTGTCGTCAAAGTCCACCAGCGTGGGGTCCAGCGGTGCCTCGTTCAGTACGACGGTCATGTATTTGTTGACGGTGTTCCGCATATCCCGCCGGGAGATGGTACGGCAGTCCTCCAGGTCGTGCTCCAGGAATATGAAGTGGAAGCCCAGGTCACGGGCCTGCTCCTCCATGAGAGCGTGGACACCGTTCATGCCCTTACAGGCCACATTGTCATTGAAGATGACCATGTCGCAGTTGAACTTGCTGGCCCACTCCCACACAGCGTTGACGTTGTCCCAGCCGCCCACGGCATGGTGGCGCATGACGCCCTTTTCGGAGAAGAGGGCCAGATCCTGAATGGCCTGTTCCGGGTCGGTGGTGGAGATCATGTTGTGACCCATGGTGGAGTCCATATTCAGCACGATATTGATGCCCCAGCAGTTCTGGACCCAGGTGGGGAAATCGGTGTAATACACCGCGGAGGGCCCCCACAGGAATGCCCGGTGGCGGGTAGTACCGCCGAAAGGCTCATGCTTCCGTTCGTAGGCCTCCAGCATGAGCTTCAGCACCTTGCGGTCGTTTTTAGTGAACTGGTCCTCCTGGCCGTTGACGGAAGCCCAGGAATATAACCGATACAGACTCTCGGCAATGCCGCAGAGGGCGGAATAAGGCGTCTTGAACAGCTCCCATTTCTCCAGCTCGATGCGGTTCTGCTCGTTCATGTGCTCAGCGCGGGCGAACAGGGCCTCCCAGTCGTACTTGACGCCGTAGTTCTCCTGAATAAAGGCGATGGCATCCCGTAGGACCTGGGTGGAATAGGGGTGCGCGCCGGGCTCGTTGTGGATCATGGCCATGGTAACGGGGAAATCCGGCAGACCAAAGCGACGGCGCTGGAACATAGAGGTGGCCTCGCTGGCGTTGCAGGGCATATTGGTGGTCAGAACAGCGCGGCCCACAATGGGGAAATCGTCGTCGATGGCAACGCCGGTCTCCGCCGAGCAGCGGGAGCAGACGTCAGCGGCCAGGCCGAAGGACTCGGCCACATCGATGTAGTAGGGCTCCAGGTGTTGGTCGATGTCACAGATGATGAACTCCGGCAGTGTTTGGATGGGGATGGGGATCAGGCCGGGGAAGCCGGTCATAAACAGGGGCGGCATGACCTCGTCCATGGGAACGATGTTGTCGCTGTCCCTTCCGCCGCCCAGACGCTTGTCGTTGGCCAGGACCAGGGCGATCTTTTTCGTGAGGCTGCTGACGATACAGTGCATATTCATGTGGGCGATCTTCAGCTCGTCCTCCCGGTAGCCCTCGAAGAGACGGTCAATAAAGGCGAAGGTGCCCAGATAGGAGCCCATCCAACGGTACTCCCAGAAGCCCTTGAGGATCGGCACCGGGGCGGAGGCCACCATTTTGCCCATGGCCAGCAGGTTGTTCAGCCAGGCGGTGTAGTCCACAAAGGTATCCTTCACACCGCGCCACTCCCGGTGGCGGGCGATACCGGTCTTATCCTCATAGCGGCTGCGAAGACCGCCCTTGCCGTTAGCTGCCTGCCACTTGGGGTCAAAGCGTTCCAGCTTTTTATCGATCACGCCGATGACGGCATTTGTCCACTGCTTCAGTCCCATGGTCACACCTCCTTATGGCCCAGCTTTTTGATCTCCAGACTCTCGACAAAGGCCTGGAAGCGGGTACGCAGCTGACCGACGCTGCCCAGGGTGTACTCCTTCTCGATGGTGCAGCAGGGGATGCCCATCTCCTGCTGAAGCACGTGGCTGGCCAGCACCTTTTCATAGCTCCAGAACTCGCAGAACTTCATGCTCTCATAGATGATCCCGTCGGCGCCGTAGTCCTCCGCCAGACGGCGCAGCTCACTGTGCCGCTGGTCGATCTTGGCGCCGTCCATAAACCGGACGCACTGGTTGTGGTGCAGATAGTGCCGACATACCGCGTCGAAGGCCGTCTCGCCGCCGTGGATCTCGATCTCCTCCCGGCCGGGGAAGGTGCCGAAGCAATAGCGATCTGCCACCACCATGGCACCGCAGCTCTCCAACAGCTTGGTAAATTCCGGGTCGTCGATCTCGCTTCCGGCCAGCACGACACGGGCACGGAAGGGGAATTCCGCCTCCGGCCGGCGTGTTTTCAGCTCCGCCAGCGTCTCCTCCAGATACGGCAGGATCAGGTCATGGGGACAGACCTGACTCACCAGGACGATGACGTGGTATTCATAGCCGGTGATGACCGGGTTTTCCGCCTTACGGAGGTCGCCGATCTCCGTGATGACCCGACAGAGACGGTTGTGCTTTTCAATGGCGGCACGAATCGCATCGTCGGAGGTATCCACGCCGAAGCTGTCGCGCAGGGCGTCCAGTACCTTTGCTTTCAGCTGTGCCTTGTAGTAATCCAGGCTGGTCCTGTCGCCTTTCATGGGTGGGTCGATGATGGTGGTGATGAAGCGGTCGTTCTTCACCGGCTTCAGCAGGGCGAAATGCTCCTCCATGCGCTCCATGGCGGCGCAGCCCTCCGCACCGAACAAAGCGTTCAGATAGTTGAAGCCGCCCTCGATGGCCCGCTCCAGGATGCAGCGGACATAGGGACAGTTGCGGTTGGTCATGTAGTAGGACGCGATCTCTGCGGTGCCGCTGTTGGGGGCCCGAAGGCGGCTGGAAAAGCAGCCTGGCAAATTCAGCAGCACTTCGGGTATATAGTAGCAGTTATATCCCAGAGCCAGCTGGCCCTCCGCCGCGGCGCGCTGGACCAACTCGTTGTTGGCCTGCTGTAAAAGGTCCTCAAACCAGATCAGGTGCTTCAAGTCTTTCATGGGCAAAACTCCTTCTCAATGGGGACTTCTCCCCGGATTTGGGTCGTGGGTCTTGCTGGTTCACACACTATTTATAGTTTAGCATTTTTCAACTATTTTTGCAACTATTTGTGCCGTATTTTTTGTCGTTTTGGAAAAAGAATGACCGCCTCACGGCGGTCATTCTTTTTCTGATGATCTACTGCCACAGGGAGCAGAGCAGGTCGGTGTAGGCGGTGGGATCGTCGATGGGCAGACCGGCGATCAGCTGTGCCTGGTTGTAGAAGACCTGGGCGAACTTTTTGGCTTTCTCCGGGTCGGTGAGCCGGGTCTTTTCGAAGGTCAAGAAGGCGGGGTGATCCACGTTGATCTCCAGAATACGCTTGGCCTTGAGCCCCAGCTCCGGCTGGGCAGCCGTGAAGTACTTTTCCATCTCGAAGGTAACGCCCTCACCACTGGAAAGGCAGACCGGGTGGGTCTTCAGACGAGTGGAGGCCTTGACCTCACTCACCTGACCGCCCAGGGCCTCCTTGATAAAGGCAAAGGCCTCCTTGTACTGCTGCTCGTCCTGTTCCTGCTTCTCGGCCTCACCGGGCAGGTCCAGATCGCCGTCGGTGGCGGAACGGAAGGGCTTATCCTTATAGGACCTCAGGATATCGGACAGAAACTCGTCGGCTTTGTCGGTAAAGTAGAGTATCTCCATGCCCCGGTCCTTCAGCAGCTCCGTCTGGGGAATGTGGTCCACAGCGTCCACCGTGTCGCCGGAGGCAAAGTAGATGTACTTCTGGCCCTCCTGCATACGGGAGACGTACTCGTCCAGCGTCACCAGCTTTTTCTCGGTGGAGGAATAGAACAGCATCAGATCCTGAAGCATATCCTTTTTCTCGCCGTAGTTGTCCATGGCGCTGAGCTTGATCTGGCGGCCGAAGGACTGCCAGAAGGACTCATACTTCTCGCGTTCGTCCCGCAGCAGACGCTCCAGCTCGGCCTTGACCTTTTTTTCCAGGTTGGCGCCGATGAGCTTCAGCTGGCGGTCGTGCTGCAAAAGCTCACGGGAGATATTCAGGTTCAGATCCGGGGACTCCACCACACCGCGGACAAAGTTGAAGCACTCGGGCAGCAGCTCCTTGCACTTGTCCATGATCATCACGCCGGCGGAGTACAGCTGCAGCCCGCCCTCGAACTCCTCGGAGTAGTAGCGCAGGGGCGCCTTCTCCGGTATAAACAGCAGGGCCTTATAGGTCACGGCGCCCTCGGCAGAGACGGTGATGACACTCAACGGCGGCTGGCTGTCCGCAAAGCGCTGCTGATAGAACTCGTCGTACTCCTCCTTCTTGACGTCGGCCTTCTTCCGCTGCCACAGGGGCACCATGCTGTTCAGCGTCTCCCACTCGAACTTCTCCTCGTACTCGGGGTTCTCCTGGGTGCTGCCCTCCTTCAGCTCCGGATGGGGCATGAGCATACGGATGGGGAAACGGATATAGTCGGAATACTTCTTCACCAGTTTGTACAGGGGGTACTCCCGCAGGTACTGGCTGTATTCGTCCTTTTCCTCCTCGGTATCGGGCTTGATGTGCATGATGATATCGGTGCCCACCGTATCCTTCTCGCAGGGCTCAATGGTATAGCCATCCACGCCGGTGGACTGCCACTTCCAGGCCTGGTCCTCGCCGTATTTCTTCGTAATGACGGTGATCTCGTCGGCCACCATGAAAGCGGAGTAGAAGCCCACGCCGAACTGGCCGATGATGTCGGTATCGGCGCTCTCGTCACCCTCCACCTCCTGGCGGAATTTCAGACTGCCGGAGGAGGCGATGACGCCCAGGTTGTTCTCCAGCTCCTCCTGGCTCATGCCGATGCCGTTGTCGCTGACGGTCAGCAGGCGGCGCTCCTTATCGATGGACAGCTTGATCTCAAACTGGTCCCGAGTCAAGCCCACCTTGTCGTCCGTCAGGCTCAGGTAGCACAGCTTGTCGATAGCGTCGGAGGCATTAGAGATGATCTCCCGCAGGAATATCTCCTTATGGGTGTAGATGGAATTGATCATCAGGTCCAGCAGGCGCTTGCTCTCCGCTTTGAATGCCTTTTTCTTCATACTTGCTCAGATCTCCTTTGCTCTCCCCCGCCCTTCCCTGCGCGGTGCGTGGAAACGCGGGGCTTTGTTTAAGGGAGATGCGCCCTGGCGCATCTCCCTGTGGTATACGCGTTTCGCTTACGCGAATTTTTTGCGGCTGATGAGCCAGCCCAAGCAGGACAGCAGCGCCACCGCGCCGGACACGATCATCACGACCTTGCACACCGGCGGAATGAACTTCTGTACCTTTTTGCCCACGCCGCAGGCCGCCTTGCCCAGCAGGCCCTTCACAGCCCTGCCCACGGCGGACACTGCCGCGCCGGCAGCCTGCAATACGATGTGCGCCAGCTTCTTCGCCAGCTTTGCAGCAGTGGCCAGCGTCTTTTTGGCGATACCGCCCGCCATGTGTAAAAACTTCCTCATGGTCAGCCCTCCTTCGTTTTATACCAGTCGATGATCGGTGCCAGGTTCTCCGCGCTGACGGCGCTGGCACCCTTGGTCGCCATGTCGTAGGTCAGCTGCTGGGCGGGGCTGAGACTGGCCTTCCCCGCCAGCGTTTTGCGGATCTCTTTGCACTTCAGCTGCATGATCCACTTATAGGGTCCGTGCAGCTTGTTGATATCGAAGCCGCCCTGCAGGGTGAATACCGGCACCTCCGCCGGAATGCCCATCTTGGCCCGGACCTTTTCGGCTCCGGCCTGACTGGCGGGACCCATGCCCACGGCGCAGACGGCGCGGATATCAAATTCTTTGGCCGCTTTCGCATATCCCTGGACCTTGCCGGCCATGAGCCAGCCCAGGTAAATGACCGCCCTGCCCGGATGGGGATCGGCGCCCCACTTGGCGTCGGTCACGGGCAGATCCAGTGCGGCGCCCAGCAGACGGGCGTACTGCGCCGTGTAGCCGGAATTGGATGTGTAGACGATGCCGGAAATCATAGTCTTCCTCCCTCTCTGTCACTCACGTTTAGTATAGTCCCCCGCCCTGCCGCTGTCAATGCCGCAGGGCGGTATTCAGACATTCTGCCGCCGGTGTCCGGAGCGCTACCGCATAAAGCGGTCGATGGCCTCGTTCAGCGCTTGGATGGCCTCCTGGTCACCGGCCTCCACCGCATCCACGATACAGTGGCTGATGTGATCCTTGAGAATGGCGCGGCCCGTGCCGTTCAGCGCGGAGATCACCGCGCTGAGCTGCACCAGCACCTCGGCGCAGTCCTCGCCGCGCTCCACCATCTTCCGCACGGCATCCAGATGGCCCTGTGCCCGGCTCAGCCGGTTCAGCAC
>FR881545.1:22532-26932 GCA_000435555.1 Firmicutes bacterium CAG:176
GGACGGGTTTGGTCTGGGCATGGGCATGGTGGTGGCCGTGGCTGTGCTCATAGACCCGGCCGTTCTCGTCCACATGGGTGTGGGTATGACTGTGTTCGCTCAAGGGTATCGCCTCACTTGTTATACTCGTATCGGGGCTTGTCCATATCGTACTTCTGCTTCAGCGGATCGCGGCGCTCCATGCGGTCGTAATGGCGGCACAGGAACGGCTCCACACCGTAGAACAGCGCCTTGCCGTCCAGGTCGAAGAAGAACACGGCGAACAGTGCGGCGTAGATGCCCAATCCGATCAGGACGACCTTTTTCAAAATCTTGAATACAGTTTTCATGTTCTCTTCCTCCTCTTACCAGCTCATAGAATCGTCGAACTCCAGCAAAGACGGATCCAGCGGCTCTTCCTGCATGACGGTGGTCATGTAGTCATTGATGATGCTGCGGATCTCGGCCCGGGAGACATTACGCTTGTCGGGCAGGGCATGGGGCATCCAGATGGCGTGGATATTGCGGGCGCGGAACTCATCCTCGAACAGGCCGTGGACGCCCTGCATACCCTTACACAGCAGCTGGTCGTACATCATGACCATGTCGCAGTGGAAGCGCTCCATGTTCTCCCACAGTTCGAAGATGTGGTGCATACCACCCACAGCCATGCGGCGCATCGGCGCCCACTCGTGGTAGGTCGCCATGTCCTCCAGGGTGTGCTCGTAGCCGTCGGTGCGGAGGGTCATATCGAACATCAGGGAGTCCATGTTCATGACGGTGTTCAGGCCCCAGCAGTTATAGGCCCAGGTGCACCAGTTGGAATAGTACAGCGGCGCACAGGACCAGGCAATGACGCGGTGGCGGGTCAGCGGGAAGTTGTTGATGCGCTGCTCCACGCACTTCTCCATGATCTTGCGGACCTTCTTGTCCGTCTCGTGCCAGATGGGCAGATCGCCGTACTGAGACTGGTAAATACGGTACAGCGCCTGGGACACGCCGTTGATGGGATAATAATTGGTGTTGGCCGCCACATCCCACTTCTCCCACTCGAAGCGCTGGAGCTCGTTCTGGCTCTCCAGCTTCTTGCACAGCTGCTGGTAGTCGAAGGGAACGCCGGTCTGCTCCTCGATGAACTTCCACGCCTCCTCGATCTCCTTCATGCAGTGCTTGTGGACCAGCGGATCGTCGAACTGCATGGGCTGGGGCATGGCGAACAGGGGCTTGTCGATGAGCCAGTCCTGAATGATGGACGTGGCCACGGAGCCGTCGCAGGCCTCGTTGGAGGTGATGACCGCCTTGTAGTAGTCGGGCACATCATCCAGCACGAACAGTCCGGCCTCGGCCTGACACATGGGACAGGGGTCGCCGGGCAGGCCCAGAGACTGCACCGCGTCGATGTAGTTGAGGACCGTGTGGTTGTTCACATGGCAGGTGACGAAATAGGGGATCATCTGCAGGGGGACGTTCTCCACTTCCTTGCTGAAGGGATAGAAAATGCCGCCCCACACCGTCTCGTCGTGGGCGATGGTCTTGTCGTGCCGCGCCTGGACCTTCTTATTCCCCTTGTTGGTGTTCAGGTCGTTGCGGAACATCTGCATGAACTGGTAGATAGTGGCGTTGGTCATGGCCCGATAGTGCAGCGGACAGGCGCGCAGCGCCTCACCCCGCAGGCCCTCCATGCCGCGGTCGAACCAGTGGAGCACGGGCAGATAGGTCTGGCCCATCCAGCGATAGCGCCAGCAGCCCTTGGCAAAGGTCCAGATGCCGCCGTAGCGCATCACATCGTAGACCAGCATACCGTAGTTGTACAGCCACACCTTGTTGAAATAGTAGAAGGTGTCCTTCACACCGCGCCACTCGCGGTGCTTGTACAATCCGGTCTTGTCGCAGTACAGGTCGCCCAGGCGGCGCTCGCCGTGGGGCTTGCCGTACCAGAAATCCTTAGCCAGCTTTTTATAATCCGTGGTCTTGACCTTCTCCACCACGTTTTTCAGATCAAATTTCTTCATCTCTTCACGCCCTCCTGGATCTTCTTGATCTCCACGCTCTCAATGAACGCCTGGAACCGGGTACGCAGCTGGCCGCTGGCCGCGTTGATATACTCCTTCTCGATGGAACAGACAGGATAGCCGAAGTCGCGCTGGAGAACGACGGTATCGATGACACGCTCATAGCTCCAGTACTCGCAGAACTTGTTGGAGGCCACGATGATGCCGTCCGCCTTGTACGCCTTTGCCAGGTCGGCGATGTGCTGCTTGCGCTGGCGCATCTCATGCTGCTCCATAAAGCGGGTGCACTGGCTGGTGAGCAGATAGTGGCGGGCGATGGCACGCAGCGGCGTCTCCCCTTCCCGGATCTCGATGGGCAGACGGGACTCCATGCCGCCGTAGCAGTAGCGGTCCGCCACCACCAGGGCGCCGCAGCTTTCGATAAGCTTGGTAAAGTCCGGGTCGTCGTTCTCGCTGCCGGCCAGCAGGACCTTGCAGCGGTACTGGGGTCTGGCGTCCGGCTCACGGGTCTTCAGCTCCTCCAGCGTCTCGCGGAGCTTGTCGATGATCAGGTACTTGGGACAGGCCAGGGTCACCAGGTTGATGACATGGTACTCATAGCCGGTGATGGTGGGCACGTCCAGCTTGCGGTAATCGCCGATAGCCTGCATAATACGGCAGAGCTCGTTGTGGCTCTCGATGGTCTGGCGCAGGGCCTCGTCAGAGGTGTCCACGCCGTAATTGTCATGGAGGAAATCCAGGACGTGGGCCTTGATCTGTGCCTCGTAATGGTCAATACTGTTTTCCGTCTTTTTGAACGGGACATCCATGAACTCGCACTTGAAGCGCTCATTCTGGATGATATCCATACGCTGGAGGTGCTCCTGAAAACGGCAGGTCACGGTGCAGGTCTCGGTAGCCAGCTGGGCATCCAGGAAATTGAAGCCGCCCTCCAGGGCACGCTCAAGAAGGCTGCGGCCGTAGTGACAGGTGCGGGAAGACATATAATAGGTCGCCATATCAGGGGATGTGCAGCGGGGGGCGCGCAGGCGCACAGAGAAGCAGCCGGGCAGGTCCAGCAGCACCTCGGGCATGAAATAGCAGGTGTAGCCTAAAGCCAGTTTTCCGTCACTTTTCGCCTGCTTCACCAGGTCGTTATTGGCCTCTTGCAGCAGGTTCTCAAAGTAAATCAGATGTTTAAGGTCCCTCATCTCTCGTCCTCCTTGCTGCGCGGAACGCGCAGTATTGTCCAGTAAAATTATACATAATTGCAGAAAATTTGTCAATGAAATTGTGTTGTTTGCACAGATTTCGGACACTTTCAGGAGATATGTCTGTTATCGTCGGTTTTTTGACGATTTGGGGAGGAAAATTGACTTTTCAGCGCCGCCGTGGTAGAATAAGCACAGAAAAAACGGAGGTGCGGATATGTGTACTATTGACGAGAAAGCGGCCGTACATTCGGCCGATCATGCCGGTGCAGACGCGCCGCACACACACGCCCATACCCACGAGCATGGGCACGATCACGGGCATACACATGAGCACCACTCGCCGGAGGAAACGGTGGCGCTGCTGGCGTACATGGTGACGCACAACCAGCACCACGCCGAGGAGCTGCACGAGCTGGCCCACAGCGTGGAGGGCGAGGCCGCGCAGCTGCTGCACGAGGCAGTGGTGGACCTGACCGTGGGCAACGAGAAGCTGGCGGAGGCCCTGCGTATCCTGAAAGGAGAGGAATAAACGATGTGTCTTTCCACAGTATGGACGGCGGAACGGCAGCCGGTGTGCAAAAACGTGGCGTCCGTGACACAGAAGGACGGGCAGCTGGTGTTCACCGATATCATGGGCATCCCCACGGTGGTAAATGGGCAGATCGAGAAGATCGACCTGATGGAGAACGAGATCATTATCAGAAAAGCGACCGCCTGAGGGCGGCCGCTTTTCTGTCTGCCGGTGAAGCAAAAAAGAAAGCCCTTACGGGCTTTCTTTTTTGTTGACTTAGTGCCGCTTTTTGCCGGCCCACGCCATGCCGGTCACGGACAGCAGAGCCGTCACGGCGTAGATGCCCACGCCCGCGTCAAAGGTCTTGGGAGATCCCTTGGTGGTGGAGGTGGTATCGGTGGCGGAGGAGTAGTAGTAATAGGAGTTGGCGGACCAGACCGCGGTGAGATAGGCGCCATCGCTGAAGCGGTTGATTGCTCCTCCGTCCGTGGCGGCTTCCGCAAAAACAATGTCCTTCACCTGCTCGCTGGTATAGGTGCCGGTAAATCCAGGTATCTGCTCTCCTTCGTGCAAAGCGATCTTCCAACCCTTGAAGGTATAGCCGCTGCGCGTAGGCGTAGGCAGTTCAAAATTGTCTTTCGACATCCGTAGCACCGGCTTCACACCGGTTCCGTCAGCGTAGTCGATGTGAAACGGAACAACGCC
>FR881545.1:26988-27189 GCA_000435555.1 Firmicutes bacterium CAG:176
ACTCCACCCCTCCCTGCCGCAGCAGCTGCGGCAGCGGAATCAAAATCACTGTAATAGCTGTACTTACCGCCGGCGTAGACCTCGTACTTCAATCCATCGGCAAGATAGGTCGGATTTACGCTGTTAGAGAACGTGCCGCCGGAGATATTACCGACAATACCATTGCCGTCTCTTGTTTTTTCAATCGCGTCGTATTGACCA
>FR881546.1 GCA_000435555.1 Firmicutes bacterium CAG:176
AACCCTTGATCTCTTCGATCATAGCAGTAATCTTCTCAGACATTGTGATAGCCTCCTATTTGTAAGATTTAAATTGATGTTGTGCAGGCCCTGTGCCTGCGATGGAAAGGGAGCCGAATTACTCGGCGGCAGCGCCGTTCTTCTCGGCAATCTGCTTCAGCACGCAAGCCAGACCAGAAATAGGGGCCAGCATGGTGCCCAGGACCTGCGCCTGCAGCACGGGCAGGGCGGGAATGGACGCCAGCGCGTTCACGGTCTCCATGGAGACGACCTTGCCTTCCATAAAACCGCCCTTGATCTCGAACTTGTCCTTCAGCTTCTTTGCGTAGTCCGCCATCACACGGGCCGGGGCGACGGGATCGTCAACACAGATAGCCAGAGAAGTGGTACCGTTGAGCTGATCGTCCAGTTCGTTCAGACCGCAGTTGTTGAAAGCGAAACGCAGCAGGGTATTCTTGATGACAGCGTACTCAATGTTGTTCTTACGGCACTCCGCGCGCAGCTCGGTATCCTCTGCCACGGTGATGCCCTTGTAATCAACGATGACACCGGCTGCGGAATTCTGCAGCTTTTCGGTCAGCGCCGCCACGATCGCCTGCTTTTCAGACAGAACCTTTGCGTTGGGCATTCTTTGATTTCACCTCCGTTAGAATTGTCGGTACGTTCAAAAAAGGAAACCGTCCTCATGCCAAAGGACATGAGGACGGTAAAAGCAATCAAAATGACTTGCCATCCTCGGCAGGACTTACGGCTTTCGCCACCTGCTGTCTTTGGAACGCAACCAATATTATATCCAAGGCTTCACAGCTTGTCAAGCCAAAGATAACAATTTTCCGGCATTTTCAGGACACTTCCTGAAAGCGCCCCGGGTACCAAGATACCGAGCCGCCGTTCAGATCTCCGCGCAGATTTTTCGCTGGGCAAGGCGAAGTCTCGCAGGAATACTTTGTGTATTTCAAGAGGCTTCAACGCAGGCCTGCGGGAAATCTGCCGGTGAGCTGTGCGGTGGAGTCGGTATCGCGGTGCCCTCACAAAATTACAGCTGCTTGTTGGCGTTCATCTTCACGCCGGGGCCCATGGTGGAAGCGGCCACACAGGACTTGATATACTGACCCTTGGCAGCGGCGGGCTTGGCCTTGATGATAGCGCCGATGAGGGCGGAATAGTTCTCAAACAGCTTGTCAGCGCCGAAGGACACCTTGCCGATGGGGCAGTGGATGATGTTGGTCTTGTCCAGACGATACTCGACCTTACCGGCCTTCGCCTCCTGAACAGCCTTGGCGGCGTCGGGAGTCACGGTGCCGGACTTGGGAGAGGGCATCAGGCCCTTGGGGCCCAGGACCTTACCCAGACGGCCAACGACGCCCATCATATCGGGAGTGGCGACGACCACGTCGAAGTCGAACCAGTTTTCCTTCTGGATCTTCTCCACCAGGTCCATCTCGCCCACGTAGTCGGCGCCGGCGGCCTTGGCAGCCTCGGCCTTGTCGCCCTTGGCGAACACCAGGACGCGGACGGACTTGCCGGTGCCGTTGGGCAGCACGATGGCGCCGCGGACCTGCTGGTCAGCGTGACGGGAGTCCACGCCCAGCTTGACGTGCAGCTCCACGGTCTCGTCGAACTTGGCGGAAGCGGTCTTGCAGATCAGCTCCAGACCCTCCTTGGGATCATACAGCGTAGCCTTGTCGATCTGCTTGGCGCTCTCTTGATATTTCTTACCTCTAAACATTTCTTACACCCTCCTTACTCGCCGACCACGACGCCCATGGAACGGGCGGTACCGGCGATCATGCTCATGGCGGCTTCCAGAGACGCGGCGTTCAGGTCGC
Organism: Firmicutes bacterium CAG:176; assembly: GCA_000435555.1. Lineage (GTDB taxonomy): Bacteria > Bacillota > Clostridia > Oscillospirales > Oscillospiraceae > Vescimonas > Vescimonas sanitatis. Next base: position 1,830 of record FR881546.1, read on the forward strand.
GCATCTTCAGCTCGGCGATCTTCTGAATGGAGGCCTTGGAAATGGTAGCGACCTTCTCCTTGTTGGGAACGCCGGAACCGGACTCAATGTTGCACTCCTTCTTGATGAGGACAGCCGCGGGAGGGGTCTTGGTGATAAAGCTAAAGGAACGGTCAGCGTACACGGTGATGACCACGGGGATGATCAGGCCCATGTCATTCTTGGTGCGCTCGTTGAATTCCTTGGTAAAGGCAGCGATGTTGATGCCGTGCTGACCCAGGGCCGGGCCAACGGGGGGTGCGGGAGTTGCTTTGCCCGCGGGGATCTGCAGTTTGACGTATCCAACTACTTTCTGTGCCATTTGTAGGCACCTCCTTCAATAAAATGTGGTAGCGGCGGGGATACTTGCCGCTTTTGGCGAGACGCGCAGCGTCTCTCCCACTTTGCCGGCACACCTGCGCCGGACTTCCGCGCAGACGCTCTGCGCTCAGTTGCTGCTGACCTCGACCTGGTCCAGTTCGAGATCAACGGGGGTCTCGCGTCCGAACATGGATACGACCACGCGCACCCGGTTCTTCTCCGGCTCGATCTCCTCCACGGTACCTGTGAAGCTGGACAGCGGGCCTTCGGTGATACGCACCGTGTCGCCCACATGGTAGAGCACGACGATCTCGCGCTTCTCCATGCCCAGCGCCGCCACCTCGTCCTCGGTCAGGGGGATAGCCTTGTTGGCCTCGCCCACGAAGCCGGTGACGCCGCGGATGTTGCGGATCAGGTGCCAGGTATCGTCCGTCATGACCATCTTGATGAGGACGTAGCCGGGAAATACCTTCCGCTGCACTTCCTTCATCACGCCGGTCTCGGTGACCTCGGTGACCGTCTCCATCGGGATCTCGGTCTTGAGGACCATGTCCTCCATCCCGCGGTTCACCACGGACTTTTCGATGGCGGCCTTTACCGCGTTTTCATAGCCGGAATAGGTATGTGCTACATACCACTTTGCGTTATCAGCCATGTCCTGTACCTTAGAACAGACCGATGAGGGTATCCACCGCCAGCACGGCCACGGCATCAAAGATCCAGATCGCCGCGCCCACGATCAGGGAGCACAGCAGGACGGTGCCGGTGTTCTTGGCGGTAGTCTTGCCATCAGGCCAAACGACCTTCTTCAGTTCGCTTCTCATTTCGCGGAACCACTTGCCGCGATCTTTACTGACCTTCTTCTCTTCAGCCATGTCAATATCTCCTTCCGGTTACTTCGTCTCGGTATGGACGGTGTGCTTTCTGCAGAAGGGGCAATACTTGTTCAGCTCAAGCTTGTCAGGGGTATTCTTCTTGTTCTTCATCGTGTTGTAGTTTCTCTGCTTGCACTCGTTGCATCTCAAAGTGATCTTCACGCGCATTAACGGCACCTCCTTATTAGATTAGGCTTCCGTTCCGGAACGCCCTTTTGCCTCCCTGCCGGATGATCTCCCTCTGCGCCCCCGAAGCGAAAAAGCGCGCAAAAAGAAAGCACCCACTCACAGGTAATGCCCACTATACCACACTTTCCCCCGCCGGTCAACCGCTTTTTGCAGAAAAATCCCGTATTTTTCGCGGTTTCGTCCCATTTTCTGTTGCTTCCCGCCGTCATTTTGTGTATGATAGAGCCGATATGAAAAAACGCGGCGGCGCACGCCGCGAAAAGTGAGGTACATCCCCATGAAGATCATGGCCATCGACTACGGCGACGCCCACACCGGCATCGCCATTTCCGACTATACCGAGACGCTGGCGGGCTACTCCGACACCCTCCACTCCCGCCGACAGGAGGAGGTGCTCTCCGGCATACAGCGGCTCATCGCCGAGCACGGCGTACAGCTGCTGGTGCTGGGCTACCCCCGGAACATGGATGGCACCGAGGGGCCCCGGGCCAAGAAATGCGCCGCCTTCGGCGCGCTGCTGCGGCAGGCGACCGGGCTGGAGGTCATCCTCTGGGATGAGCGCCGCACCACCATCGACGCCCACAACATCCTGTTTCAGAACGGGCAGAACGCCAAGAAGCGAAAGAAGACCGTGGACGCGGTGGCCGCCGCGCTGATGCTGGAGGGCTATCTGACCCGCCGGCGGCTGGAGGGCGCGAAATGACGGACGTTATCGTTATCGGCGGCGGCGCCAGCGGCATGATGGCGGCGCTGACCGCCGCGGAAAACGGCCGCAGCGTCGTCCTGCTGGAACGGCAGAGCCGGGTAGGGCGCAAGCTGCTGGCCACCGGCAACGGCCGGTGCAATCTGACCAACTACCATGTATCTCCCGATCATTACCATGGGGAGGACAGCAGTTTCTGCGCTCACGCGCTGCGCGCCTTTGACACAGGCACAACGCTGCAGTATTTTGCCTCACTGGGACTGCTGACGGTCAGCGAGGACAGCGGCCGGGTGTACCCCATGAGCAACATGGCCGGCAGTGTGCTGGACGTGCTGCGCTACGCGCTGGAGCGCCCCGGCATCCGGGTCTGCACCGGGCAGGCGGTCACCGCCGTAAAGCGAATAGCGGAGGGCTTCACCGTCAGGACCGAGGCGGAGGTCTTTGCCGCGCGGAAGGTCATACTGGCCGCCGGCGGGGCCGCCGGCAGCAAAGTAGGCGGCGTCATGGACGGCTATCGCCTTGCCAAAATGCTGGGACACCACCGCACCGTGCTGTATCCCTCCCTGGTGCAGCTGAGGACCGATCCCACCTATCCCCGGGCGCTGAAGGGCATCAAGGCCGAGTGCAGCATCGCCATCCTCCGGGGCGGCGAGCGTGTGGCGGCGAACCACGGCGAGGTGCTGTTCACCGAATACGGTGTCAGCGGTCCGGCGATCTTCGACATCTCCCGGACGGTGTCCACCGGCGGCGAGGGGCTGGTCTGCGCGCTGGACTTCTTCCCTGACTGGGAGACGCGGGAGGTGCTGGACTGGCTGCGCCTGCGGCGGGAGGCCATGGGCGCTCGCGAGGCCTCCACCCTGCTGGTAGGCTCCCGCCACACCCGGCTGGGGCAGGTGCTCTGGCCACACCCGGCTGGGGCAGATGCTCTGCAAGGCCGCCGGGTTCACCAGCCAGCGCGCCGCCGACCTCACCGACAGCGATCTGGAGCGTATCGCCCGGCAGGTGAAGCGCTTTGCGCTCCCTATCACCGGCACCTGCGGCTTTGACCAGGCACAGGTCACGGCGGGCGGCCTGCGGACGGAGGAATTTGACCCGGAAACGCTGGAAAGCCGCGTCGTTCCGGGGCTGTACGCCTGCGGCGAGGTGCTGGACGTGGACGGCGACTGCGGCGGCTTCAACCTGCAATGGGCCTGGTCGTCCGGGCATCTGGCCGGGCTGCTGCTGTAATAAGTTGACAATAATTTTAATTATGGTAAACCTGTAAACTGCCCGCGGCAGCTTACAGGTTTACTTTTTCGTCTTAATAAAGTCTTAATCCTCCCCCTGCTTGTTTCTTAAGAGGCATTTCGGTACCATGGAGCCAGAAAGGAAAGAAAGGAAGTGCCCCTATGGAACCCACGCTGCGGACCATCAATGCCGTGATCTCGGCGCTGTTTTTTATCTGCTACACCTATCAATTTCTCTATATCCCGCTGGTGCTGCTGAAAAAGCGCCGGCCCCTTCCCCACCCTGCCGCGTCCCATCGGTACGCGGTGCTCATCGCTGCGCGGAACGAGGAAAACGTCATTGCCGGGCTGCTGGACTCGCTGGCCGCGCAGACCTACGATATGTCCCTGGTAACGGTGTTCGTGGCGGCGGACAACTGCACCGACAGCACCGCCGCCATCGCGCGGGCACACGGGGCGGTGGTGTATGAGCGCTTCAATCACGTGAACGTGGGCAAGGGCTACGCCCTGGATTTTCTGCTGCAGCACATCGGCGCAGACTATCCGGAGGGCTTTGACGGCTACTTCGTGTTCGACGCGGACAACATCCTCTCGCCGGACTACCTCGAGCGCATGAACGAGAGCTTCTCCGCCGGAAACGAGATCGTGACCAGCTACCGCAACAGCAAAAATTTCGGCGACAACTGGATCAGCGCCGGGTACGCCCTGTGGTTCCTGCGGGAGAGCCGCTATCTGAACGGCGCGCGGAACCGGCTGGGCAGCAGCGCCGCCGTGGGCGGGACAGGCTTTCTGTTCTCGCAGCGGATACTGGACGAGAGCCATGGCTGGCGGTTCTATCTGCTGACGGAGGACATTGAGTTTTCCATCCACCACATTCTGCGGGGCGAGAGGATCGCCATCTGCGAGGACGCGGTGCTGTACGACGAGCAGCCCACCGACTTTCGCCAGTCCGTGCGCCAGCGGCTGCGCTGGGCCAAGGGCTACATACAGGTATTCCGCCGCTACGGCGCGGACCTGCTGAAGGGCACGGCCCGGGGCAGCTGGAGCTGCTTCGATATGTCCATGTCCATCCTGCCGGCGTTTATCCTGACGGCCCTGGGTCTGCTGGCCAACCTGACGCTGACGGCGCTGGGCCTTATGCAGGGCGACGGCGTATGGTTCGCCCTTCGCTCCCTGCTGGAGTGCATGGGCAGTATCCTGGCCACGCTGCTGGTGCTGGGCGGCATCACCGTGGCCAGCGAGTGGCGGCGTATCCACGCGCCGGCGTGGAAAAAGATCGCTTTCACTCTGACGTTCCCGCTGTTCATGCTGACGTACCTCCCCATCTCCATGGCAGCCCTGTTTATGAAGGTGGAATGGAAGCCCATCCACCACAGCGTGAACCTGACGTCGCTCCCCTCCCCCGCTGTGAAGAATTGACCTTGTGCAAAGGCGGGAATAGGGGTATGATAGATGTATTACTCCCACAGGAGGTCCCTCTATGTACACGATTTTGGTCGTTGATGATGAAAAGGATATCGTCTCCGCGCTGGAGATCTATCTCAAGGCCGAGGGCTACCGGGTGCTGTCCGCCTGCAACGGGAAAGAGGCCCTGGCCGCGGCGGCGCGGGAGGACGTGCACCTCATTCTGATGGATATCATGATGCCCGTGATGGACGGACTGTCCGCCATGGCCCAGCTGCGGCAGACCAGCAACGTACCCGTGATCCTGCTGACCGCCAAGGGCGAGGACACCGACAAGGTACTGGGGCTGAACGTGGGCGCGGACGACTATATCACCAAGCCCTTCAACCCGGTGGAGCTGCTGGCCCGGGTACGCTCACAGCTGCGGCGGTATTTGCAGCTGGGCGGCGGGCAGGTGCAGGCCAGCACGCTCATCATCGGCGGCATCTGCCTGGATGACAACGCCAAGACCGTCACCGTGGACGGCGACCCAGTGGCCCTGACACCCAAGGAGTACGACATCCTGCGGTTCCTCATGCGGAACGCGGGGACGGTGTTCTCCCCCAATGAGATCTACCGCCGGGTGTGGGAGGACGTGCCGCTGAACGCGGCGGGCGCCATCGCCGTACACATCCGGCACCTGCGGGAAAAACTGGAGATCAACCCCTCAGAGCCCCGGTACATCAAGGTGGTCTGGGGCAAGGGCTATAAGATGGAGGGCGGCATCTCATGAAGGGATTTTTAGACAAGATGTGGGCGAAGGCCGCCGCCTTCGTGCTGACGCTGGTGTTCGGCGTGCTGACCGTTCTGGGCGGCGTGGGTGTGGGTATCCTTATCAGCTACGACGTGTTTCTGGACGGCGGCGACTTCCTGCGCCAGACGATGTACGAGGGAAACTGCGTCAGATCCATCGACACCGCTGACAGCTTCCTGCGCGGCACGCTGGCCAATGCGGGCGTGCTGGTCAGTGACGGCACCTATGACTACAGTACCGTTGAAAATGGAGATGTCACCGAGGAGGAGCGGGCTCAGGTGATCAGCGACCTGCCCCGCGTTTTTGCGGAGGAGTTCTCCCGCGATGCCGCCGACTGTCACCTGACCGTCACCGTCAGAGGAAATGGGGAGGTCGTCGGTACCTTTGAAAATTTTGAGCTGACAGACGGCGACAAGCCGCTGTACGCCACGCAGGAGACGTTCACCTATCAGCTGAACACCGGCAACACCGCCATGGTCACCATTGCCGCCGATCTGCTGCGCACCGAGGAGGTGCCCTCTTATTCCTATCTGCTGGACATGTGGCTGGTGGAGCACACCACGCTGACGGTGTTCCTGACGGTGCTGTTCGCGGCGCTGGCACTGTTCTTCTTCTGCTTCCTCATGGCCTCTGCCGGCCATTGGGCGGGGCATGAGGGCATACATCTGACCTGGCTGGGCAAGATCCCCGCGGATGTATGGCTGATCGTACTGCTGTGTACGTTTTTCATTGGCTGGGAAGCGTTCTATTACGGGTGGGGACGCGTTTTCTTCTGCGCGGCGATGGTACCGTTTGTACTACTGTTCCTGTGCGCCTTTGCCGCCCAGTGCAAGGCGGGCACCGTCCTGCGGAGCGCGCTGATCGCGCGGATAGCCCGGTTCCTCTGGCGCATTGTCCGTTCGCTGTTTCTGGGGCTGTGGCGCATCGCCAAAAGCCTGCCGCTGATCTGGAAGACAGCTTTGGCGGGGCTGATACTGGTGTTTATTGAATCCGTCCTCTTCATGCAGGACTACTACGGCACCCTCGCCGCGCCGTTTCTGGCACTGAAGCTCGCAGAACTGCTGGCGGTGCTGTATGTAGCCGTCAATCTGCGGACGCTGCAGAAGGGCGGCGAAAAGCTGGCGCGCGGCGACTTCTCCTCCCCCATCGACACGAAGTACCTCATCGGCGACTTCAAGCGCTATGGCCAGGAGCTGAACGACGTGCAGTCCGGCCTGGAGCAGGCGGTGCAGGAGCAGATGAAAGCCGAGCACCTGAAGACAGAGCTCATCACCAACGTGTCCCACGACATCAAGACGCCGCTGACCTCCATCGTCAACTATGTGGACCTGCTGAAAAAGGAGGACATCCCCTCCCCAGAGGCCCGGGAGTACATCGCCGTGCTGGACCGGCAGAGCCATCGGCTGAAAAAGCTGACAGAGGATCTGGTGGAGGCGTCCAAAGCCTCCTCCGGCGTGCTGAATGTGGACCTACAGCCCACGGACGTGAACGTGCTGTTTTCACAGATCGAGGGCGAGTATCAGGAACGGTTGGCCGCCTGCCAGTTGACGCTGGTAACGCAGCCTCCCGCACCGGGTACCGTCATCCGCGCCGACAGTCGTTTGCTGAGCCGCGTCATGGACAATCTGGTGTCCAACATCTGCAAGTACGCCCTGCCCAGCACACGGGTCTATGTGGTTTCCACGCTGTCCCGGGAGGCCGTTACCATCAGCTTCAAGAACGTCTCGCGGGACGAACTGAATATCTCCCCCGATGAGCTGATGGAGCGTTTTGTGCGCGGCGATGCCTCGCGGCACACAGAGGGCAGCGGACTGGGGCTATCCATCGCACGGAGCCTGGTGCAGCTGCAGGGCGGCCGCTTCGACCTGGCCATCGACGCCGACCTTTTCCGCGCGGATATCACCTTCCCGCTGTCGGAGAGCGCAGCAAGCTAAGTGTTTTATACAGATCTGAATAAGGTCGTCATCGGCAGGCAAGCGCCCGCCGATGACGAC
>FR881547.1 GCA_000435555.1 Firmicutes bacterium CAG:176
CATCCTCCGTGCCGTTGACCTTCAGCTCGTCCTTGTCGCCCACATTCAGCACCAGAACGGTGCGGTTCAGGGAGATAGTCGGCGTGACGGGCGTGTCGTCAGGCTTGTCGATGGTGTCGTCGGGCTTGTCCACATCGGTAATGGGGGGCTTCTCGCCAGTGATGGCCTCCTTGATCTGGTCGCCGAAGATCAGCCACACCACCAGTGCCGCCAGCAGGATCAGGACGACGATGGCCACCGGCCCCAGTACGCTGGGCGTTTTGCGGCGGCGGCTCTCGGCGGCGCGGCGGCCACGGCTCTTCCGCAGCTTACCGCTGTAATAGGCCTCGTCTTCCTCGCAGAAGGGGCAGGTCTTATAGCTATCGGAGAACATCTCTCCGCACTTGGGACATTTGATCAGACTCATTATAGAAAACCTCCATACCGGGCATTGGATTTACATAATACATATCATACTCATTTTTGTGCCGCCCGTCAACTGCATTTCGAGGAAATTCATCCTTTTTTTACAACACTTCACGCCGGCACTTGCTTTTCCCGGCCGTGCTTCTTATAATAGATCCAGAGAAATGCGGGGAGGCGCAACTATGAACACCATTTTCATCGGCATCGCCGGCGGCACCGGCAGCGGCAAGACCACGCTCACCGAGCACCTGGCTGCACGCTTCGGCAGCGACATCAGTGTGGTACACCACGACAACTACTACAAGCGGCAGGACAGGCCCTTCGCCGAGCGCTGCCTGCAAAACTACGACCATCCCGACGCCTTCGACACCGACCTGATGATCGAGGACCTGAAGGCGCTGAAGCGGGGCGAGACCATCCACTGCCCCGTGTACGACTACGCCATCCACAACCGTACCGACGAGACGGTGGAGATCAAGCCCACCAAGGTGGTCATTGTGGAGGGTATCCTGATCTTCCAGAACAAGGCGCTGCGTGACCTGTTGGACATCAAGATCTTTGTGGAGACAGACGCCGACGTGCGTATCCTGCGCCGCGCCCTGCGGGACGTGGAGGAACGCGGACGGTCGCTGGAGTCCGTGGTAAATCAGTACCTGACCACCGTGAAGCCCATGCACGAGCAGTTTGTGGAGCCCACCCGGAAGTTTGCGGACATCATCGTGCTGGAGGGCGGACACAACCTGGTGGCGCTGGATATGATCATGCAGCGCATCGCCGGACATATCAAGGAGAACTGACATGGCAAAGGTCCTACGGCATATATTGGCTGTCCTCTGCCTGCTGGCGGCGGTTTTCTTCCTGCTGCCGCTGGGCATAGGTATCCTGCACTTCGGCATGGTCTGGCCGGCGGCGCTGCTATTGCTGTGCGCCGCGTGGCTCACATGGCCGGACTTCTTCCGCCGCTTGCTGCGGCCAAAATGGCTTCGCGCGCTGGTGGGCTGCGTGATCGCCGTGTGTATGACGGCCATTCTGGCAACGCTGGGCAAAATGGCCATGGCCGCCGCGGACCGGCCCGCCGACGGACAGGACTGCACCGTGGTGGTGCTGGGCTGCCAGGTCTTCCCGGACGGCCACCCCAGCCTGATGCTGCGGGGCCGCATCAACGCGGCCTATGACTATCTGACCGCGCACCCGGACGCCCTGTGCATCGCCTCCGGCGGGCAGAACGGCAGCGAGCCCATCAGCGAGGCACAGTGTATCCGCGACACGCTGGTGTCCATGGGCATCGCGCCGGAGCGTATCCTGCTGGAAGACCAGTCCGCCTCCACCGAAGAGAACCTGGCCTTCTCCGCCGCGCTGCTGCGGGAGAAGGGCCTGTCCACGGACGTGGCCATCGCCTCGGACAACTTCCACCAGCTCCGCGCCGCCATCTGGGCGCAGCGCAGCGGCCTGACACCCCAGTCCGCCGGCTGCGCCAGCCCCTGGTTCCTGACCGCCGGCTACTGGGCGCGGGAGACAGCGGCACTGCTGTACATGGTGGTCACCGGCAGCTGACCGGGCGTTTCCCTGGATTTCGCGAGTTAGTGTATGCTAACTAAAAACCTTGAATTTCCACGGAAAATGGGGTTGATTTTTTCATTTTTCATGGTACAATGTGTTTACAATCTTAATGGAGGTACTTACTATGGCTTATCAGATCGGTTCTGCTTGCGTGAGCTGCGGCGCTTGCGCTGATGCTTGCCCCGTGGGCGCTATCTCTCAGGGTGATGATCGTTACGTCATCGATGCCGGCGCTTGCCTGGACTGCGGTTCCTGCGCTGACACCTGTCCCAACGGCGCTATCAGCCCCGCTGAGTAATTGAACCAAGCACAACGATGAGGAAAAGTGACCGGCACCGCCGGTCACTTTTTTGTTGTATCCTACCGATTTTTGTATTACAATGGTGTCATCATGGTATCAACATGGTATCAACGCAGTGTCACCATGATATCATCCGCCGATAAGGGCAGACACCCCTTTGTCAACGGATAGTACAGCTATGTGCAGAGGAGGAAGCGGCATGGAGCACTGGGATGAGCTGTGGCCGGGCGGTTTTCGCTTCCGCTTTGACGACAACGTGTTCAAGCCCTCCACCGACACGTTCCTGCTGGGAGACTTTACCGAAGTGCGGCGTGGTGAGCGCGTCTGTGACCTGGGCGCCGGGATCGGCCTGCTGGGCCTCCTGCTGCTGGCGCGGCAGCAGGAACTGCACATCACCAACATTGATATCGACAGTGCCGCCTGTGCGCTGGCGGAAGAAAACGCCGCCGTCAATGGTCTGGAGGACCGCGTTGCCGTGCTGCGGGCCGACCTGCGGGATCGGACAGCTCTGCCAAAAGCCGGGAGTTTCGACCTGTGCGTGGCCAATCCGCCCTATTTCCCGCCCCACACAGGACGGGTGGCGGAGGGAAGCCGGGGCACGGCCCGGTCCGAAACCGCCTGCGCCTTTGACCAGTTGTGTGCTGCGGCAGCGTATCTGCTCCGCAGCGGTGGACGGTTCTGCCTGGTCCACCGGGCGGAACGGACGGCGGAGCTGATGGACGTCCTGCGCCGCCACCGGCTGGAGCCGAAGGTGCTGCGCTTCGTGCAGAAGGACGCGCAGACGCCGCCGCGGCTGGTGCTGCTGTCCTGCCGCCGTCACGGCGGGGCCGGACTGGCGGTGCACACGCCGCTGCTGCTACAAGCAGACGGCGGCGAAAGTGGCGAGCTGCGCCGCATCTATTTCAAGGACAGGGGGTAATTCCCAATGGCAGGTATCCTGTATCTGGTGGCCACGCCCATCGGCAACCTGGGCGACTTTTCGCCCCGCGCCGCAGAAACGCTGGCCCAGGCAGACTTCATCGCGGCGGAGGACACCCGCGTCAGCGTGAAGCTGCTGAACCATTTTGACATCAAAAAACCGCTGGCCAGCTACCATGAGCACATGACATCAAAAAACCGCTGGTCAGCTACCATGAGCACAACCGCGCTGCGGCGGGACAGGCCATTTTAGAGCGTCTGCTCTCCGGCGAAACGTGCGCGCTGGTCACCGATGCCGGCACCCCGGCCATCAGCGATCCGGGGCAGGAGCTGGTGGCCCTGTGCGCCGAAAACGGCGTGACGGTACAGGCCATTCCCGGCTGCTGCGCCGCCATCGCCGCCCTGGCCGTGTCCGGGCTGGACACCCGGCGCTTCACCTTCGAGGGCTTTCTGCCCTCCGGTAAAAAAGAGCGCCGCGCTGCCCTGGAGGAGCTGACCGGTGAGGCGCGCACCATGGTGTTTCACGAGGCGCCCCACCGCCTGCGTCAAACCCTCGCCGACATGGTGGAGCTGCTGGGAGACAGGCCCGCCGCCCTGTGCCGTGAGCTGACAAAGCTCCATGAAGACACGGTCCGCACCACACTGGCCCAGGCCGCGACCTTCTACCGGGACAACGAGCCACGGGGGGAGTACGTTCTGGTGGTAGCGGGCCGGGAGAAGCAGAACCTGCCGGTCCTGACGCTGGAAGAGGGCGCAGCACGGGTGCTGGCCCTGCGGGACGGCGGTATGAAGCTGAAAGAGGCCGTGCGTCGGGTAGCGGACGACACCGGCCTGCCCCGCAACGCCCTGTACGATACCGCGCTGAAAGCATAAGACGAAAAAACAGTGCCGCCCCAGTGGGCGGCACTGTTTTTTCTTGTTTTCAGGTCTTTTGCAGCTCGCGCCTGCACTTGGCACAGACGCTCTTACCGCGGAACGCGGATATATCCTTGTTGCCGTCGCAGAACACACAGCCCACATGGGCGCGGCGCAGCACGATGCCGTCGCCCTCCACGCTGATCTCCATTGTCTCACGCTCGCCGATATCCAGCGCGCGGCGCATTTCGATCGGGACCACGATCCGGCCAAGCTCGTCGATGCGGCGGACAATACCGGTAGATTTCATGTCCTCTCCCCCTCTATGCAGTAATAACAAAATCCCCACAAATTTTATACCTGTATTTTAACATATTCAACGAAGCATGTCAACAACAATTCGAAACGTGTCGAGAATTTTTGCAAATAACCGCACAGACAGCCGCGTAGACTTCTCCCGTAAGGAGGTGCGCGGTGTGGTGATGGGGATATTCTGGACGCTGATGGTAACGGTGTCCCTGGTGTACGGTGCAGTCAGCGGCCGTCTGTCGGCGGTGACAGCGGCGGCACTGGAGGGTGCCGCTGCTGCGGTGGAGCTGGTACTGGTCATGGCTGGGGCACTGTGCCTGTGGTCCGGTGTACTGGAGCTAATGCGGCGCAGCGGCATGGCGGCGGGACTGAGCCGCTTGCTGCGCCCGGTCCTGCGGCGTCTGCTGCCCCAGGCAGGGCGGGACGAGGAGACGCTGGATGCCCTCAGTGCTAACGTCAGCGCCAATCTGCTGGGGCTGGGCAACGCCGCCACGCCGGCGGGCATACAGGCCGCCAGGCGTATGGCGGTGGGCTGCAGCGGCACCGCAAGCGACGAGCTGTGCCGGCTGGTGGTGCTGAACACCGCCTCGGTGCAGCTGCTGCCCTCCACCGTGGCCGCCCTGCGGGGCGGACTGGGCAGCGCCGCGCCGCTGGATATCCTGCCGGCGGTGTGGCTGTCCTCGGCGCTGTCGGTAACAGCGGGCCTGGCCTGCGCCCGGGTACTGAGCCGGGTATGGAGGGCGTAAAATGGAGCCATTTTCCGCCTGGATACTGCCGCTGCTGCTGTCCGGCGCCGCCCTGTGGGGCGCCCGGCGGCGCGTGGATGTCTATGACGCCCTTGTCACTGGAGGAAAAAGCGGCCTGCAGGTAGCGGTATCCATTCTGCCGGCGCTGGCCACCCTGCTGACGGCGGTGTATATGCTGCGGGCCTCCGGCGCGCTGGACGCCCTGACGGCTCTGCTCGCTCCGGCGCTCACCGTTCTGGGCGTACCGCCGGAGACGGCGCCGCTGCTGGTGATACGCCCGCTGTCCGGCTCCGGGGCGTTGGCTGCCGGCGGCGATATCATGCGTCAATACGGGCCGGACAGCTACATCGGGCGCTGCGCCGCCGTGATGCTGGGCTGCACCGAGACGACGTTCTACACCGTCGCCGTCTATTTCGGCGCGGCGGGGATCAAGCGGACACGCTACACCATTCCTGCCGCCCTGACGGCGGACCTGGCTGCCTACCTGGCCGCGGCCTGGGCCGTCCGACTGTTCTTTGAGACGTGAAAAAGCCACCCCTCACGGGGTGGCTTTTTCATAGTTTACATCTTCTCCGGTGCAGAGCAGCCAATGAGCGTCATGCCGTTTTTCAGCACGGCGCGGGCGGTGTCCGCCAGCTTCAGCCGTGCCAGCAGCACGTTCTCCGCTTCGCCCTTGATGCGGCAGGCGTTGTAGAATTTGTGGAACGCGGCAGCCAGCTCCACCAGATAGCGGTTGATGAAGCTGGGGTCGTAGTCCCGGGCGGCCAACTGCACCACGGCAGGGTACTGGGCCAGCTGCTTGATGAGGGCCTTCTCCTCGTCGGCGATCAGGACGGACAGATCAGCCTCCGCCGCGGCGGGAACGGTATATCCCTCCGCCGCCAGCGCCTTCACCAGCGTGCAGATACGGGCGTAGGCATACTGGACATAGTAGACCGGGTTCTCGCTGTCCTCCCGGACGGCCAGGCCCAGGTCGAACTCCATCTGCGTCTCCGGCTTGGCGTTGAAAAACCAGCGGCAGGCATCCACAGGGATCTCGTCCAGCAGGTCGGTGAGACTGATGGCCTTGCCGGTGCGCTTGGACATACGGACGGTCTCGCCGTCGCGGACCAGCTTCACCAGCTGCATCAGCACGATGTCCAACCGGTGCTGGCCATCCAGGCCCAGAGCGTCCATAGCACCCTTCAGCCGGGCCACATGGCCGTGGTGGTCGGCGCCCCAGATGTTGATAACCTTGTCAAAGCCGCGGACGGCGAATTTGTTGCGGTGATAGGCAATATCGGCAGCGAAGTAGGTATAGAACCCGTTGGCGCGGCGCAGCACGTCGTCCTTCAGGCCAAGCTTTTCGATAGCCTCGTCGCTCTTGCCCTCCTGCCGCAGCTGGGCGGCCAGGATATCGGAGGTCTTCAGCCACAGCGCGCCGTCCTTCTCATAGGTATAGCCCCTGTCCGTCAGCGCCTGCACTGTGTCAGCCACATAGCCGCTGTCGTGAAGGGAAGACTCGAAGAACCACTGGTCGTACTGAATGCCGTAGCGGGCCAGATCGGCCTTCATCTTGGGGATATTGACGCTGAGACCGAACTGGGCCAGGGCGTCATGGCGGGTCTTTTCGTCGCAGTCCAGATACTTATCGCCCTCATTCTCGTAGAAAGCCTGGGCCAACTCCCGGATATCGTCGCCGTGGTAGCCGTCCTCGGGGAATTCCACCGCGTCCTCGCCCTTGATGATCTGGAAGTACCGGGCCTCCAGACTCTTGGCGAACTTTTCGATCTGGTTGCCCGCGTCGTTGACGTAGAACTCACGCCACACGTCCGCACCGGACTTTTGCAGCACGCTGGCCAAAGTGTCTCCCAGCACGCCGCCCCGGGCGTTGCCCATGTGCATGGGGCCGGTGGGATTGGCGGAGACAAACTCCACCATGTACTTCCTGCCAGCCAGCGTGTCGTTCTCGCCGTACTTCTCCCCTGCCGTCTCAATGCCGGAGACGGTGTCGGCGAACCACTTGCCACCCAGGCGGAAGTTCATAAAGCCGGGACCGGCGATCTCCACGGAGGTGAAATAGCTGTCCGTCAGCGTCGTATGGTCGATAAGCGTCTGGGCTACCTGACGGGGGTTCATCTTCATAGCCTTGGCCGCCGCCAGGCAGAAGGTGGTGGTATAGTCGCCGTTGGCGGTGTCCTTGGGGATCTCCACCGCCGGCTCGGCGGTGATACCGGCAGGCAGCAGCCCTGCGGCCGCAGCCTTTTCATATGCAGCCACTGTCAGCTGCCGTACCTGCGCCTTGGCGCTTTCGATCATATTCATGCGTCCTTCTCCTCTTTTGTCAAAGTCAGTGCCAGGTGCAGGGCGGACAGCGCCTGCGTGCCCAGCAGCAGTGTATACGTCAATGTGATATGGCCATCGCCCTTTCGGGGCAGGTGCCAGGACACCTCCTTCGTGTCCACGTGCAGCGTCAGCGCACCGCCGTCGCCGCCGGCGATCTGCGTGACCGTTTGCCGTTGAGGGTCCAACAGCAGACCGTAGCCGCCGTCCTTGGACTCGGTGATGACAACGGCCCGGCGCTGCTGCGTCTCCAGCCGCATCTCCGAGGCCACGGCGCTTCTGTCCAGTTCGTTCTGCGCCGTATAGCGCAGGCGATAGCCATAGTCGGTCTTTTCCAGCGTCCCTGTGCCCCGGAAGGTCAATTCGTCCACGCCGCCGGCAAAGTCACTGTGGCTGCGGACCAGTACCTGTACCTTGTCCATGTCAGTACCTCTCGATGTCTACGTGCTGTACCGCGCTCTCCAGCGGTCGCCGCAGAAACTGCCCTGCCAGCGCACCGAAGTCCTCCGGCCGGTCGCTGGCATACAGTGTCAGTGTGCCGTGGTCACGTTGGGCCAGCGCACCCCGGTCTGACAACGTCTGCCGCAGGACCCGCGCCGCCGCAGCGCCGGAGTCGATGAGCGTCACACCAGGGCTCATGATGTCCGCGATGATCTCCGTCAGCAGCGGATAGTGGGTGCAGCCCAGGATGAGGGTGTCGATCCCCGTGGCACGCAGCGGCTCCAGATACTCCCGGGCCACCGTCTCGATGACCGGATCACCGGGGCGGAAACGCCCGTTCTCCACCAGCGGCACAAACAGAGGGCAGGCCTTGACATACACCTGAATGGCGCCGTCCAGCGCCGCCAGACAGCGCTCATAGGCCCCGGAGCGCACGGATGCCGCCGTGGCGATCAGGCCCACTCGCTTATTTCGGGTCGCCGCGGCGGCCGCCGCGCAGGAGGGCTTCACCACACCGAGAACGGGGATATCGTTCTCGGCCGCCAGCACCGGCAGAGCGTTGGTAGATACGGTGCCGCAGGCCACCAGCAGCGCTTTCACATCAAAGCTCCGCAGGAAATGTACATCCTGCCGGGCGTAGCGCAGCAATATTTCCGCCGAGCGCCCGCCGTAGGGCACACGGGACGTGTCGCCGAAGTATATAATGTTCTCAAAGGGGAGGATGCTGCGTATCTCCCGCACGGCGGTCAATCCGCCGGAGCCGGAGTCGAACACCCCGATAGGCCGCTGATCCATATGCGCCCTCCTTTTTCCTGCCGCCGCGGCGGCAGTGCATAGTTTAACTCATATATTGTACTATGTTTCCCCTATCGTTACAAGCTAAAAATTGGCGCACCTGTTCATTTTTTTCTGTGGCAATCCCTGCGGGAACGTGCTATAATCGTGGAAATGAATTTCTGCCCGTGATGGAGGTGGTATGATGGAACTGAACATGACGGAAAAGCAATTCCGGCGTCTGCTGGATCTGGTGTATATCGGCAACTGGGTGCTGAACTCCACCCGTGGCGACGACCGCATCAAGGAGTACGACCAGGTGGAGAGCCTGGTGTTTGCCCACTGCCTGGACCACGGCATGGCGCCCCTGACGGAGCTGTACCAGGGAGAGCTGATCCCCTCCCGCGCCTTTGCCGACGGCGGTATCCATGAGGCCATCATGGCCTATGAGGACGCCACGTTCTTTGAGATACTGGCCCAGGAGCTGGCCCTGCGGGACATGGACGATCCCCCCATCACGCCGGAGAACTACGATGAGATCATGGCCCGGATGGAGACGTACTTAGGTGAGTTTGAACAGCACGGCACCGACAACATCACCGTGGACATGGAAGAATAAAATGACCCCCCGACGGTATCGGGGGGTCATTTTATTCACCTTTTACCGGAACATACTCCTCATAACGAAACCGCAGGCCGTTTTCCTCCATATCCGCCGAGCGCTTGTCCAGTCTCCACCCGGGATCGCGCTCCAGATCAGGGAAGAAGGCGTCCGCGCTGCCATCGGCGGCAATTCGTGTCATATAGACCCGATCGCACAGCGGCAGGAACATCCGATAGACGCTCTCGCCGCCAATGACCCAGGCGTCCTCATCGGCAGTCAGCAGTGCCTCCGCCGGAGAGTGGACGATCTCGGCCCGTTCTGCCGTGAAGCCCCGCTGCCCGGTCAGGACAATATTGCGCCGGTTCGGCAGGCCCCTCCCACCGGGTAGGGACTCCAGCGTTTTGCGGCCCATGAGGACCGTATGCCCGGAGGTCAACTCCTTGAACCGCTTGAGGTCGGCGGACAGGTGGAACAGCAGGGCGTTGTCCCTGCCAATTCCCCACTTCTCATCCACAGCGACGATAGCATACACGGTGCTCCCTCCTTAAATGGCCACCGGGATCTTGTCCTCGAAGGGCTGGGGGTCGTACCCCTCCAACGAGAAGCTGTCACGGGTGAACTGATAGAAATCCGTCACCGATCTGTCGATGATAAACTCAGGCGCGGGACGCTCGTCCTTTTCCAGCAGCTTTTCGATGATGGGCACATGGCGGTCGTAGATATGAGCGTCGGCGATAACATGGACAAGCTCACCGACCTCCAGCCCCGACACCTGCGCCATCATGTGCACCAGCACAGCGTACTGCACCACGTTCCAGTTGTTGGCCGCCAGCATATCCTGGCTGCGCTGGTTCAGGATAGCGTTCAGCGTATGGCCGGAGACGTTGAAGGTCATGGAGTAGGCGCAGGGGTACAGTGCCATCTCGTGCAGATCCTGAAAATTGTAGATATTCGTCAGGATGCGGCGGCTGGCAGGGTTGTGCTTCAGGTCGTACAGCACCCGGTCCACCTGGTCCATCTCCCCCTCGGGATACTGGTGCTTCACCGCCAGTTGATAGCCGTAGGCCTTGCCGATGGAGCCGTTCTCATCGGCCCAGCTGTCCCAGATATGCCCGCGGAGATCATGGATGTTGTTGGACTTCTGCTGCCATATCCACAGCAGTTCGTCGATACAGGTCTTGAAGTACGTTCGGCGGATGGTGAGGATGGGGAACTCCTGGCGCAGGTTGTAACGATTTACGATGCCGAATTTTTTGACGGTGTGGGCGGGCGTACCGTCCTCCCAGTGGGGGCGCACGTTTTGGTCGGTATCCCATACGCCGTGGGTAAGGATCTCCCGGCAGTTTTCCTTGAATATACGGTCTGCGTAGCTCATGGCGGCGTCCTCCTGTGTGATTTTTTCTATTGTAGCACAGGATAAACCGGAACACCAGCGCTTTACGATAAGAAAAGTGAAATTACATTTTGATATACCTGCCATAAGAAATTGCGGGTTGCAAGTTTCCGTTTCCTTGTTATAATATTCTGCGGATAAAATACAAGGAGGTATCTCCATGACTTATGATGTGATCATTATTGGCGCTGGCCCCGGCGGTATTTTTTCCGCCTATGAATTGATGCAGCGCAGGCCGGAGTGGAAGGTGGCTGTGCTGGAGGCCGGCAATCCGCTGGAAAAGCGGCACTGTCCCATCGACGGCGACAAGGTGAAGTCCTGCATTCACTGCAAGACCTGCGCCATCATGAACGGCTTCGGCGGCGCCGGCGCATTTTCCGACGGCAAATATAACCTGACCAACGAGTTCGGAGGCACACTGTACGAGTACATCGGCAAGCAGAAGGCCATGGAGCTGATGCACTACGTGGACGACATCAACGTGGCCTGCGGCGGCGCGGGGACGAAGCTCTACTCCACCGCCGACAGCGGCTTCAAGCGCTTGTGCCTGCAAAACAATCTGCACCTGCTGGACGCCTCCGTGCGGCACCTGGGCACGGACATCAACTACAAGGTCCTTGAGAACCTGTACGCCAAGCTGAAGGATCATGTAGATTTCCACTTCCTCACCCCGGTAAGAGCGCTGACTGTCACCGCCGACGGCGGCTATGCGGCCGAGACGGACAAGGGCACGTTCACGGGACGCAAGTGCATCATCTCTGTGGGACGCAGCGGCAGCAAATGGATGGAGTCCGTCTGCCAGTCGCTGGATATCCCCACCAAGTCCAACCGTGTGGATATCGGCGTGCGGGTGGAACTGCCCGCCGAGGTGTTTGCCCCCATCACCGATGAGCTCTATGAAAGCAAGATCGTCTATAAGACCGAGAAGTATCAGGACAAGGTACGCACGTTCTGCATGAACCCCAGAGGCGCGGTGGTCAACGAGAACACCAACGGCATCGTCACCGTCAACGGCCACAGCTATGAGGACCCCGCCATGCACACGGAGAACACCAACTTCGCCCTGCTGGTATCCAAACACTTCACCGAGCCGTTCCGGGACAGCAACGGCTACGGCGAGAGCATCGCGCGCCTGAGCAATATGCTGGGCGGCGGCGTGATGGTCCAGCGGTTCGGCGACCTGATCCGCGGCCAGCGCAGCACCCCCAAGCGCATCGAAAAGGGCTTCATGACCCCCACGCTGGCCGCCACACCCGGCGATTTGAGCCTGGTGATGCCCAAGCGTATCCTGGACGGCATCATCGAAATGCTCTATGCCCTGGACAAGATCGCCCCCGGCACCGCCAGCGACGACACGCTGCTCTACGGCGTGGAGGTGAAGTTCTACAACATGGAGGTGGCACTGGATAGAAATCTGGAAACGCCGCACAAGGGCCTGTTCGTCATCGGCGACGGCAGCGGCGTCACCCACTCCCTGTCCCACGCCAGCGCCAGCGGCGTGTACGTGGCCCGCTATCTGGCCGAGCACGAATGAGATACAAAACCGGGACGGCGCTGCTGCCCCGGTTTTTCGTTTGTCTTTGCCGTGCGGCTGTGGTACAATGTATAAAACCGCAAAGGAGGGGCACCCATGGCCGATCTCAATACCGATATCCGCTATGTCAAAGGCGTGGGCGAGACCCGGGCCAAGGCTTTTGAAAAGCTGGGCGTTTTCACACTGGGCGACCTGATCGCCTACTATCCCCGCCGATGGGAAGACCGTTCGCAGCTCTACCCTATCCGGGACCTACCGGAGGGGGAGTACGCCTGCTGCAAGGCCATGATCGCCCAGCCTCCCACCGCCGCCCGTATCCGCGGTGGTCAGACGCTGGTGCAGGTACGGGCTGTGGACGAGGGCGGCGTGCTGGATGTATCCTTCTTCCACCAGGAATACCGCAAAAACGCCCTGCATCCGGGAGAGACATACATCTTCTACGGCAAGGTCGAGGGCGGCGGTGTGCGCCGCCGCATGGTCAATCCCCTGCTGGAGACGGAGGGGAAGCAGCTGCTCACCGGCCGCATCATGCCCATTTATCCCCTGACGGCGGGGCTGACACAGACTATGGTGGCCAAGGCCGTACGCCAGGGGCTGGACCAGTGCCGCGACCTGCCGGAGGATGTGCTGCCGGACGGGATCCGGCAGGCGCACCATCTGTGCTATGCCGGGTTTGCCTACGAGAATATCCACTTCCCCGCCTCGGAGGAGGCGCTGAACACCGCGCGTCGGCGTCTGGTATTTGAGGAGCTGTTTCTGCTGAGCTGCGGTCTGTCTCTGCTGCGGCAGCGGCGGGAGACGGTGGCCGGCCTGCCCTGTCAAGCGGCGGACATGGCGCCCTTCTATGCCGCCCTGCCCTTTGCCCTCACCGCCGCCCAGCGGCGGGCTATCGCGGACGCCGTAGGCGATATGACCTCCGGCCGGCCCATGAACCGCCTGTGCCAGGGCGATGTGGGCAGCGGCAAGACCATGGTGGCCGCCGCCTGTGTGTGGTTCGCCGCCCAAAGCGGCTGGCAGTCGGCCCTGATGGCTCCCACGGAAATACTGGCACGCCAGCATTACGAAAATCTGGCCCCGCTGTTCGCCCGCTTCGGCCTGCCGTGCGCTCTGCTCACCGGCTCCACTCCCGTCAGGGAACGCCGCGCCATTCTGGCCGGCCTGCAAAGCGGGGATATCACACTGTGCATCGGTACACACGCCCTGCTGACGGCGGACGTACAGTATGCGCGCCTGGGTCTGGTGATCACCGATGAACAGCATCGCTTCGGCGTAGAACAGCGCTCCGCCCTGTCCCATAAGGGCGCCGCCCCACACACGTTGGTGCTGTCCGCCACCCCGATCCCCCGGACGTTGGCCCTTATCATCTACGGCGATCTGGATGTGTCCGTGATCGACGAGCTGCCGCCGGGGCGGCAGACAGTGGAGACCTTCGCTCTGGGCGAGAAATACCGTGCGCGGCTCAACGGCTTTATCCGCAAGCAGGTGCAGGAGGGCCATCAGGTGTTCATCGTCTGCCCGCTGGTGGGCGAGGATGACGCTCTGCCCGATGAGCGCAAGGCCGTGACGGCCTACGCCAAGGCACTGCAGGAGGATACCTTCCCCGAGCTGCGGATAGCCGTGCTCCACGGCCGTATGAAGCCAAAGGAGAAGGAAAAGATCATGGCCGCCTTCGCCGCCGGAGAGAGCGATATCTTGGTCTCCACCACCGTGGTGGAGGTGGGCGTGGATGTGCCCAACGCCACGCTGATGGTGGTGGAGAACGCTGACCGCTTCGGCCTGAGCCAGCTGCACCAGCTGCGCGGCCGGGTGGGCCGCGGCCAGGCCAAGAGCTACTGTGTTCTGCTCAGCGACGTGCAGAATGACGACACGAAACGGCGGCTGAAAGCCCTGACCCAGACCAGCGACGGCTTCCGCATCGCCGAGGAGGACCTGAAGCTCCGGGGCCCCGGCGACTTCTTCGGCAGCCGCCAGCATGGCCTTCCCACGCTGAAGGCCGCCGACCTCAGCTGCGATATGCCCCTGCTGGCCGAGGCCCGGGATGCCGCGCAGCAGCTGCTGGCCGGCGACCCGCTGCTGACCCGGCCGGAGCACGCCGTGCTCCGCCGCCGGGTACAGGCCCTGTTCCGGCAAAAGGACGGCACTCTGAACTGAAGCAGGGCACCCTCTCCGCGCTTG
>FR881548.1:0-7648 GCA_000435555.1 Firmicutes bacterium CAG:176
CGGTATGGCGTGGACCGCTAAAAAGCGTCACTGAGAGCAAAAAAAGAAAGCCCGAAAGGGCTTTCTTTTTTGCCCCGGCCAGCGGGCAAAAAGAGAGCACCCTGCCGGGTGCTCCTTTTTTAATCAACGATATCCACAGACACCTTGGCGCCGGTGCGCTGGGCGTAGGAACGGATCACAGTGCGTATCTCCTTGGCGATACGGCCCTGACGTCCGATGACCTTGCCCATGTCCTCCGGCGCGACGCGAAGCTGAAGCGTCAGCTCGTCACCGTTTTCCACCTCGGTCACG
Source organism: Firmicutes bacterium CAG:176 (assembly GCA_000435555.1). Lineage (GTDB taxonomy): Bacteria > Bacillota > Clostridia > Oscillospirales > Oscillospiraceae > Vescimonas > Vescimonas sanitatis. Next base: position 292 of record FR881548.1, read on the forward strand.
CTGACCTGCTCCGGGTGCTCCACAAGGTTCTGCGCGATATACAGCAGCAGATCCTTCATGGCGCGCTCCCGACTTACAGTACGTCGACCTTCTTCAGCAGGGCGCGGACGGTATCGGTGGGCTGGGCACCGGTCTTGATCCACTCGCGGGCGCGGTCAGCGTCGATACTGATCTTGGCGGGGGAGACAGTGGGATCATAGGTGCCGATCTCCTCGATGAAGCGGCCGTCGCGGGGATAGCGGGAATCGGCGACGACGACGCGGTAATAGGGGGGCTTCTTAGCGCCCATTCTTCTCAGACGAATTTTAACCATTGTTGTGTTCCTCCATGTAAATTGATTGTTTTATATCTGTTAAATGCGACTGCACTTACACACTTTTTCTACTTTTTTAACTTTATTTCAACCGTTTTTTTCGGCCAAAACCGTGCATGGCGCCTCTGGCCACCTTGCCGCCGAAGCCGCCCATCATGCCGCCCAGGCCGCGCATACCGCCGCCCTTGGTCATGGCTTTGGTCATCTGCTGCAGCATCTCAAAGGATTTCAGCAGGCGGTTGACATCCACCACCTCCAGCCCACAGCCGGCGGCAATGCGCTTTTTGCGGCTGGCGTTGAGGATCTGCGGATTTTCGCGTTCCAGCGGGGTCATGGACTGGATGATGGCCTTGTTGTGGGCCATCTGCTTCTCGTCGATCTGGCTGGGGTCGAAGCCCTTAGCCATGCCGCCGGGGAGCATATCGGCGATCTGGCTCAGGTCACCCATGCTTTGCAGCTGCTCCATCTGATCCAGATAGTCGGTGAGGGTCAGGCGGTTCTTGCGGAGCTTTTCCTCCAGCTTTTTCGCCTGTTTTTCGTCGTACTGCTGCTCGGCCTTCTCAATGAAGGTGAGCATATCGCCCATGCCCAGTATCCGCCCGGCCATGCGGTCGGGGTGGAAAGGCTCGATCATGTCCAGCTTTTCGCCGGTACCCACGAACTTGATGGGCTTGCCGGTGACGGCCCGGATGGACAGGGCAGCACCGCCGCGGGCGTCGCCGTCCAGCTTGGTCAGCAGCACGCCGTCGATGCCCAGCGCGTCGTCAAAGGCCTTGGCGGCATTGACCGCGTCCTGGCCGGTCATGGCGTCCACCACAAGGAGTATCTCATTGGGATGAACGGCAGCCTTGACGGCCTTCAGCTCGTCCATCAGCGCCTCGTCGATATGCAGACGGCCGGCGGTGTCCAGAAAGACGATGTCGTGGCCGTGGTCAGCGGCGTACTTCACCGCCTCCTTGGCGATGGTCACCGGGTCGATCTGCCCCATCTCGAAGACGGGGATGTCCAGCTGTTTGCCCACCACCTGCAGTTGGTTGATGGCGGCGGGGCGGTACACGTCGCAGGCCACCAGCAAGGGGCGCTTGCCGAAGCTGCGGCGCATGAGCCCCGCCAGCTTGGCGCCGTTTGTGGTCTTGCCGGCGCCCTGCAGACCTACCATCATCACAACGGTGGGACCCTTGGAGGCGGTGGTCAGGCGGGCGTTGGTGCCGCCCATCAGTGCCGTCAGCTCCTGGTTTACGATCTTGATGATCTGCTGGGCGGGGGTCAGGCTGTCCAGCACATCGGTGCCGACGCACTTTTCGGTGACGTCCGCCACGAAGTCCTTGACGACCTTATAGCTGACGTCGGCCTCCAACAGGGCCAGACGCACCTCGCGCATACCCTCGCGGACATCGGCTTCGGTAAGGCGGCCCTTACCGCGCAGGCGCTTGAATACGCCGTTCAGTTTTTCGCTAAGTCCCTCAAATGCCATGGGTCGTTACTCCTTCAGGGCGGCGGCAGCGTCCAAGATCGTCTCCGCCAATTCCTCTAACCGGGGATTTTCGTACTGCCGGTAGTTGATGGTTTTAATGTCTCCGGCAGCGGTGATGATACGGTCCACGTGCTGCTGCATCTGCAAAAAGCGGCGGACCAGGCCGGTCTTGTCCTCCAGCTCGGTCATAGCGTTCTCCGCGCGAACGATCACGTCCCGTACGCCCTGCCGGGAAATGCCGCAGTTCTCCGCGATCTCTGCCAGGGACAGGTCCTCATTATAATACAGGTCGAACAGCTCACGCTGCCGTGGGGTCAGGATATCGCCGTAAAAATCGAACAGCATGGTCATGCGGTATGTCTGGTTTTTCACGGTGTGGCCTCCTTCTGTAAAGTTATATGCCTTTACAACCTCGAATATCATACACGATTTCGGGAGAAATGTCAAGGTGAAAAATGGGGCGGCGGAAAAAATATTCCCTTCGGCGAAAGCCGAAGGGAACAGAAGACGGGATCAGTGCTTCAAACGCTTGTCGCACCGCTTGCTGAGCCAGGTGCCCACGCTTTGAAACAGCTGCACCAACAGGATCAGAATGACCACCGCCACCAGCATTACCAGGTACTTATAGCGGTAGTAGCCGTAGTCGATGGCGATCTTGCCCAGGCCGCCGCCGCCGATGATGCCGCTCATGGCGGAGTAGCCCAGAATGGTGGTCAGCGCGATGGTGACATTCTGGATCAGGGAGGGAACGCTCTCGGGGATCATTACCTTGCAGATGATCTGCATGGGGGTGGCGCCCATGCTCTGGGCAGCTTCGATGATATTGCCGTCCACCTCGCGGAGACTGCTCTCCACCAGACGTGCCACAAAGGGGAACGCCGCCGCCACCAGCGGAACGATGGTGGCCGTGGTGCCCACGGCGGTGCCGATGAGCAGACGGGAGAGAGGGAATACCATGATCATCAGGATCAGGAAGGGGATGGAGCGCAGCAGGTTGATGATGACGTTGATGACCTGCATGAGCCAGCGGGGCAGGGGCAGGACGCCGTTTTTCTCGCCGGCCACCAGCAGCACGCCCAGGGGCAGGCCAAGCACCAGCGACAGCGCCGTGCTGACCACGGTGACGTAGAACGTCTCCCAGATGGCAAAGGGCAGGGAGGGCAGTACGCTCATCAGATCCTGTACGGACTGGGCGGAGAACAGATTACTGTACATGATGGTCCACCTCCTCGACCTGAACATTGGCCACATTGTGGATAAAGGCCACGGCCTTATCGTACTGCGTGCTGGGGATACCCAGCATCATGCTGCCGTATACCGTTTCGGACAGCTTTTGCGTGCTGGCGGAGATCACGTTGCAGAAGACGCCCTCCTCCGCCGCCAGCCGTGCGATGAGGGGAATACTGGTGGTTTTGCTGTCCTTGAACACCAGCCGCACCAGCTTTTCGTCCTGGGGGTTGTATACCTGCGCGTCCGCGCCGCCGGGGAACACCAGCCGCCGTCCGGCCTCGGACTTTGGTGCGGCGAAGACAGTACCCACCATGCCGGATTCGGCCACACAGCCGTCGTCCAGTATGGCCACGTGGGAGCAGACCTCCTTCACCACGCTCATCTGATGGGTGATGATGACCACGGTGATGTTCAGCTTTTGGTTGATGTCCCGGATCAGCTCCAGTATCTGTCGGGTGGTCTTGGGGTCCAGGGCGCTGGTGGCCTCGTCGCACAGCAGCACCTTGGGGTCAGTGGCCAGGGCACGGGCAATGGCCACGCGCTGCTGCTGGCCGCCGGACAGCTGGGCCGGATAGGCATCCGCCTTGTCAGGCAGGCCAACCAGCTCCAGCAGCTCGCGCCCGCGCTTTTCCGCGTCGGCCCGCTTTACACCGGAGATCTCCATGGGGAAGCAGACGTTACGCAGGCAGGTGCGCTGCATGAGCAGGTTGAAGTGCTGGAAGATCATAGTGATGTTCCGACGGGCGGCGCGCAGCTGGGCGGGGGTCATGGTGTCTAGCCGCTGGCCGTCCACGATGATCTCGCCTTTTGTGGGGCGCTCCAGCAGGTTGATGCAGCGCACCAGCGTGCTCTTGCCCGCGCCGGACATACCGATAATGCCGTAGATGTCTCCATCCTCAATAGTCAGGGACACATCCTTCAATGCGTCCACGCCTCCGTTGGCACCGGAGTCGTATGTCTTGCTTACGTGTTTCAGTTCTATCACGACGGCGTTCCTCGTTTCTGTTTAATTCGCGCTGTTTCCTTTCTGCATCCCCCGCGCCCTGGCGGGAGCTCCGGAAAAGAAACCGGGCGTTTCGCATTGTCCTGTTTCCGCGGCGTTCCCCGCCCTGTGCAGGGCGGGGAACACGCGAGGGGGAGAGGAGGGTAAAATCCTGTTGTTTTATGTTACTGGGCGGAGGTGCTCAGCGCGTCCAGCGTGGTCTGCTTGCCGCCGTACAGACCCATGGGCTCCACGTGGATGGCGGCGATGGAGACGATGTGGGTGCCGTTCTGAGCGTTGAAGTCCTCCAGATAGGGCAGGTGCTGGAAGTAGTTGGCGTCCACCGTGCCGTCATCGACGACGGTGTTGGGCACAACGTAGTCATTGTAGACCTGGATGTCCAGGGTGATGTCCTTGGCGGCCAGGATCTCCTTGGCGACCTCCAGGATCTCGGCATGGGGCGTGGGAGAAGCGGCCACGGAGATGGTCTCGCCCTTCAGCGCGTCGTAGTCCACGGAAGCGTCATAGCCGTCAGTGGGGTTCTCCACCACGGAAACCACGGAGCCGGTGTACTTCTCAGCGATGAAGTCGGCGACCTGCTTGCTCTCCAGGGCGGCTTTCAGGGCCAGGATCTTGGGGGCGGTCTCGTTGCCCTCCTTGACGGCCAGAATGTTGGCGTAGGCGGAGGCGCTGCCCTCGATCAGCAGGGAGTCATTCACGGGGTTCAGGCCGGCGTTGATGGCGTAGTTGCTGTTGATCACGGCGTAGTCCACGTCGGGCAGCAGGTTGGGCAGCTGGGCAGCCTCAGCCTCCACGATCTCCACGTTGTGCGGATTCTCCACGATGTCGTTCTTGGTGGCGGTGATGCCCACGCCGTCCTTCAGCTTGATGATGCCGTTCTCCTGCAGCAGCAGCAGGGCGCGGGCCTCGTTGGTGGTGTCGTTGGGAACGCCGATCTTGATGACGGGAGCGTCGGTCTTGTCGCCGCTGTTGTCGTCGGTCTTGCTGCCGCAGGCAGCAAGGCTCAGGGCCAAGACAACGGCCAGGGCTAGGGTGATGATCTTAGTCAAAGTGTTGTGTTTCATGTTCGCAGTCTCCTTTGAAATGATTAAACTTGGTTGGTTACGATTTTTATCTCAGCACCGCCGCCCGGCCGGAACGGCGGTACATAAGCAAAACAAAAACAGCGGCTGGTCATCACTGACCCTCCGCTGTCTGCTTACACATCGGCTTTTTTTCAAGCCGTCAAACAGTTTTCGGAAAGCTGATGACCTTTTCGGCGCGACGAAACATGCACATGGACATCATACCCATGCACATCTCGCACATCATCATGGTGACGTTACGCTTCATGTCGGCTTTCCTCCTCGCTGTGATTTTCCCTGTCGGAATGGTGGCATAATACGCCCTTAACGCGCCGTTGTCAACCCTTTTTTCACCTTTCTGCGTTTTTTACAAAAAACATATAGGACTGGTATGTGATTTCGTGTATTTTGGTTATTTGACTATTGGGGCTTGCATGGGGCACAATATGTGGTATAATTGTTGATAAAATAATACAATACGTGGGGAGAGATGGGCGTGACATCCAAGGTTTTCGACTATATTACCATGGAGCAGCGGCGGCAGGAAACAACGGTGGAACTGATCGCCAGCGAGAATTTCACCAGCGAGGCGGTATGCCGCGCCGTGGGCAGCTGCCTGACCAACAAGTATTCCGAGGGGTATCCCGCCCACCGGGAGATGGGAAATCAGGGGCGCTACTACGGCGGCTGCCTGGTGGTGGACGAGCTGGAGACGTACTGCATCGCCAAGTGGAGGGAGGTATTTCACACCGACTACCACGTGAATGTGCAGCCTCACAGCGGTACCTCCGCCAATCTGGCGGCGTATATGGCGCTGCTGCAGCCGGGAGACCGGATCCTGTCCATGAGTCTGGCCAACGGTGGGCACCTGTCCCACGGACTGCCGGTAAATGCCTCCGGCAGGCTGTATGACATAGCGGCCTACGACGTGGACGAAAACGGCCTGATCGACTATGACGGTATGGAGAGGCTTGCACGGGAGCTGAAGCCGCGGCTGATCATCGCAGGAGCGTCGGCCTACAGCCGGACCATCGACTTTGCACGTTTTGCCCGGGCGGCGCAGGCGACGGGGGCGTATTTCATGGCGGACATCGCTCACATTGCCGGGCTGGTGGCGGCGGGGGAGCACCCCAGCCCCTTTGGACTGGCAGATGTGGTCACGACCACGACGCACAAGACGCTGCGCGGCCCGCGGGGCGGACTGATCTTCTGCCGGCCGGAGCTGGCGAAAAAGGTGGACAGCGCCGTTTTTCCCGGTATGCAGGGCGGCCCTTTGCAGCACGTGATCGCCGGCAAGGCGGTGGCTGCGGAGGAGGCGCTGACCCCGGAGTACCGGGCGTATATCCACCGTGTGGTGGTCAACTGCAGGGCGATGGCGGCGGAGTTCATGGCCATGGGCTACAAGGTCGTTACCGGCGGCACGGACAACCATCTGTTTTTGCTGGATCTGACGGATACCGGACTTACCGGACGTGAGGTACAGGAGGAATTGGACCGCTGCGGTATTACGCTGAATAAGAACTGCGTCCCCGGGGACAAACGCTCGCCGTTCCAGACCAGCGGCGTCCGCATCGGCACCGCCGCCATGACCACCAAGGGCTATACGGCGGAGGATTTCTGCCGCGTTGCCCACCGTATCGACGAGGTGGTGCGGCAGATGATGGCGGAAAAGGCCGCGCAGGCGTAAGGCGCCTTAAAGAGAGCAAAAAAGTATCCCGCGGCTGTGCCGCGGGATACTTTTTATGTTGGTTATGCCGCGGTTTTCCGCAGGAACCGCCGGAGGAACCACACGGCCATTACCGCGCACAGCGCCTCTGAGATCACCGGCGCAAACCAAATGCCCGTGCCGCCCACGGCTGCCGCCAACAGCAGCAGCGCACCGGCCTGGAAGAGCAGGCCGCGGCCCACGGAGATGGAAATAGCCGCCTTCGGTCGCTCCACCGCCGTCAGGAAGCCGCCCATGAGGATGTTGTTTCCCAGCAGTATGTAGCACAGACCATACCGCCGAAGCGCGCCGGCCGCGCTGCCCAGCAGCTCCGGCTTCTCCGCGCCGAGGAAGATTCCGGCGATCTGGGGGGCAAAGATCATCACACCGGCGAAGATCACCGCCGTCATGATGCCCACCGCTGTAAAGCCATACCGCAGCAGCTTCTTGTAGCCCGCCGCGTCCCCCTTGCCGTAGTGGTAGCTGACCAGCGGCTGGCTGCCCTGCGAGATGCCCAGCATGGTGTTGATGATGAGGGTGTTCACATAGGCGATGATGGTGTAGCACA
>FR881548.1:7676-15548 GCA_000435555.1 Firmicutes bacterium CAG:176
CCAGTCCGTCGTCGCCGAGGCACCGGAGGATGACTCGGTTGAACAGGAAGATCATCACGCCGTTGCACAGCTCCGTTACGCCGTCGGCAAAGCCCAGCGGGATCAGCCGCTTGTAGATGCCCCAGTCCATCCTGAACTTCACAAAGTGGAAGGTGTTGTGTCCGCCCAGGAAGTGGCGCAGATAGATGATGCACGTCAGAAGCTGGGAAAGACCTGTGGCGAAGGCCGCGCCCCATACGCCCAGATTCAGCACAAAGATGGCGATATAGTCCAGCACGCAGTTGGCCAGACAGCCGGTGATGACCGTCAGAATTGCCAGACGGGGATAGCCGTCGGTCTTGATCAGCACCTCCATGTTATAGGAGATGATGAAGCACAGCGCGAAAGGGGCCAGGCCCCGGAGATAATCGATGGTATATTGATACGTTACGCCCTTTGCGCCCAGCAGCACGGCGAACGGCTCCAGAAATACGAAAACGAGGACGGTGATGGTCAGGCCGACGCACGTCAGCAGCACGATGTTCTGAGAGAACAGGCTATTGGCCTTCTCGCCTTGGTTTTGCCCCAGATAGATGGCGATGATGGTGCTGGTACCGACGGCGAAGATGACGCCGATGGAGAACAGCACATTGGTGAACGGTACCGCCAGATTCACCGCTGCCATGGCGTATTCGCCTACGCCCTTGGCGACCATCAGCCCGTCCACGATGGAGTACAGGCTGAAAACCATGAGGGATGCCACCGTAGCGGCTACGAAATGGAGGAATTGCGACAAAAGACTGCGCTCATTGAGCATTTTCGATGATTTTCCTTTCTTTCCTGATAGACACCGTCCCGGACGGTATCTCTGATGCATTCTATTCTAACGAAAATTTCCGGGAAAGTCAAATATACTTGCCGTTAAGAGCAAGAGAGTATATAATGAAAACCACAAGAAAAACTGGGAGGTATACCCTATGAAGCTCTATGTGATGGACGCCTTTGCCAATCGGATCTTCGGCGGCAACCAGGCGGGCGTGGCACTGCCGGACCGGGAGCTGTCTGATGAGACCATGCGGCAGATCGCTGCGGAGATGAAGCACTCGGAGACGGCCTTTATACATATGGAGCCGGACGGCTCCGTATCCCTGCGCTATTTCACCCCCGCCGGGGAGGTGGACCTGTGCGGCCACGCCACGGTGGCCTCCTTTGCCCTGCTGCGGCAGCTGGAGAAGATCGGCGACGGCGACCACACGGCCCATACGAAGGCCGGGGAGCTGAACATCACCGTCAGGGGCGGCACCGTCTGGATGGATATGGCGCCGCCGCAGCTGATCGGCGATATCCCGGCAGCGGAGCGCGCCGCGCTGTACGCCGCCTATGGCCTGACGGAGGCGGACTGCCCGGAGGGATATATCCCACGGATGGTGTCCACCGGTCTGGCGGATATTATGATGCCCGTCAGGGACCATGAGACGCTCATGCGGGCAGTGCAGAACGCACCGGTGGTCACGGAGCTGTCACGGAAGTACGATGTGACCGGCGTGCATATGTTCTGCCCGGGGCGGGACGGTGTGACGGCCTGGTGCAGCAACTACGCGCCCCTGTACGACATCCCGGAGGAGTGTGCCACCGGGACCAGCAACGGTGCACTGACGTATTATCTCTACCTGCGAGGCGATGTGAAGCCGGAGCAGGAGAACGTGTTTTTGCAGGGCGAGCACATGGGCAGGCCCAGCGAGATACGCAGTATGCTGTATGAAAAGGACGGCGCCATGACCGTCCGTATCGGCGGCAGCGCGGTCATGAGCCTGGATTGTGAACTGAAGCTGTGAGCAAAAAAAGAAAGCCCGCGAGGGCTTTCTTTTTTTGCGGATATAGGCCACGGCGAAGCGGGAACAGGTATCAGACGTAGCGCTGGGTGGTGACGTCGAACACGCCGCGGGTGGTGATGCGCAGGCTGGGGATCACCGGCAGGGCCATGAAGCTCAGGGTCATAAACGGGTCGATACCGGTGGACACGCCCAGGTCGTAGGCGGCTTTTTTGGCGTTCTCCAGGTCGCGGTTCACGTTTATGAGGGTGTCGTCGGACATGATGCCGGCGATGGCCAGCAGCAGCTCGCCCTTTACCTGACCGTTCTCCACTACGGTGATGCCGCCGTGCTGCTGTACGATGCGGTTGGCGGCGAAGGCCATGTCCTCCTCGTTGGTACCCACTACGATGATGTTATGGCTGTCGTGGCTGATGCTGGTGGCCACGGCGCCCTTTTGCAGGCCGTAGCCCTTGATGTAGCCCAAGCCGATGTGGTGGGTGTTCTTATGACGCTCGATGACGGCGATCTTCAGAATGTCATAGTCCACGTCGATACGGTCGGTGTAGCCGCCGTCAGTGGTGGTGATCTCGCCGTTGACCATGCCAATGACCGCGTGGGGACGGCTGTCGGTGAAATCGGCGGCGGTCAGCGGGGCCACGTGGAAGGTGTCGTGGGCGCGATTGACCAGATAGGGGTCGATCTCCGGGACGGGGAAGTCCGCCACCACGCCATGGTCTACCATCAGTACGCCGCGCTTGTAGACCTTTTCGATGTTGAAGTGGTCAAAGTCGTCGATGATGACGAAGTCCGCCAGATAGCCGGGTGCGATGGCGCCGCGGTTGTTCAGCCGGCAGTTGGGGGGCGGACGGTCGGCGGGGGGGCAGGGAGTAGCGGGCGGCGTTGTGGCAGGCGGCCTTGATGGCGGTAATGGGGTCGGCGCCCAGGGAGATGGCCTTTTTGACGATGTAGTCGATGTGACCCTTTTCCAGCAGGTCGTTGGGGTGCTTGTCATCGGTGCAGAACATACAGCGTTCCACATACTTGTCGCACAGCAGGGGGACCAGCGCTTCCAGATTGCGGGCGGCGGTGCCCTCGCGGATCATAATGAACTGGCCGCGCTGGAGCTTTGCGATGGCGTCGTTCAGGTCGTGGCACTCGTGGTCGGAGTACACGCCGGCGGCGATGTAGGCGTTCAGGTCGTTGCCCACCAGGTCGGGGGCGTGGCCGTCGATCTTCTTGTGATGGGCCTGGCTGGCCACGATCTTCTCCACCACCTGGGGATCGCCGTTGATGGTGCCCACGAAGTTCATCATCTCGGCCAGACCCTGTACGCGGGGATGGTCATAGAAGCTGTCGATGGCCCGGTAGTCCAGGTTGGCGCCGGACTCGTCCAGCGGCGTGGCCGGCACGCAGGAGGGCAGCATAAAGCGCACGTCCACGGGCAGGTCCTCGGTGGCCTGGAGCATATACTCGATGCCATCGGTGCCCATGACGTTGGCGATCTCGTGGGGGTCGGTGATGACGGTGGTGGTTCCGTGGGGCAGCACCGCCTTGGCAAACTCCGTGGGACTGACCAGGGAACTCTCCAGATGAATGTGGGCGTCCACAAAGCCGGGGAGGACGATCTTACCGCCCATATCTACCTCTGTATTGCCGCTGTATTCACCCATGCCCACGATCAGACCCTCGGCCACGGCGATGTCGCCGTGACACAGCTCGTTGGAGAATACGTTGACATAGGTGGCGTTTTTCAGCACCAGGTCGGCCTTTTCACGGCCGGCGGCCACGGCGATGACCCGCAGCTTTTTTGTCAGCTTCCGGTTGATCTTGCCGGCATAGCTCTCTTTTATTGCCATAATGGAACTGCTCCTTTCTCCCGCTCAAAGCATTAGTTTTATTAATTCTACATATTACCATAACTTATCACAAAAGTCTATCCCCGCACGCTATAAAAAATGTGCGGCAGATGGCGGCGGTCATGCGGTTTTGCTAATGAGAACAAAAAAAGAAGCGCCCGCAGGCGCTTCTTTTCACTTGATGCTTCCGTCGGCGTTGAATACCGGAAGGACACCCAGGTACTTGATGTCCTCGCGGTCCGCCGCACCGCCCTCGGCCAGCACGGCGATGCGGTCCACTACGGTACCGCCGGCCATCTTCACCAGCTCCTCCATGGCGTGGAGGGAGCCGCCGGTGGAGATCACGTCATCCATGAGGACGATGCGCTTGCCGCGGATCAGGTCGGCATCGTCACGGCCCAGATACAGCTTCTGCACCCCGGCGGTGGTGATGGACTTATCCTCCACATGGAGGGGGTCGGGCATATACGCCTTGGGGCCCTTGCGGGCGATGAAATACTTTTTCGCACCGCTTTGACGGGCCATCTCGTGGATCAGGGGGATGGACTTAGCCTCGGCGGTGAACAGATAGTCGTAGCTGTCTGCCTCCAGCATGGCCAGCATATCACGGGCGCAGGCTACGGTCAGCTCCGCGTCGCCAAAGCAGATGAAGGCGCCGATGTACAGGTCGTCCGTGACCTTACAGATAGGCAGCTCCCGGTGGAGCCCAGCGATGTCCATGGGATAAACAGGCATGATACAAAACTCCTTCAAGCGGTCCTGCCTGCGGGCAGCCGCGCATAATAAGCGGCGCATGGGGCGCCGTAACCCTAATTATAGTAAATCGTTCGACAAAAGTCAAGGATAAAGCAGTTCGCCGAAGCCGGAGATGTAACGGTCACAGGTGCGGGCCATTTCGTCAGCGGTGGAGGCAAAGTAGGGGTCTGCCACGCCCACGGTGTGCATCCCGGCGGCCTTGGCGCCGCGGATGGCCTCCACGGAGTCGTCGAACAGGGTGCAGTCTGCGGGGGAGACGCCCAGTGCGGCGGCGACTTTCTCCCAGAGGACGGGGTACTTTTTCTCGGTGCCCAGCTCCTGGGCAAAGAAAATACGCTCGAAATAGGGCAGCAGGCCCAGGTGGGTCAGCGCCGCACGGCAATGAACAGGGACCGCGCTGGTGACCACAGCCATACGCTCGCCGCAGTTCTTCATCTGCTCCAGATAGGCGCGGACACCGGGCTTTTCCGTTACGTCCGTGGCGTAAATGTCGCCGGCCATCTCCATCCACTCGGCCATGATGGCGGCTTCGCTCTCCGGCAGATGGCAGAATTCCTTTGTGAATTTGGCCGCCAGCGGGAAGATGGTGTGGGCCACGCCCTCATAGTATTCCTGCGTATAGGGCAGACCTCGCTTCTCCAAGAAACGCGTGTCCACGTCCTTCCAGATGCCGTTGGAGTCGATCAGCGTTCCGTCCATGTCAAACAGCAGCATGAGAAACCTCCTTTTCCGGGGAAATATGGCTTGCTATTCCGCGTTGCAGGTGTTATCATATCATGGTTATTGGACGCTGTAAATGGGGAAACTACCCGATTTCTGCAGGAAAGTGAGGGGAAACGTATGCAAACGGTCAACTACCGCAAGGGCCTGGGGGCTATGTCGGTGTGCTTTTTCGTCTGGGGTTTCCAGCCGCTGTACTGGTATATGTGCACCAATGTGTGCGGCGAGATCGACACGTTTTTCATCATGGCCTGCCGCATTATCTGGGCAGCGGTGGCCTGCCTGTGTATTCTGAAGGTGCAGGGAAAGCTGCCGCAGCTGTGGGCCGTATTCAAGGACAAGCAGGTGCTCAAGCGGGAGATGCCTGCATCGGTGCTGCTGTTCGGCGACTGGCTGGTGTACCTGTGGGCGGTGCAGAACGGCCGCGTGCTGGAGTGCAGCCTGGGCTACTACATCCAGCCGCTGGTGGTATTTGCCCTTGGGGCCATTATCTTCCGCGAGAAGATGAATTGGCGGCACTTTGTGATCATTGCCATCGTGGTGGTCGGCATCGTGTTCAGCACCTCCGGCTTCGGCGGCGTTCCCTATGTGACCATCGCCCTGGCGTTGATGTTTTCCATCTATGCAGCCATCAAGAAGAGCTTGACCATCGATTCCATCGTGTCTACCACGTCAGAGATTCTGATGATGGTGCCGGTGGCGCTGCTGTTCATCCTGTTTTTCCGTATGGGGGACAATGGTATGGGCAGCATGACGGTCGTCAAGCAACTGCTGATGATCGGCGGCGGTGTGATCACCGGGCTGCCCATGGTGTTTTACTCCATCGGCGTTAGGCATCTGCCGCTGATGACCACGGGCATCTGCCAGTATATCAGCCCGTCTCTGTCTATTATTTGCGGTGCCATCATGGGCGAGGCCCTTACCCGCGAGAAGCTTGTGAGCTTCCTGTTTATCTGGACGGGTGTCCTCCTGTATGTGCTGAACACCGTCTATGAGGAGAAGCAGAAGAAAAAGGCCGCCGTGCAATAGCGTATCAGGGGCCGTCCCGGAGGGGGCGGCCCTTTTGCAGGGGACGGGCCCGTTTGAATGGTTTACAAATGGGGAAAACTGTGGTACAATACCCTGTACTATGGGTCAGTGTGTCCAAAGGAGGCGAGCGCTGTGCAGGGAAAACTCATCGTGTTCGAGGGGACGGACGGGTCCGGCAAGGCTACCCAGTCCCGGCTGCTGTGCGAGGAACTGACGCGCCGCGGTATCCCTTTCCGCAAGCTGGAGTTCCCCCGGTATCAGGAGGAGTCCTCTGCGTTGATCCGCCTGTATCTGGGCGGTGCCTTCGGGGACAAGCCCGGCGACGTGAATGCCTATGCCGCGTCAGTGTTCTACTCTGTGGATCGCTATGCCTCCTACAAACAGGACTGGGGCGCGTACTATGAGCAGGGCGGACTGGTCATTGCGGATCGATACACCACCAGCAACGCCGTTCACCAGACCGGTAAGCTGCCGCCGGAGCAGCGGGACGGTTTTCTCGACTGGCTGTTTGACTTCGAGTACCGGCTGTTGGGGCTGCCGGAGCCCACACGGGTGCTGTATCTGGATATGCCCACAGAGGCCACGGAACAGATGATGCGCCTGCGGGAGGCCGCCACCCACACCACTGCTGACATCCACGAGAAGGACGAGGAATACCTGCGCCGCTGCCGGGAAAACGCCGCCCATGTGGTGGCACGCTGCGGCTGGACGCGCATTGACTGCGCCCGGGCGGGCGCGCCTCGCCTGATAGACGACATACACAACGAAGTGATGACCTGCGTGGCCGATCTTATCGGCTGACGCTGGGAAAGGAGCAAAGACTTATGGGAAACCGTGAAGAACGAAACGAATACGCCACGGCGAAGTGGGACGCCGAGGAGGTCCGCCGGCAGGCGTCCTCCGAGCAGCGCCGCCACAGTGACCGCCGCCGTCAGGCCAAGCGCAACCGGACCATCATCTATCTGGCCTGTGTAGTGCTGGTATCCTGCCTGCTGGCGGGCATCGGTTGGCTGCTGGTCAACGACGTGTGTTCGCTGAACAAGCCCTATACCGAGGTGGAGATCACCGTAGAGGAGGGTGACAGCCGGGGAGATGTGGCCAAGAAGCTGCACGACGCGGGGCTGGTGAATTCCCGACTGGTGTTCAATATTGCCGGCACGTTCCTGCACTACAACCGCTACGTGGAGCCGGGGACCTACAAGCTGAACAGTGATATGGACTTCCGCGCCCTGATTACCAATATGCACGACTGGGAGACGGACGCCAAGGAGGCCCAGGGCCTGATCAAGGTCACCATCCCCGAGGGCTACACCGTCCGGGAGATCATCGATCTGCTGGCGGAGAAGGGCGTGGCCACCAAGGAGGATCTGGAGGATGCCTGCGCCAACTTTGCGTATGAGGACTACGATTTCCTGGATGACGACAAGCTGGGCAGCATCGATCGCATGGAGGGCTTCCTGTTCCCCAGCACCTATGAATTCGACAAGAACCGGTCCGCGGTGTATACGGTGGAGACGATGCTGGTGTACTTCAAAAACAGCATCAGCCAGCAGATGCTGGCGGACATCAAGGCGTCTCCGTACTCTCTGCAGGAGATCATCACCATGGCATCCCTGATCGAGAAGGAGTCCATCGGCGACGACACCGAGCGCAAGAACATCAGTTCTGTCATCCACAACCGTCTGGAGAACCCGAGCAGTGAGAAGGGCGGAAGAGCG
>FR881548.1:15570-18492 GCA_000435555.1 Firmicutes bacterium CAG:176
CGAAGAGCGCTGCAGCTGTGCTCTACCATCAACTATATCATGAAGCACGACGGGGTCAAGACCTTCGATACAGAGATCGACAGTCCCTACAACACCTATATCAACCCCGGCCTGACTCCGGGACCCATCTGCAATCCCGGCCTGTCCGCCATTGAGGCGGCCATCTACCCGGCGGACACCGATTATTACTTCTTCGCCCTGGGCAAGGACGGCAAAAGCCACTTCTTTACCGACTATAACGAGCACCTGAAGTTCATTAACAGCGGTGAATACCAGCCCATCTACTCCTGACGCCATGGGAAAGAAGCCTGAATTGCTGTCCCCGGCCGGGGACTGGGAAAAGCTGCAGATGGCGGTGCTGTACGGCGCGGACGCGGTGTATCTGGCCGGCACGTCCTTTGGGATGCGTTCCTTTGCCGGGAACTTTGACGACGAGGCACTGCCGAAGGCAGTGCGGTTTGCCCACGACCACGGCGTAAAGGTACACGCCACGGTGAACACCATGCCCCGCTGGAATGAGGCGGAGGCCCTGCCCGCCCATCTGGAAAAGCTGGACGCGGCGGGGGTGGACGCCTTGATTCTGGCGGACCTTGGCGCGTTCACCCTGGCGGGGAAGTACGCGCCCCACTGCCAGCGGCACATCAGCACCCAGCAGTCTATCGCCAATCACGTCTGCGCCCAGGCCTGGTACGATCTGGGTGCCAGCCGCGTGGTGCTGGCCCGGGAGCTGAGCCTGGAGGAGATCGCCGCCATTCGGGCCAGGGTATCCCCGGAGCTGGAACTGGAGGCCTTCTGCCACGGGGCTATGTGTGTCAGCTACTCCGGGCGCTGCCTGCTGAGCAACTATATGACCGGACGGGACAGCAACCGGGGCGAATGTGCCCAGCCCTGCCGCTACCAGTACGCGCTGATGGAAGAGAAACGGCCCGGGGAGTATTTCCCGGTGTTCGAAGACGAAAAGGGCACATACATTATGAACAGCCGGGATATGTGCATGATCGACCACCTGGACGACCTGATGGCCGCCGGGGTGGACTGCCTGAAGATCGAGGGTCGGGCTAAGTCCGCTTACTACGCGGCCATCGTTACCGGCGCGTACCGGCACTGTTTGGACGACGTGGCCGCAGGGCGCCCGCTTGACCCGGTGTGGCGGGATGAGGTGGAGCACATCAGCCACCGGCACTACGCCACAGGTTTTTTCTACGGCCAGCCGGGGCAGTATTATGAGAGCGCCCGGTATCTGCGGGACTGGCAGATCTGCGCCGTGGTGACAAACTGTGATGAAAATGGGCTGGCCACCCTGAGCCTGCGGAACAAATTTGCCGCCGGCGACATCGTGGAGGTGGTGGGGCCGGATACGAAGCCCTTTACGATCACCGTGCCGGTGATGCGCGACAGCGAGGGCAATGGCCTGGCGGAGCCGAAGACGCCCCAGATGGTGTTCACCATGCAGCTGCCCCGTCCGGTGCCGCCCATGAGCTTCATCCGCCACGCGGTGGCGCTGAGTGGGAAATAAGTACATAAAAATTGTCCCCCGGCGAAGCCGGGGGACAATTTTTATGCGTTGCTGGTGGGGTGGGCGCTGCTGTCGGGGATGGTCTCCGGTTCCTCGGCCAGGGCTTCATGCCTGCGTTCGCATACGGACAGGAAGAAGGCCCAGGCGATAAGGGGCAGCACGGCCAGCGCGCCGCGGATATACCACCACGTCACGGCGAAGTAGGCCGCTGCCGCGCCGATGTGGAAGCACAGCAGGGTGAGGGCAAAGACCTTCAGCTTCCGCAGGTGGGCGCGGTCATGGTCACACAGGTAGTTGGCCAGGGCCAGAGAAGTCTGCTTGGTGTTGTTGGTGGAGAAGATGGTGGAGCTGTAAAAGCCGCGGGCGCCGCCGAAGCTGCTCCACTGGATGCTCATGGCAAAGAAGATGGGATACAGAGCCACCACAACGTTCAGCGTTTCCGGCAGGAAGGCTACGGCCACGGCGGCTGCGGCGGTGATAACAGGCGATACATAGTGCATATCCCAGCCCCACCAGTGGGGCAGCAGCACCGTCAGCATAGTGCCCAGCACGTACAGCACCAGCGCGCCCAGGTGCAGGAGCACGGCGTGCAGATCGCCGCGCAGGGCGTCCAGCAGCAGCTCGATCAGGTTCACCGTCTGGGCGTTGCCCATGACGCCGCTGTGGATAAGAACAGCGTAGCAGCCGAAGAAGCCGCCCACCGCGCAGTAGGCCAGGTGGCGGTACAGGTCGATATGGTCGTTGCGGGAGAGCTTTTGCACGGGAGGTCCCTCTTTCTGTAAAAATGACGGTTTCCAGTATACCACAGCAGTGCGGAAAGACAAGGGGGAATATCTCACAAAAAGAGAAATTTCGTGTTGACAATGGGGAACATTGTGGTAAAATAACGCTATATTCCATAATGGCGATGAGAGAGAAGAGTTACCGGAGGCCGCCCGGAGCGAGACGGGGACAGTGCAAGCCCGTTGGGATCGGCACGGTGACAGCCGCTTTTGAGCCTGCCGTGATGAATGGCACGGGATGCTCCCGTTACAGGGCACTGAGAGGGCGGCTCGCCGCCAAATCAGGGTGGTACCGCGGAAGTGATTTTCGCCCCTGTTTGCTATGGCAAACAGGGGCGTTTTTCGTTGCAGGAGGTGGGAGATGCACTATACGATCATCGACATGGAAAAAGACCCACGCTGCGGGCAATTCGCCTATTTCCGGGCCATGCAGTATCCCTTTGCCAGCGTTACCGTGGAGGTGGACATTACCGACATGATGACGGCGCGGGGCAGCAGGCCCTTTTTCCTGAGTCTACTGTATGCGGTGGTGCGGGCGGCCAATGCCGTGCCCCAGCTGCGGCGGCGCATCCTGCCGGATGGACGGGTGGCGGAGTACGACTGGTGTGCGCCGTCCTACACCGC
>FR881549.1 GCA_000435555.1 Firmicutes bacterium CAG:176
GACAGCTTTGTTAGACTACCATACACTGTGCCGTTTGTCAACGCCTTTTTTCCACTTCTATAATAATCGTTCTCTCATAAGCGGAATTTATCTCTCCGTTACCCACAAGCCACTTGACATCCTTCACCCGCCGTGCTACAATCGTGCCACAATCCAAGGGGCGCTGGCGCATGCCGGCTGAGATGTGACGTATCGCCGTCCAGTCCCTCGAACCTGATCCGGGTAATGCCGGCGTAGGAATGCGATCATATCGATTTCAGATTTCCGCATGACGACGCCGCGTGGCTCGCCATGCGGGAATTCTTTTTTCGGAGGTAAACACAAATGAATCACATGAAGCTTCGCTCTCTCTGCGAGGGCGCTGTACTGGTGGCCGTGGCGCAGATCCTCAGCTACCTGAAGCTGTGGGAAATGCCCTGGGGCGGCAGCGTTGTTCTGTCCATGATCCCTCTGGTGCTGTACGCAGTGCGCTGGGGCCTCGGCGCCGGTCTGCTGGGCGGCTTCGCCTTCGGCGTTCTGCAGTTCATGTTTGACGGCGGCTTCGCCATTGGCTGGCAGTCCATCGTCGGCGACTACCTGGTGGCCTTCACCGTCCTGGGTCTGGCCGGTCTGGTGGCCCGCCGCAAGAGCGGCGTGTTCACCGGCACTCTGATCGCCGGCTTTTCCCGCTTCCTGGTGCACTATGTGGTGGGCGCCACCGTTTGGGCGGAATACATGCCCGAGACCTTCTTCGGCATGACTATGCACAGCCCCTGGTTCTACTCCCTGCTGTACAATCTGGCGTACATGCTCCCCAACATCGCTATCACCCTTTTGGTCTTTGCCGTGGCGTACAAGCCCCTGAAGAAGTACTTCACCGCATCCGACCTGCTTCCTTCTCCCGCTGCGGCCCAGCCGGTCAAGGATCCCACCTCTCCCAAATGGGATCCTGAGCGCTGAGCGCTCCCCTCTCCCACGGCTGACGCAGCAAAGCCCCGCCCGATGGGCGGGGCTTTTTCATATCGGACAGCAGTACCGCCTGCAAACGCACCAGGCGGGTGCTCTTTACCGACCTGCAGCGAATACCGTGTTACTCTTTCTTATCCAAATCGTGCAGCCGTATCGTCGAATAACACTTTCGAAGCTGATTGCTGATTTGCGGCGGCGTATTTGCCACCAGCCTTTCATAAGTCTTTTTGCAATACTGCACACGCATAAAACTCCTTGACGGCTTCATCCGATTGATCCGGTGATAATACATTGCAGGAATTGGGGTTTTACTGAAATACATCCAAAACTGCTTCCTGCCGTCCAATAAGCCATAGTCAACGCCAATATGGTGCATATCACTGTAGTAAAAGGTCCTGTGCGTAAACAATGCCCGAAATACGACCCGGTCTTCACATATTTCAGTAACAGCGGCCCACTGGTAACGCGTACAAAAAAGCGTCACCAGCAGCGCAAGATAGATAACCGCAACGAGAAGTGTCACTTGCAGCGCACCCGGAACTCGCAGGAATGCTCCGATGGATTCTTGATGGTAAATAAGCATAAACGCGTATGCTGCCGGGATACTGAT
>FR881550.1:0-14238 GCA_000435555.1 Firmicutes bacterium CAG:176
CCTGCTGATCGGCGGTCAGTCCCGGCAGGAGCTGGTGTCCACGGCGGAGAGCATGTATGAGAGCGAAAGGAGCTAAGACCATGAAAAAAATCACCGTTATCGCGTCCCTGCTGGCGCTGCTGACTCTGAGCGCCTGCGGCGTCCAGACCCTGCCCACCGATGCGGATGACGTTCCATCGGTGGAGGATGTCTCTCAGCCCGAGGGGGACGGACAGACCGGCACGAAGGTGGTCTATATCCCCACGTGGATGCAGGACTACTCCGTGGTGTACTACGACGCCCACCTGAACCGCACTGTGGAAAGCGGCGGCGACCTGACCGAGGAGGAGATCAACAGCCGGGAGGACATCTACCCGGAGGAGATGTACACCATAGCGGCGGAGCCCAACACCAAGGTGGAGTATGACCTCCACGGGTTTATCCAGAATATCTACTACCGGGGCGGCGACGGGAAGTATTACCTTGACCCGGCCACCGCTGCCGCCATGCAGCCCTGATGCGCTGAGCGCAAAGGCCCGCCCCACCGGGGTGGGCCTTTTGCGTATCTTTATTGTTGCTGTGCCAGCGCTGCGGCCACAAAGCCGCGGAACAGGGGGTGGGGCCGGTCCGGCCGGCTCTTGAACTCCGGGTGGAACTGGCAGCCCACGAACCACGGATGGTCCGCTATCTCCACCATCTCTACCAAACGGCCATCCGGCGACGTACCCGCCACCCGCAGGCCCACGGCCTCCAGCTCCGGCCGGAACACGTTGCTGCACTCATACCGGTGACGGTGGCGTTCCCATATCTCCCGCTGGCCGTAGGCCTCCCGGGCCTTTGTTCCCTCCGCCAGCACGCAGGGATACTTGCCAAGCCGCATGGTGCCGCCCTTGGCGGTCACGCCCACCTGGTCCGGCATCAGGTCGATGACCGGATGTGCCGTCACGGCGCTGAACTCTGCGCTGTGGGCATCCGCCCACCCGGCTGCGTGCCGCGCAAATTCGATGACCGCGATCTGCATCCCCAGGCAGATGCCCAGATAGGGGATACCCTTCTCCCGCGCGTACTGCGCCGCCAGGATCATCCCCTCAATGCCCCGGTCACCGAAGCCGCCGGGCACCAATATGCCGCTGCACCCGCAGAGCGTTTCCGTGAGGTTTTCCACCGTCAGGTGCTGTGAGTCCACCCACTGGATGTCCACCTGAGCGCCGCAGGCCGTCCCCGCGTGGAACAGCGACTCCGCTACGCTGAGATAGGCGTCGTGCAGTTCCGTGTATTTGCCCACCAGCGCGATGGTCACATGACGCTGCTCCGCCGCGTGTATCTGCGTCACCAGCTCTTGCCAGTGCCGCATATCCGGCTCGCCGGCGCCCAGTCCCAGCATGCGGCACACCACCCGGCACAGCCCCTCCCGCTCCAGCAGCAGGGGCACCTCATACAGGGTGGACGCCGTCAGGTTGGGGATGACGCAGTCCTCACTGACATTGCAGAACAGTGCGATCTTCTTCCGCATGTCCTCCGGCAGCGGGCTGTCGGTGCGGCACACCAGGATATCTGGCTGGATTCCCACGCTCAGCAGCTCCTTCACGGAGTGCTGTGTGGGCTTGCTCTTCAGCTCGCCGCTGCCGGGGATGGAGACCACCAGCGGCACGTGGATATACAGCACGTTTTCCCGTCCCTGCTCCGCCGCCACCTGACGGATGGCCTCCAGATACGGCTGGCTCTCGATGTCACCCACCGTGCCGCCGATCTCCGCGATGACCACGTCCGTCTGTCCGTCATCCATGGCGTACAACCGCCGCTTGATCTCGTCGGTCACATGGGGGATGATCTGCACCGTGCCGCCCAGATAGCCGCCCTGCCGTTCCCGGTTCAGCACCGACCAAAAGATCTTTCCGGAGGAAACGGAGCTGTCGCCGGTCAGCGCCTCATCCACGAAGCGCTCATAGTGTCCCAGGTCCAGATCCGTCTCCGCGCCGTCGTCGGTGACGAACACCTCGCCGTGCTGGTAAGGGCTCATGGTCCCCGGATCTACATTCAGGTACGGATCGAATTTCTGGTTTCGCACCCGCAGACCGCACTGCTTCAGTAGCCGGCCCAGCGATGCCGCGCAGATGCCCTTTCCCAGCCCGGACACCACGCCGCCGGTCACAAAAATATACTTCATCCCGCCATCTCCCCTGTAAAAAATATGTTCCGATGGTACACCCCCATACCTCCGCTGTCAACGGTGCAAAACGCAGATATTTCATCGGAATTATCATATAATATATAGAATTAGGGAGAAATTGTTGCAGAAGCGAAAGTTCTTCTTGCATTGGCGGGCGGATGGTGGTATGGTAGTATTGGACTCACCTTGGGGGAGGTTCCTCACAGGAAAAAATAAGCACCCGGAGGCTTATGCCTCCGGGTGCTTCTGCTTATGTCTCGTCGGTGATCTCGCCGCCGGACGCTTCCCGCCGGACCACCTTGATCTCGCAAGTGCGGTGGTTGTCCACCCGCGTCACCAGCACGTCCAGATCCTGGCAGCTGAACCGGTCGCCTACTTCCGGCACCCGGTCGCACTGCTCCATCACCCAGCCGCTGACGGACGTCATCTCCGTCTCCTCGTTCAGATGGAAGAACTCGGCAAAATCGTCAAAGTCCATGGCCGCGTCCACCAGATAGGTGTCCTTGTCCACCTTGCGGATAAAGACCTCCTCCTCATCGTGCTCGTCCCAGATCTCGCCCACCAGCTCCTCCAGAATGTCCTCCATGGTCACGATGCCGCAGGTGCCGCCGTACTCATCCACCACCACGGCCATCTGGGTCTTGGCCAGCTGCAATTTTTTCAGCAGCAGGCTGATTGGCTCGTTTTCCAGCACGAACATGACCGGGGAGAGTATCTCTTCCAGCGGTTTGTCCGTTACGCCGCAGCCCACATAAAAGTCCTTCTGGTGTATGGTGCCGATGATGTGGTCGATGTCCTCCCGATAGATCAGCAGCCGGGAATACTTTGTCTGGGTGAACAGGTCCGCCACCTCTTCCTTCGTGGCGTCCACCGGCAGTGCCGCCAGGTCCACCCGATGGATGAGGATGTCCTGCGCCTCCTGCTCGGAAAAGCCGATGGCGTTCTTCAGCAGGTCGCCCTCGTCCTTGTCGATGCTGCCCTCCTGCTGCACCTCGTTCACCAGCATCAGCAGCTCCTCCGGGGACATTTTGTTGTCCCCATCCAGATGGAACATCCTGGCCAGCAGCTTTTTCCACAGGGAAAACAGCGCGTTCAGCGGCATCAGCAGCCAGATCAGGCACCGCAGAAACGGTGCGGCTGTCATGGCCCAGTTCTCGGCGCAGTCCTTGGCGATGCTCTTGGGGGAGATCTCGCCGAAGATCAGCACCACCACCGTTACCACGATGGTGGACAGCGTAGCACCGGCATCGCCGAAGCTTTTGACGAACAGTGCCGTGGCCAGGGATGCCATGGCAATGTTCACGATGTTGTTGCCGATCAGGATGGTGGACAGCAGCTTGTCATAGCGCTCCAGCAGCCTGCACGCCAGCGCGGCCCGGCTGTTGCCCTTTTCCGCCAGCATTTTCAGCCGTGTGACATTGGCCGAGGAGAACGCCGTCTCCGTGGCTGAGAAATAGGCGGACAGCAGCAGGCATACCGCCATAATAATGATATATGTAGTCGTTGACACGATCAATAGCTCCTTTTTCTGTCATCTGTTTCTGTGATCCGCGCCGGTCTAAAGGCGCAAAAAAGCACGTCTGCCCCGCGTCGGGCGGCGCAGATATGCCGCAAAAAACAGATGGCAGCCCGGCAAGTTCCCGGGATGGTCGCCGCTGTCGGTATCCATATCGCCCTGTATCCTCCTTTTGATATAAATCCTGCCTATTATATACAAAACCACCCACCCTGTCAAGTCCGCCCTTTTCCGCAGAGCGCGGGGCTGGTTGGACAGCAAAAGGGCCTCCCTGTGGGAAGCCCTTTTGAATGCGCGTGTGCATTACAGCGCCCGCAAAAACTCCGGCTTCAGGTCCCGGCGACCGTCCAGCGCCGCGGCGATCTGCGCCAGCAGCGCCTTCCGGTCGCCGTTCAGTGTGCCCTTCAGCGTCAGATAGTTGCTGGCATGGTTGGCGCGGAACACGGTTCCTTCGCTGTCCACGTGCTGTAAAAACAGCTCTGTTTCCTTCAGTACCTCCAGGGGGCTGAGCAGCGTAAAGCTGCCCTCCCGCACCCATGCCTCCAGCGGCGTTCCCGGCTCCACCATCAGCGTCAGCAGCCCCAGATAGTCCGGCTTCATTTCGCTGACGGCTCTGGCCGTGTCCGCGGCGTGCTCCCGCCAGTGTGCCACGCTCCCCAGCCCGGAGATGGCCGTCACCGACAGCGCCAGCCCGCACCGCCGGGCCTTCTGCCCCGCCGCCACGATCTCCGCCGCCGTGTGGCCCTTCTGCATCTTCTCCAGCACCGCGTCGCACCCGGACTCCAATCCCATATACACCATCTGCAGGCCCTTGCTCCGCAGCAGGCGCAGCTCGTCCTCGGATTTGATCTGTAGGCTGGTGGGGGAGGCGTAGCACGTTACCCGCTGGCACTCCGGGAACAGCCCATAGACCAGCCCCAATATCTCCACCAGGTCGCCGGTCCTCCGCATCAGTGCGTCCCCATCCGCCAGAAAGACCCGTTCCACCCGGCGGTATACCCGCCGCGCCAGCTCAAAGTCCTCCCGGATCTCATCCATGGGCCGCATGGCAAAGTGCTTGTCGTCGTACATATCACAGAAGGCGCACCTGTTGTGGCTGCACCCGTAGGTCACCTGCACGATCAGGCTGTACGCCTCGCTGGGCGGTCGGTATACCTTTCCCTTATAACGCATGGTCATCACTCCTTTTGCTGTATTATGCCATACTTTGAACGCTTTGAAAAGGGGGCATATTCCAGCCCCGCCCCACATAGGCTGTGACATCTCAACAAACGAGGTGTACTATGGAGCTGAATTACAACCGCGTGGAGCTGCGGGGCGTGGCCGAGGACGCGCCGTTGCTGTCCCATGTGAACCACGGCTGTGCGTTCTACCGCTTTACCCTGTCCGTCCTGCGCCTGTCCGGTCAGGCGGACAAGCTGCCCGTCATCGTCCCCCGGCCGCTTCTGCTGCTGACGCCGGTGTCCCCCGGCGACGGCGTACATATCACCGGTCAGCTGCGTTCCTTCAACAACAAAAGCGGCCAGGGCAGCCGTTTGGTCATCTCCACCTTCGCCCAGACGCTGACCCATGACGCCGGCGAACCGCTGAACCGCATNNCCCCCCCCCCCCGGCGCCCCGCTGACCCGCATTTTCCTCAGCGGCGTGCTGTGCAAGCAGCCCGCCCTCCGCCGTACGCCCCTTGGCCGCGAGATATGCGACATGATCCTGGCGGTGAACCGCCGCTACGGCCGCGCCGACTATCTGCCCTGCATCGCCTGGGGCGCCGTGGCCCAGCAGGTGTCCCTGCTGCACACCGGCGCCCGGCTCACCGCCGAGGGGCGGGTCCAGAGCCGTGTCTACTCCAAAACGGAGAACGGCGTCACCACCGACCGTACAGCCTATGAGGTGTCCATCATGCGTCCGGCGGACCGGACGGAATTCCCGGAATAACGCGCTTCCTCCGTCCATTCCCGCCCATTCTGCGGCGCTGTCTGCGCCGAAAAACCGGCATTCTCCCTGTTGCGCCCCGGCTGGTATTATGGTAAAATTCCTGTAAAGAAGTATGTTACAAGGAGAGCCTCCATGCGCCATTCCAGCCATCTGCATCTGCACTTCCACACCCACCACCGCGCCGCCCGTTATGACGTGGACATGACGAAGGGCAGCATCACAAAGCATCTGATCAACTTTGCCCTGCCGCTGATGGTGGGCAATCTTTTTCAGCAGCTCTACAACATGGTGGATACCTGGGTGGTGGGCAACTACGTCAGCAACGAGGCCTTTTCCGCCGTGGGTACCGTCACCCCTATTATCAACACGCTTATCGGCTTTTTCCTGGGATTGTCCAGCGGTGCCGGCGTGGTCATCAGCCAGTATTACGGCGCCGGCCGCGAGGATAAGGTCCGCCAGGCGGTCCACACCTCCCTGGTGCTGACGCTGCTGATGGGCGCGGTCTTCACCGCCGCCGGCATCGCCATGACGCCCCTGATGCTCCGCCTGATGAAGACCCCCGCCGAGGTGGCACCGGAGCAGACCACCTACCTGACCATCTACTTCGCCGGCGTCATGGGACTGCTGCTCTACAACATGGGCTCCGGTATCCTTCGCGCCGTGGGCGATTCCCGCCGCCCCTTCTACTTCCTGCTGGTGTCCGCCGTGCTGAACACCGGGCTGGACCTGCTCTTCGTGCTGAAATTCGGCATGGGCGTGGAGGGCGTGGCCTACGCCACCATCATCGCTCAGGCGGTGTCCGCCGCGCTGACCATCTGGGTGCTCATGCGCACCGCCGGCTGTATCCGCGTGGAGCTCCGCGCCCTGCGTATGACCTGGTCCGTCCTCCGTCAGATCGTGTCCGTGGGTATACCCGCCGCCCTGCAAATGGCCATCACCGCTTTCTCCAACGTGTTCGTCCAGGGCTATATCAACTATTTCGGCCCGGATTGTATGTCCGGCTGGACGGCCTATACCAAGGTGGACCAGCTGGTGATCCTGCCGGTCCAGTCCATCGCCATGGCCGGCACCACCTTCGTGGGCCAGAACCTGGGCGTGGGCGATACGGCCCGGGCCAAGAAGGGCGTCCGCACGGCGCTGTACCTGTCCTTCGCCGTCACGGCGGTGCTGTTGGTGCCGGTACTGCTGTTGGCCCCGGACCTGACGGCGTTCTTCAACAGCAAGGCCGAGGTGGTGTCCTATGGCGCGCTGCTGCTGCGGCTGCTGTCACCCTTCTATTTCTTCTTCTGCATCAACCAGATCTACTCCGCCGCCCTCCGCGGCGCGGGCAACAGCCAGGTGCCCATGTGGATCATGCTGGGCTCCTTCGTGGTCTTCCGCCAGATATACCTCTACATCGTGGCCAACTATGTCTCCAACGAGATCATCCCCATCGCCATGAGCTACCCCGCCGGCTGGTTCGTGTGCAGCGTGGCCACGCTCATCTACTACCGTTTCTGTAAATTCGACAGCCATCGGCTGGTGGAGGACGTGTGATGGACAAGTGTGAGACCTGCGTGTGGTACGTCTATGACGAGGACTACGACGATTATATCTGTGACATGGATCTGGACGAGGACGAGCTGGCCCGTTTCCTGGCCGCCGATACCCGATCCTGTCCCTATTGGCGCCCCGGCGACGACTATATCACCGCGCGAAAGCAATAAAACACACCCCAGGCGGTCCTGCCTGGGGGATGCGTGCCTGTTCCGCCGAAAAAAACACCACCCATTGGGTGGTGTTTCCTGTTTTCTGCCCTGCCGCGTCAGTCCTCGCGCTTGCGGCGGCGCAGCAGCGCCGCGGTGCCGGTGTAGCTTATCAGCGCCGTTACCGCGTAGGGCGGCAGTTCCGCGTCCACCAGCGTCTTTCTGCCAGCAGAATGTAGTAAGCTTTGCGTTCGAGCCTTCACTGACGTTGGGCGAGCTGCTGTAGTTTCAAGTCTGCCCGCTGGGAATCTTCGACCAGTCCGGCGTATAGGCGTGCTTGCCGGTGTCCGCATACGGCAGCGTAAGCGCGACGGTGTCAAGACTGTCGCGCCAATTCTGAAGCGTGAAGATTTGACTGCGGCAGCGTGGACGGCATCTTCGGAAGCAAGACAAAGGCCGCTGTGCTGGCGTTCCAGAAGGCCAACGGACTGGGTGTGGACGGCATCGTCGGCCCCCTGACGTGGGCAAAGCTGGGCTAAACGACACGGACGGACGAGATGCCTGCATAGAATAGAACCAATACCGCAGGAGGGGGGACGGAAGCTTCCGTCCCCCTCCTTTTTCAACGGTTTCAACGGGCAGGGCGCTCCGCATAAGGCTAAAAACAAGGCTAAAGCCTGCTTTTGGGCACAAAAAAACTCCCGAAACACAGGCGTTTCGGGAGTTTTGGTTGGAGGTGACACCCGGATTTGAACCGGGGAATGAGGGTTTTGCAGACCCTTGCCTTACCACTTGGCTATGTCACCGTGTCAGCGAAAACCATTATACTATATACCGTCGGTCCTTGTCAAGAGTGAAATGCCCGTTGAAACGGGATTTCTTTCATTGCTTTTGTGTTACTTCACGGTCGTCTTTGCTGCAGCCTCAGAAAAAATGTAAAAAGAAATAGAACAAATGTTGCAATGCGCGAAAGGGTGTGCTATAATAGAGCCGGAAGAACAGCGGACGCGGCGCACATACAAAAAACGGACCTGCGCCGACACGGGGCGCATGAAAGGGGCATGGCTATGGCGAAGATGACCAGAATGCAGCAGAAGATCTACGACTACATCGCCCAGGCACTGCGGGAGCAGGGGTATCCCCCCTCGGTGCGGGAGATCGGCGAGGCGGTGGGACTGAAATCGCCGTCCACGGTGCATTTCCACCTGAAGCACATGGAGGAGTTGGGCGTGCTGACCAAGGGGGCCGGCAAGGGCCGGGCCCTGACGCTGGCGCAGCCCATGCAGGGGGAAATGCCTGACGGCGCGCCGGTACAGGAGGAGGCGGCGCCGGCGGCGGACCGCATCCCCGTGGTGGGCAGCGTGGCCGCGGGCAGCCCCATATTGGCGGAGGAGTGCATTGAGGACTATCTGACCTTCGACACCGGCGGACGCGAGGGGGAGTACTTTGCCCTGCGGGTGCGGGGCGAGTCCATGCTGAACGCGGGCATCCTGCCGGGCGACCTGGTGGTGGTGCACCGCCAGCCCACGGCACACAACGGCGAGATCGTGGTGGCGCTGCTGGGGGACGAGGCCACGGTGAAGCGGCTGAGCCGCCGGAACGGCGAGGTGTGGCTGCTGCCGGAGAACGAGAACTACCGGCCCATCGACGGCCGCGAGGCCACGCTGCTGGGCAAGGTCACCGCCGTGGTGCGGGAGTATAACTGAACACAAAAAGAGACGGCGCTGCCGTCTCTTTTGGGCGTCAGGGGGTGTT
Source organism: Firmicutes bacterium CAG:176 (assembly GCA_000435555.1). Classification (GTDB taxonomy): domain Bacteria; phylum Bacillota; class Clostridia; order Oscillospirales; family Oscillospiraceae; genus Vescimonas; species Vescimonas sanitatis. The sequence goes on from FR881550.1 coordinate 9,038, forward strand.
TTGCACGATTTCCATTACCGGAAATGGCAAAAAAACGGAAATTTTCCACAAAAAGGCTGGACAAACGGTGTGACTGTGCTATAATCTGACTATCCGCAGAGGTACCTCTGCATTTGCGTTTTAACCTCCATTAAAACGAGTGTGTCTGCGGAAATCTAAAACAAATGGGGTTTGAGACATGAAGAAATTGTTGGCAACCATTCTGGCGCTGGTCATGGCGCTGAGCCTGTGCACAAGCGCATGGGCGGCGGAGGAAGGCTGGACAGGCTCCGGTACGGAGGCTGACCCGTATGTGATCACGACCGAGGCGGGGCTGAAGAAGCTGGCCATGGACGTGAACAACGGTACAGGGTACAGTGGCAAGTATTTCAAACTGGGCGCGAGCATCACCGTGACGGACTGGACGCCCATCGGACAAAAGGGCAGCGACAATAATAAGTTTGCCGGTACCTTTGACGGCAACGGCCAGACGGTCACCATCAATAACATCAATAATAGTCTCGGTTCCGCTTTCGGCGGCTACGCCGGTTTCTTCGGCGCTACTAATGGTGCGACTATCAAGAACCTGACGGTAGACGGCACTATTTCCGGCGCGGATGTGGCCGGTATCGTGGCGAGAATGGACGGCGGTACGGTGGAGAACTGCGTCAACAAGGCGACGGTTACCGGCAATAGGAAGGCAGCGGGTATCGTTGTCATTACCAAGGGCAGCGGTGAAGCGACCATTCAGAATTGCCGGAACTACGGAACTATCAAGTCCACTGGCGACCGAGCGGGCGGTATCATAAATCTGATCGAACTCAAGACGCAGGTGCTGAACTGCACAAATAGCGGCAGCGTGACTTCGGAGGCGACTGAAACCTATGGTGCTGGTGGTATTGTTGCATGGACTAACTGTGCGGACTTTACTATCAGCGGGTGTGTAAACACTGCGAACGTGACCGCTAAGGGTGCTGCTGGCGGTATCGTTGGCGGCGTCGGTGGTGACAGGAATGCGGATAGAACAGGGACGATCAGCGGCTGCAAAAACAGCGCCGGTGTGGAGGTCGTAGCTGGCGCAACTAACAGCAACATGGATGCAGGCGGCATCGTTGGTTGGGTCGCAATTGAATCCGGTGCAAAAAGAGTGGCGCTGACGGCTGCCGGTAATGCCAATACGGGAGTGGTATCCGGTGCGAAGCGGCTGGTCATTGCCGAGGATGTAACACTTGGCGGCAGCGAACATGAATCTTACCCGCATCTGTACATTGAAGCCGGTGCAAATGTCGTTATCAACGGCGGCAATATCGGGAACGAAACACAGAATCGTGGCAGCCTTACCATCACCGGGGACGCAAAGCCCTCTGCGGCGCTGACCAACTATGGCAAGCTGGTGCTGAATTGCAATATGGAAGCCGGTAAATTTGTCCTGGTACAGAATTCTAAGACCCTTATCAAGGGCGGTACTTACAAGTTTACTATTGAAGAAAACGAGAGAAACGGCCTGAAAATTGAGGCGGGTACGTTTAAGGACCTGCGCAAGAACGGCGGCAATACCGTTTGGGGAGAAAATGAAATTAAAAATTATTTGGTACCCGGTGCAGAGGTATCTTATGACGGTACCGGCAATATCAAGGTCTGGACTGTGACTATGCCGGTGTCCGGTGTGGCACTGGACAAGACCAGTGCCGAGCTGCAGGTGGGCAAGACGCTGACGCTGACTGCCACGGTTACGCCGGATAATGCCACCGATAAGGCCGTGGCCTGGACTTCCAGCAATGATGCGGTTGCTACGGTGGATGCTAATGGTGTTGTTACCGCCAAGGCCGAGGGCACGGCGACCATCACCGCGACTGCCGGTGGCAAGACCGCGACCTGCACCGTGACGGTCAAGGCTGCGCCGCGCTACTACTACAACTCCACGACCACCACGGGCACCAAGGCCGACGGCACCAAGGGTTCCCCCAAGACCTTCGACGCGGGCGTGGGCATCTACGCCGTGACGGCGGTGCTGTCCGTGACCGGTATGGCGTGGACCGCTAAAAAGCGCGAGGACTGAGTTTCTCCCGCGGCGGTCCTACCCCGCCGACGCATGAGAATAAAGAAGAAAGACCGGCGAGAGCCGGTCTTTCTTTTTTTGGGGGTGATGCTGGGGGCTGTCAGATGACGTGGTATTCCTTCAGGAGCTTTTCGATATCGGTGTTTTCGATCTTGCCCAGCAGCTTCTTGACGGCCAGCTTTTCCATCAGGCCCAGCTCCATGTCGGTAGCCTTCTTGCCGTCCCGCAGCTTCACGGTGGCGTTCAGCAGGTCGCGGACGTCATCGCCGCTGCCCCCCAGGTCGCGGACGTCATAGACGCTGCCCCAGACCTCGGGCACGCCGCGGTCCACGTTCAGCAGGGTGTAGACGGCCTCCATGCCGGTCCGCATGGAATACTCGGTGGTGAAGATGGTGTCGCGGGGCGTCTCGGCAAACTGACCGAGGAAGGCGAAGTTCACGCTGCCGTCGGGCACCACATTGGGCCGGTCGCCGTAGGCGCGGGGCATGAAGAACGCATCGATATAGGGCATCATCACGGGTACGGTGTTGGCGCTGTTGGACGCCAGATCCTCGATCTGATCCTCGGGCACGCCGATGTGGTACAGCCACTCCATGCAGATCTCCTTGCCGGTGCACGCCCGCATGGGCTTTTTCACATAGTCGCCGGGCTTGTCGGTGAACAGGGAGTACACCCACACCAGGCAGTGGTCCTTGGGCTGGTCGCGGAACTGGGGCTGGCGGTTGATGGTCCAGCTCATCAGCCAGGAGGAGTCCTTGACGGTGACGATGCCGCCGGTGACCACATGGCCGGTGAAGGGGTCGCGCTTGCAGATGTTCTTGATATAGGGGATGATCTTCTGGTCCAAAGTCTCCACGGTGGCGCTCATCCAGTTGGTCTGCTCGGGGTCATGGCAGAACTTGTCGGGATGGCCAAAGGCAGGGTCCTGTGCGGCGATCTTGCGCCACATATCCCAGCCGCCGCCGGGCTTCAGCTCGGTGTTGTAGGCGGCGGGCTTTTCCTGACTGCCCATGGAGGAGTTCTCCACGCAGCCGCCGTTGGTGATGAACACCAGATCGTTCTCCGTCAGGTCGATGGCGCCGGGCTCGTTGTTCTCGATGACATCGATGCGCTTGGCCAGCTTGTGGGCGGGATCGGAGCAGTCGAACTCCACGTTGGTGACCTGCACGCCGTAATGGAACCGGACGTTGTGGCTCTCCAGATACTTCACCATGGGCAGGATCATGGACTCGTACTGGTTGTACTTGGTGAAGCGCAGGGCGGTGAAGTCGGGCAGGCCGCCGATGTGGTGGATATAGCGCTGGATATACAGCTTCATCTCCAGCGCACTGTGCCAGTTCTCAAAGGCGAACATGGTGCGCCAGTACAGCCAGAAATTGGAGTTCAGCACCTCGTCATCGAAGAAGTCGGTGATCTTCTTGTCCTGCAGGTCCTCGTTGGGGGTGAAGAACAGCTTCATGATCTCCATGGCGCCCTTGTCGGAGATGTCGAACTTGCCGTCGGTATGGGCGTCCTGGCCGCGGTCAACGGTGGCGCGGCACAGGGAGTAGTTGGGGTCCTCCTTGTTGAGCCAGTAGTACTCGTCCAGAACGCTGACACCCTCTGTCTCGATGGAGGGGATGGAACGGAACAGGTCCCACATGACCTCGAAATGGTTGTCCATCTCACGGCCGCCGCGCATGACGTAGCCCAGGTTCTCGAACTTATAGCCGTCGCAGGCGCCGCCGGGGAGATTGCCCTTCTCCAGAATGTGGATGTGCTCGCCCTTCATCTGGCCGTCGCGGACCAGATAGCAGGCGGCGGTCAGGGCAGCCAGACCGCTGCCCACGATATAGGCGGATTTGTTGTCCACGCCCTCGGGCTTTTTGGGACGGGCAAAGGCTTCATAGTTACCGCTGGAATAATACATAAATAAACTCCTTTCAAGTATCCACTGTATGTTTTCCTTTGATGATGAAAGCATACATCTGAATGAATATTTGTTCAATAAGCAGAAAAACCCCGGTGATAAGTTTTTTATCACCGGGGCGGCAGGTGTTCAGTTTTTTATCATTTGGCCTCGTTTGATAAGGGCTTGTCGGTACGCAGACGCGCCAGCGCGGCGTCGACGCTGCCGTGGATGACCTGGTCCAGCCGTTCCACGATCAGGTGGGGATCGCCCTTCATGTCGGATCTGATCCAGTCCAGCATCAGGCCTACGAACATATACTTGTACAGCGTGGCGATGAAGGCTTTATCCTCCGGCCGGACGGACATTCCCCGGGCCTGCTCCTCCACCACGCCCTCCAGCAGGTCGTAGGTCAGTTTGTAGAGAGAGTTCTCCACCTGCTCCCGGCTGACGGAGCGATAGACGTTCAGAATGAAGGGCTTATTCTCCTGCACGGCCTCGAAAATCTGCAAAAGGCCCTGCTGCCACGTCTCATAGGTCTTTTTGCCCGCCAGAGCGCGGCTGGCGTCCTCCTGACAGCTCCACTCCACCAGATCATAGATGTCCTTGAAGTGATAGTAAAACGTCATGCGGTTGATGCCGCAGTCATCGGTGATGTCGCTGACAGTGATCTTATGCAGGGGCTTTTCCAGCAGCAGCTTTTTCAGCGACGATTCCAGCGCCCGCTTGGTGACTTGTGACATGGCATACGCTCCTTTTATGCGTCCAGCCGGACGGACCAGCCGCCCAGGGGGGAGAGGGGGGCCGTCTCCGTGGGGGACAGACCCTGCACCACGCCCTCGGTGGTGACAACGGATACGGACTTAAAGCAGATGGGGGCGAAGGGGGCGGTGTCCAGCAGCTGCTGCCACAGGGCCACCAGGTTCGCGTCAGCGCCATTGGATCGATAGGCCTGCAGCAGCCGGTCGGTAGTCTCATCGGACCAGCCGCCGTAGTTGAGGCTGCCCTCGGTGGACAACAGGGCCGTCAGGTCCCAGTCGGCGGTCAGGCGGCATTCACCGTAATAGAGATCAAAGTCGCCGCTTTCCAGCCGGGTGAGGAACGTGTCCCAGGGAACAGCCTCTACGGTGACGGTCAGGCGTGCGGTATTGAGGTACATGGCGATCTCCTGGGCGGCGGAGACCTTGAAGCTGCTCTCCTCGTTGACCAGAAGCGTCAGCGTCAGGGGTGTCTCATCCTCCGCCTGTTCGCCAAGGGCGGCGTTCAGCAGGCGGC
>FR881550.1:14266-21170 GCA_000435555.1 Firmicutes bacterium CAG:176
AGCGGTTATAGGCCGCGGTGTCGTAAGGCGTTTCCAGCGCGGTATCGTAGCCTGCGTAGGCGGGGGAGGCAGGCAGCTGGGCCGCCGTGCCCTGTCCCAGCAGGCAGGAGGAAACCAGCGTTTCACGGTCGATGCCGGCGCTGAGGGCCCGGCGCAGGGCCGGGTCGGACAGAGCCTCCCGCCGGGTGTTCATGCCCAGAAACTGCATGACGGGGGTGGCTGCTTCAGCGTAGTCGCCGGCGCCGGAGACACCGGTGCTGTTGCTGCCGGTGAGATCCAGCGTCAGCAGCTGAACCTCACGGGAGGTGAAGGCGTACAGGGCGGAGTCCTTGTCCTTGCAGTGCTGCAGGCGGATGGTGGACAGCGGCAGAACGCTGCTGTCCTGCCACCAGCGGCTGTTGGCTGTCAGATAGGCGCCCGTGTCATCCTTGGCAAACAGATAGGGGCCGCTGCCCGTGGGGGCGGTGCGGTTCTCGGTGCCGGCCTTGATGATGGGGATGTCCAGGCGGCTGGGAAGGGTGGCCAGAGAAGAGGACAGGGCGACGACCACCGCGTCCTCCCGGACGTACACGGAGGTCACGTCCCGCAGCCGGGCGGCATAGCGCTCAGAGGTGCGGGCGCGCTCCAGCGTGGCGGCCACGTCGGCCGCCGTGACGGCGGAGCCGTCAGAGAAGGCCGCATCGGCCTTGATACGGATGGTCCAGGTGCGCTGGGCGGAATCATACGTCCAGCTGTCCGCCAGGACGGCCTGGGGCCGGAACTGCTCGTCCAGGGCGAACAGCCCCTGGTACATGAGGGACTCTACGGTCTGCTGCATAGTGTCCGTGGTGCGGACGGGGTCGAGGGTGCCGCCGGCGATATAGGGCAGGGTAAAGGCGGTCAGCGGCTCCGGCTCCGGTTCTTCGTTTTCATTTTGATAGAAGTCGGACAGCTCTCCCAGGGGGTCCTCGGTGACCTCCCAGTCGGCGCAGCCGGCGGCCAGCAGCATGGTCAGCGCCAGCAGCAGGCACAGCAGTGCACGTTTCATAGCGTATCCTCCCGCAGAGCGATCAGCGCGGCCTGCTCGCCCCGGCGTAGGCCCATCTTCCGGTGGCTCCAGTACAGGTCCGGGCGGCAGGCGGTGCAGTGATCGCAGATGTCGATGCACGTAACGCCTTCGCGGCGCAGCCACAGGGCGTTGACGGCTTTCAGGTCGATGTGCCACTTGCTGCCGTTCCATGCCATGAACGGCTCCGCCGCCGCACCCAGTGCGGCCCGCAGGGCCTCCGGTACGTCGCCGTCCGTCTCGAAGCAGCACGGCCCGATGGCCGGCCCGATGGCGGCGCGGAGGTCCGCCGGGTCGCAGCCGTAATCCTCGGTCATGACCCGCACCGTCTCCGCGGCGATGCCGGCGGCGGTGCCCCGCCAGCCGGCGTGAGCTGCGCCGATGACCCGGCGCACCGGGTCGTGGAGCAGCAGTACGTTGCAGTCGGCGGAGAACACGATCAGGGGGATGCCCGGCACGTCCGTCACCAGGGCGTCGGCGCTGTCGTAGTCCTGGGGCTGCCACAGGCCCTTGCCGCAGTCCACCGCCGTGACGCGGCGCACATCGCTGCGGTGCACCTGACGGCTGAGCACCGCCCGCTGCACATCCGTGTCCAGCGCGGTGCACAGGCGGCGGAAGTTCTCCTGTACGTTGGCAAGGTCATCGCCCCGGCGGTCATCCAGGTTCAGACTGTCCCAGGGGGTGGGGGAGACACCGCCCTTACGGGTGGAAAAGCCGTGGGTGATGGCGCCGTTTTCCAGCACGTCGGAGGTCAGATAGACCAGGTCGTTTTTTGCGTGGATGTGGAACATAGTGTCTCCTTCCGGAGGGGAACGGGGCGTCGGGGACGCCGCCCCCTGCATAAGATGGGACGGGCGGCGGCTGATGCCGCCGCCCGTCATTTTACAATGCCTCGCAGAGTTTGCGTCCGCAGACGCAAATAAAATCAAATCCATTTTCGGCGGCGGCGTGTACGTCGCCGAAAATTCTTCTCGGCCTGCAAACGTGCGCGTGCGCGACTTTGACGCGCACGTCGTGCGCTGCAGCAGGCCGCAGCCCGCTCAAACGACAGCCCAGCGAAGCGGGTGTCGTTTGAAGTTACTCAGGAGTGGTACTCCTTGCAGGTGCACTTCTTCCACTTCAGCCCGCTGCCGCAAGGGCACAGGTCGTTGCGGCCGACCTTGACCACCTTGGTGGGGCGCTTCTTCACGGTGCCGTCGCCGCCCACGTTCTCGGTCATGCCGCTGGCCACGCGCTCGCGCTTGACTTCCTCGTTCTGGCGCAGGCGGACGGAGTAGAGACGGCGCACCGTCTCTTCCTTCATGGCGTCGATCATCTCCTCGAACATCTCCAGGGACTCCTTCTTGTAGGCGTCCACCGGGTTGGTCTGGGCGTAGGCCCGCAGACGGATTCCCTGGCGCAGGTCCTGCATGGCGTCGATGTGGTCCATCCAGTATTCGTCCACCACCCGCAGCAGCACCACGCGCTCCAGCTCACGCATGACGGGCGGTGTGATCTCCTGCTCCTTCTTCTCGTAGAAGTCGGCGGCGGCCTTGGTGAACATATCGATGAAATCGTCCTCGGTAAGGGTGGGGAGCTGGCTCTCGTCGATCTTCACGGTGTACTTGGTGAAGTACACGCCCTCCAAGCCGCGGAGAAGCTCCTTGCACTGGACCATGTCCAGGTGCTCCTGGCCCATGAAGGCGCTGCGGACTTGGTGGCCGATGGCGCTCTCCATCATGCCCATGATGATGCCCTTGACGTCCATGCCGTCCAGCACCTGCTTGCGCTGGCCGTAGATGATCTCGCGCTGCTTGTTCATCACGTCGTCGTACTCCAGCACGGACTTACGGGCCTGGAAGTTGCGGCTTTCCACCGTGGTCTGGGCCTGCTCGATGGCGCGGGAGAGCATCTTGTTCTCGATGGGGGTGTCCTCATCGATGTTCATGCGCTCCATCATGCCGGTGACGCGGTCGCCGCCGAACAGGCGCATGAGGTCGTCCTCCAGGGAGATGTAGAACCGGGTCTCGCCGGGGTCGCCCTGACGGCCGGCACGGCCGCGGAGCTGGTTGTCGATACGGCGGGAGTCATGGCGCTCGGTGCCGATGATGAACAGGCCGCCGGCGGCGCGGACCTTGTCGGCCTCGCCGGCGATCTCCGCCTTGTGCTGGGCCAGCTTCTCGGCGAACAGCTTCCGGGCGTCCAGGATCTCCTGGTTATCCGTTTCGGCGTAGCCGGTGGCTTCGGCGATGAGCTCGTCGGTGAGGCCGGCCTTGCGGAGGTCGTTCTTGGCCATATACTCGGCGTTGCCGCCCAGCATGATATCGGTACCGCGTCCGGCCATGTTGGTGGCCACGGTGACGGCGCCGAACTGGCCCGCCTGGGCCACGATCTCAGCCTCGCGCTCATGGTTTTTGGCGTTCAGCAGGTTATGCTTGATGCCCTCGCGGGTCAGCATCTTGCCCAGCAGCTCGTTCTTCTCGATGGACACGGTGCCCACCAGCACCGGCTGGCCCTTGGCGTGGCACGCCTTTACCTGCTGGATGACGGCGCGGTACTTGCCGTTCTCGGTCTTGTACACGCTGTCCTCATTGTCGATACGGGCGATGGGGCGGTTGGTGGGGATCTCGATGATGTCCAGCGCGTAAATGGTGGCGAATTCCTCCTCCTCCGTCAGCGCCGTACCGGTCATGCCGGACAGCTTGCGGTAGAGGCGGAAGTAATTTTGGAACGTGATGGTGGCAAGCGTCTTGCTCTCGCGCTGGACGGACAGGTGCTCCTTGGCCTCGATGGCCTGGTGCAGACCCTCGGAGTACCGGCGGCCGAACATGAGGCGGCCGGTGAACTCGTCTACGATGACCACCTCGCCGTCCTTGACCACGTAGTCCACGTCGCGCTTCATGATGCCGTGGGCCTTGATGGCCTGGTTGATGTGGTGGGCGATGGTGCTGTTTTCCGGGTCGGACAGGTTGTCCAGATGGAAGAACTCCTCCGCCTTCTTCACGCCCCGGGCAGTGAGGGTGACGCTGCGGGCTTTCTCGTCCACCACATAGTCGGCGTCGATGTCGGTGGCTTCCTCCTCTTTGTCATCGCTCTCCACCACCACAAATTTCTTCAGCCGGGCGGCGAACATCTCGGCCATGTCGTACAGCTGGGTGGACTTCTCGCCCATACCGGAGATGATCAGGGGGGTGCGGGCCTCATCGATCAGGATGGAGTCCACCTCGTCCACGATGGCGAAAGCGTGGCCCCGCTGGACCTGCTCGTTGGCGTACAGGGCCATATTGTCACGCAGGTAGTCGAAGCCCATCTCGTTATTGGTACCGTAGGTGATGTCCGCCTGATAGGCCTTCTGGCGTTCCTCCTTCTTCATGTCGTGGATGATCAGACCCACGGTAAGGCCCATGAAGCGGTGGACCTTGCCCATCCACTCGGAGTCACGCTTGGCCAGGTAGTCGTTGACGGTGACGATGTGAACGCCCTCACCGGTCAGCGCGTTCAGATAGGCAGGCAGGGTGGCCACCAGCGTTTTGCCCTCGCCGGTCTTCATCTCGGCGATGCGGCCCTGGTGCAGCACGATGCCGCCCACCAGCTGGACGGGATAGGGGCGCATACCCAGCACGCGGTCCGCGGCCTCCCGCACGGCGGCAAAGGCCTCCGGCAGGATGTCGTCCAGCGTCTCACCGTTGGCCAGACGCTCCTTGAACTCCGGGGTCTTGGCCTGAAGCTCGGCGTCGGTCAGCTGCTTGTACTCGTCCTCCAGGGCGGTGATCTTGTCCACGATGGGGTAGATGCTCTTCAGCTCCCGCTGGCTGTAGGTGCCGAAGACCTTGGTAAACAGTCCCATATATTCTGTATCCTTTCTAAGTAAAAAGATAATCGTACATAATTATACCAGTAGAGTATACCACACTCTTTTGTCTAATGCAAAAAGATTTTCTGTGAACAGTTATCGGTCAGTCGTGCCGCTTTGCGGTTGTGCAGCGCGGAAAAGTGTGGTATACTGACGGTACTATCAAAGAGAAGGAGTTTTCGCCATGAAGCTGCGTTTTTACGGCGCTGACCGGTGCGTTACCGGCAGCTGCCATTGTCTGGAGGTCAACGGCAAGCATATCCTGGTGGACTGCGGCCTGCAGCAGGGCCGGGACGAGATCGACAACACCGCGCTGCCCTTTCACCCCGGCAGCATTGACGTGGTGCTGGTGACCCACGCCCATATCGACCACTCCGGCCGCATCCCCATGCTCATCAAAAACGGCTTTCAGGGTAAGATCATTACCACCCGCCTGACCGCCGATCTGCTGGACATTATGCTCCAGGACTCCGCCCATATCCAGGAGCAGGATGCGGAGTACCAGAACCGCAAGAACAAGCGCGCCGGACGGCCGGAGGTAGAGCCGATCTACACCGTGGCCGATGCCCTGCGGGTGCGGGAGTTTATCCAGACCTGCGAATACGGGCAGGACATTCCCGTGGTGGAGGGTGTCACCGCCCGGTTCATCGATGCTGGCCACCTGCTGGGCAGCGCCAGCATCAAGCTCACCTGCCATGAGGGTGATGAAACGCGCACCGTGGTGTTCTCCGGCGATATCGGCAATGTGGATCAGCCCATCATCCGCGATCCCCAGTTCTTCGACAGCGCGGACTATGTGCTCACCGAGTCCACCTACGGCGACCGCAACCACACCGAGGTGTGGAGCTATACCGGCCAGCTGGCGGAGATCATCGACGAGACGCTGGGCAAGGGCGGCAACGTGGTCATCCCCTCCTTCGCCGTGGGCCGCACCCAGGAGCTGCTGTACTTTATCCGCGAGATCAAGGACAAAAATCTGGTCACGTCCGTCAAGGACTTCCCGGTGTACGTGGACAGCCCGCTGGCCAAGAAGGCCACCACCATCTTCTGCGGCGATCTGCGGGGCTATCTGGACGAGGACGCCCTGGCGCTGGTGCAGGACGGCACCCATATGTTCAGCTTCCCCGGCCTGCACCTGACCGAGACGGTAGACGAGTCCAAGCTGCTGAACGTGGACAAGACCCCCAAGGTCATTATCTCCGCATCAGGTATGTGCGACGCGGGCCGTATCCGCCACCATTTGAAGTATAACCTCTGGCGCGCCGACAGCGCCGTGGTGTTCGTGGGCTTCCAGTCCCCGGGCACCCTGGGCCGCAACCTGCTGGACGGGGTCGACAGCGTCAAGCTCTTCGGCGAGGATGTGGCCGTCCGGGCCAAGATCGTCAACTTCCCCGGCCTCAGCTCTCACGCCGATCACGACCACCTGGTGGACTGGATCAAGCACTTTGATCCGGCGAAGACTACCCATGTGTTCGTGGTCCACGGTGACCGCGAGGTGGCGCCTGTCTACGCCGAGACGGTAAAGGGGCTGGGCTTTGCAGCCCACGCGCCCCAGTATACCGAGGAGTACGATCTGATCGCCGACAAGCAGCTTGCCCCCGGCTACTTGCCGGAGCGCAAGACCCGGGCCTACGAGGGGGCGCCCAAGGCCACGGCGGCCTACCAGAAGCTGGTCCAGCTGGGCGATATGCTCATCGGCCTCATCCGCCGCAGCAAGGGCCGGGACAACAAGACGCTGGCCGCCTTTGCCGATGCCATCGGCAAGGTCATCAGCAAGTTCGAGTTCTGAGCCGTGCCGGAGAAGAACAAGACCTACCGCGCCCGCATCGAGGGGTATACCTCCGAGAGCTTGGGCGTGGCCCGCATCGACGGGCAGGCGGTGTTCGTCCACCGGGCGCTGCGGGGCGAGGACTGTGATGTGCTCATCCTCAAGGCGCTGAAAAACGCCGCCTTCGGCAAGGCGGTGCGGGTATACGCGCCCTCGCCCCACCGGGTGGAGCCGGACTGCCCGTACTATGGGCGGTGCG
>FR881551.1:0-6481 GCA_000435555.1 Firmicutes bacterium CAG:176
GCGTATCTGTCAAGTTGGAGCGGGTGACGGGAATCGAACCCGCATCCCCAGCTTGGAAGGCTGGTGCCCTGGCCATTGTGCTACACCCGCGTGCGCCCTCCACTCAAATCGTCAGCTTGTACATATTACCATAGGCCACCGTCCGTGTCAAGAAAAAAATCGGAGAACGGGGCACTTTTCCGTGGAAACAGCCTTGTCTACGCTCCGTAGACAAAGTCAGCTGGCGGGGGATGGACAAAAATCCGCCGTATGCTATACTGGGTACAACAAGAAAAAAGGAGGCCGTGACAATGGATATGGAAAAGACAGGCACCTATCTGGCATCACTCCGCAGGGGGCGGGACATGACACAGCAGCAGGTGGCGGATATATTAGGGGTGTCCAACAAAACTGTCAGCAAATGGGAGTCCGGCGCGGGGCTGCCGGACATTGCCGCGCTGCCGGCGCTGGCGGCGCTGTACGGCGTGACGGCGGACGACATCCTGGCCGGTGAGACGCGCCCCCGAGCCTGTGCCGATACACCGGCGGAGGTGGAGGCCTATCTGGAGCGCCGGGGAAGCCTGCGCTTCCGCATCGGGTACAGTCTGGCAGTAATGGCGTTGGCAGTGTGGGTGGCATTCCCTTATAACAACTGGTCGTGGCTGTGCCTGCTGGCGTCGCCCCTGTGCCTGTGGCTGGGCTGGGGCGTGTGCCGCAGCCGAGAGACGCTGCGCCGCCGCATCCTGCTGCTGATACCGCTGTGCGCCCTGTGGCTGTTCGCGGCCATACAGCTGCTGGGGGTGTGGCGCCTACTGGTGTCCGCCTATGCGCTGCACGGCGGTGTGGTGCGGCAGTTTTCCTGGGCAGTGCTGACTGTGCGGCAGGAGGCGGTATGGCTGCTGCTGCCGCTGCTGCTGGCGGCGGCGCTGGTAGTCGGCGGCGCGGTGCTGAAAGAGCCGCTGGTGCGGGATAGGGGATTCCGTTTTGCACTGTATGGCGGCTGCGGACTGCTCTTTGCCGTGGAGATCGTGCGGATCCTGGTGTGCTGGAAGCCGGCCGCTGCCTATGCGGCCACGGTCAGTACGGCGGAAAGCGTTATGATCAGCCGCTATGCAGACCTGTCCGCCGTGGCCTGGCCCTTGGAGACGGTGCGTTGGATCGTCCTGGCGGCGGTGGTAGCGGCCTGGCTGGTGTGGGGCATGCAGGCATATCGGCACGCAAAGAAAAATTAAACTTGCCTAACCTACGGGATTGGTGGTATACTATACACGGGTCATCTTATGGCCCGTGTATTTTCTGACAGGAGGAAGACCTATGATCTCCACGAAAGGTCGCTATTCCATCCGCGTTCTGCTGGATCTGGCGGAGCACCGCAGCGGGGACTTTATACCCATGAAGGAGGTGGCCGCCCGGCAGGACATCTCCCTGAAATACATCGAGCGGCTCATGCCCGCCCTGAAAGCCGCCGGCCTGGTGGAGAGCGCCCACGGCATCGGCGGCGGCTACCGCCTGACGCGGGAGCCGGAGGACTACACCCTCTGGGAGATACTGGAGCTGGCGGAGGGCGACCTTGCGCCCGTCACCTGCCTGCAGCCGGACGCGCCGGTGTGCCAGCGGGCCGGGGAGTGCCGGACGCTGGGCGTGTGGCAGGGGTTTTACAAGCTGACGCGGGACTACTTCACCCACATCACGCTGGCGGATCTGATGAACGCCCCAGCCGGGGACAATTATGTGATATAAGCGAAAAAGAACCGCCCGCGGGCGGTTCTTTTTTTGCCTGTTCAGGGCTGATAGGTCAAGGATACGGTGTCGTTATCGGAGCCGTCCAGGTTGTAGTAATAGCCTGTCAGCGTCACAGACCCGACCTCGTTCACATCTACCAGCCGATTGAACACATAGGTGTAGTTTTCAAAGGCAGCTTGACCGTCGCCTGTAATGGAGCCGATGACCCAGTTCATCAGGTTTTTGCTGCTGCTTTCCACGGCGAAGCTGCTGCCGTCCTTGGCGTTGACCAGCACCTCGTCAGTGTGTATTTCGCGGCTGGGGTCGGGATTTACGATGGTCATGCCCAGGGCAGAGAGCGTCACGATCTCGCCGTTTTTGGCGGTCATGGTCTTGACGGGCACGTAAGTCTGGGGCTGGATAGAGATGGAGTAGGGCTGGTAAGCACTGTCGCGCACGGTGAAGTAGAAATCATCGCCCTTCTGGAAATCCTTACCGGCTGCAAAATAGAGCACCACCTGCAGGCGGGTATCGGTGCTGGCATCCTCGTCCACATGGCATCTGCTGGTGATGCAAGTACCGCCGTAGCCCTGTGCGTCGGGCGCACTGTCCAGCCACATGGACGGCTCGGCGGACATATCCACGGCTTCGCCGTATCCTGCGTCTGTATACTTCACACCGTCCGGATTCTCCACCGAGTAGGTCAGCATACCGCTGCCGCTTTCATCTATGAGGAGCGTGCCGAGGCGGATGGTGTTGCCCTCGACCGTCATTTCCGCGTCCAACTTGGACAAATATTTGCCCACCAGACGCTGGGTGGTCTGGATGTCGCCGGGGATGCGCTCCATATCGGGAACAGACACGGCGGTACCCTTGCCGTCGTCTACGGTGGGCGTGGTGGCATCCAAATCGTCGGTAAAGGCGTGGTGGGTGGTGTCGTCCACTTTGTCGGCGGGAGATACGTCGGCTTTGATGAGCGTTACGATGCCGCCGGCCACGGCAATGGTCAGCGTCAGCGCGGCGGCAATGGCGACCACGGCGCTCTTGCCCAGCGCCCGGCGTGTCTTTTTCTCGTTTCGCATGGTCTTTCTAACCTCCGTCAGTGTGTCCGGGGAGGCGTGCAGCGGGGAAAAGGCTTTTTCAAATAATTCTCTGTCATGCATACTGCGGCACCTCCGATAAAATGTGTTTCAGTTTCTCTCTGGCGCGGGCGAGCCGGGTGCGCACCGTTTCCTCCGGTATGCCCAGCAGTCCGGCGATCTCCCTCTGGCGGTAGCCCTCATAGTAGTACAGCAGCACCGGCAGGCGGTACCGCCTGTCCAGCGACATCACCGCGTCGAACAGCTCCCGGTATTGGGGCTGCTCGAACACCAGCGTGTTCTCATAGTCGGCGATGTCCTCCGCCTTGTGCCACGGGGCGCGGAGCACGTTCTTGCAGCGGTTGACCGTGACGCGAATGAGCCAATTCTTCACATGGGCGTCGCTTTCGAACGCCTTGTCCTGTCTGTACAGCTGTATCAATACGTCCTGGGTCACATCGTCGGCGTCGTCCCGGCAGCGCAGATAGCTGTACGCCACCCGGAACACCGTGTCCATATACCGCTCCGCCAGCGGGGTGAACTGTTCGTCCGTCATAGGGGTTCTCCTTTTGTTGAGGTGAAAGGCCTTTCATCTATCATACACCTGCGGAGCAAAAAACGTTTCAAAAAAGCAGAAAAAATGTAGAAAGAAAATAGAAGGAGAATAGAAAGAAAGTGGAAAGAAACAGAAGAAAAGACGAACGGACCTCGAAAGAGGTCCGTTCGTCATGTTTGTGAGGAGAAAATGGAAGGAAGAAAAACGCAGTATCAGTCCGCAAACAGCGGGGTGGAGAGATAGCGGTCGCCGGTGTCGGGCAGCAGGACCACGATGGTCTTGCCGGCGTTCTCCGGACGCTTGGCCAGCTCGATGGCGGCCCACAGTGCCGCGCCGGAGGAGATACCCACCAGCACGCCCTCGCGGTGACCCATTTCCTTGCCTACGGCAAAGGCGTCGTCGTTATCTACGGGGATGATCTCGTCGTAGATCTTGGTGTCCAGCACGTCAGGGACGAAGCCCGCGCCGATGCCCTGGATCTTGTGGGAGCCGGCGATGCCGGTGGACAGCACGGCGGAGGTCTTGGGCTCCACGGCGACCACCTTGACGGCGGGGTTCTTTTCCTTCAGGAACTTACCGGTGCCGGTGATGGTACCGCCGGTGCCCACGCCGGCCACGAAGAAGTCCACCTTGCCGTCAGTGTCGGCCCAGATCTCCGGGCCGGTGGTCTCGTAGTGGGCCTTGGGGTTGGCGGGATTGACGAACTGGCCTGCCACGAAGCTGTTGGGGATCTCCTTGGCCAGCTCGTCGGCCTTGGCAATGGCGCCCTTCATGCCCTTGGCACCCTCGGTGAGCACCAGCTCGGCGCCGTAAGCCTTCATCAGCTGGCGGCGCTCCACGGACATGGTCTCGGGCATGACGATGATGATGCGGTAGCCCCGGGCGGCGGCCACGGAGGCCAGGCCGATGCCGGTGTTGCCGGAGGTGGGCTCAATGATGACGCTGCCGGCCTTCAGCAGCCCCTTGGCCTCGGCGTCGTCGATCATGGCCTTGGCGATACGGTCCTTGACGCTGCCGGCGGGGTTGAAGTACTCCAGCTTGGCGACGATCTTCGCCTTGAGGTCATGGGCCTTTTCGATATGGGTCAGCTCCAGCAGGGGAGTCTTGCCGATCAGCTGGTCAGCGGAAGTGTAGATGTTAGACATAGTGTTTATCTCCTTTATCGTTTATAGTCAGATGTTGTTGTGTGGAATGAAGGGAAAAGGAGTCAACATCGTCCGGTCAGGAGAACAAGAGTGCGGGTCATGTGATCGCCTCATTTCTGAAATACAACTACCAACTCGGTAGGTTGGTACAGTTATAACACGGCGGCACGGATTTGTCAACCCTGTTTTTGAAAAAAATCCGGTAAGCGAATGTGACAATATTGAAAGAGTAAGAGGGCTTGCGGGACAGAGGCGAGGGAGGGTATAATGAAGAGCGTAAAGGATGTGAGCGTATGTACCGTATATTTATTGTGGAGGACGACAGGACCATCGCCCAGGCGGTGGCGCATCTGGCGGAGAGCTGGGGACTGGAGGTCCGGTGTGTCCGGGACTTTCGGGCGGTGACGGCGGAGGCGGCGGAATTTCAGCCGCACCTCATCATACTGGATATCGCCCTGCCGTGCTTTGACGGCTATCACTGGTGCCGGGAGCTGCGGAAGCAGACCAGTGCGCCCATCCTGTTTTTGTCCTCGGCCGGTGATAATATGAACGTCATCATGGCAATGAACTTCGGCGCGGACGATTTTATCGCCAAGCCCTTTGACGGCGGTGTTCTGATGGCTAAGGTACAGGCCATGCTGCGGCGCAGCTATGACATGGCGGCGCCGGCGGTGCTGCGGGAGAGACGGGGCGCACAGCTGTCCGCCGATGACCAGAAGCTGACCTATCAGGGGCAGACGGTGGAGCTGACCAAGAACGAGTACCGTATTTTGTCCTGCCTGATGGAGAGCGCCGGGAAGGTGGTCAGCCGGGAGAAGCTGATGCAGCGGCTATGGGAGACGGACAGCTTTGTGGATGAGAACACGCTGACCGTCAATGTGAACCGCCTGCGGCGGAAGCTGGCAGGTGTGGGGCTTGTGGACTTTATCGCCACCCGGCACGGGGTGGGGTACATCGTGGAGTGAGAGATATGGAGCTGCTCAAAGCATATCTGAAGGAGCGCCGGCTGACGCTGGCGGCATTTCTGCTGTTTGTCGGGGTGTTTGCTGTGTCCTTTGCCCTGTACGGCCTGCCGCTGGCGGCGGTGGGCTATCCGGCAGGGCTGTGCGTTCTGCTGGGGGCGTGCCTTGCGGCGTGGGATTACGGCCGCGCGGCACGGCGGCACAAGGCGCTGAAGCGTCTGCGGGAGGCGGGCGAGGCGGTGCTGCTGGACTTGCCGGCCATGACCACCGTGGAGGGGGCGGACTGCGCCGCCGTGGTGGAGACGCTGCGGCGGGAGCTGCGCCGGCAGGAGACGGCGCGCGCCGCCCGGTGGGAGGATATGACGGCCTATTACACCGCATGGGTGCACCAGATCAAGACGCCCATCGCCGCTATGCGCCTGACCCTGCAGGGGGAGGACACGCCGGCCGCCCGACGGCTGATGACGGAGCTGGGCCGGGTGGAGCAGTATGTGGATATGGCACTGACCTATCTGCGGTTGGAGGAGGGCGGCAGCGACTACGTGATACGAACGTGCGCCGTGGATGACGTGGTGTGCGCCGCTGTGCGGCGGTTTGCCGGGGAGTTCATTGACCGGCGCATCGCACTGGATTACACGCCGGTGGAATGGGAGACGGTGACGGACGGCAAGTGGCTGACCTTTGTGGTGGAGCAGCTGCTGAGCAATGCCCTGAAGTACACCGGGCAGGACGGGACCGTCCGGATCTACCGGGAGGGAGACGATCTGTGCATCCGGGACAGCGGCATGGGCATCGCGCCGGAGGACCTGCCCCGGGTATTTGACATGGGCTATACCGGGCAGAACGGGCGGCTGGACCGGCGGTCCAGCGGCATCGGGCTGTACCTGTGCCGGCGGATATGCCGCAATCTGCGGCATGAGATACGGATCGAGTCCGTGCCCGGCGTGGGCACCACGGTGAGGCTGACGCTGGGCCGCCCGGCGTTTGTGGCGGAGTGAGCTTTCCTCTGCGCGGCTACACCTCATCCGTCACGGCTGC
>FR881551.1:6637-7929 GCA_000435555.1 Firmicutes bacterium CAG:176
GCAGGACCCGGACTATAATGGCCTTGTAAGGAAAAGGAGGTCATGCTATGAGCATTTTGGAAGTCAGTGGGCTGCGGAAGGTATACACCTCGCGGCTGGGCGGCAGCCGCGTAGAGGCGCTGCGGAACGTCAGCTTCACCGTGGAGCAGGGCGAGTATGTCGCTATCATGGGTGAGTCCGGCAGCGGCAAGACTACGCTGTTGAACATTCTGGCGGCGCTGGACGAGCCCACGGCGGGTACGGTGCGGCTGGACGGCCATGAGCTGGGCAAGATACGGGAGAGGGACGCGGCGGCCTTCCGCCGGGACAACCTGGGTTTTGTGTTCCAGGAGTTCAACCTGCTGGATACGTTCACGCTGGAGGACAATATCTATCTGCCGCTGGTGCTGATGGGAATGTCTTACGAGGATATGCGGGCGCGGCTGCTGCCTATTGCCCGGGAGCTGGGACTGACGGAGCTTTTGAAGAAGTACCCCTATGAGGTCTCCGGCGGGCAGAAGCAGCGGGCGGCGGTGGCCCGGGCCATCATCACCGAGCCGAAGCTGCTGCTGGCGGATGAGCCCACCGGCGCACTGGACAGCGGCTCCACCGACGAGCTGCTGCGGCTGTTCGCCGCCATCAACCGGGCAGGGCAGACCATATTGATGGTGACCCACTCCGTGAAGGCCGCCAGCCGGGCGGGCCGGGTGCTGTTCATCAAGGACGGCCAGGTGTTCCACCAGCTGTACCGGGGCGAGGACGATGACACCCGGTTCTATCAGCGCATCTCCGACACGCTGACCATGCTGCAGTCGGGCGGTGAACCGGCATGAGGGAAAAGACATTATACGCCCGGCTGGCCTGGACGGGCATGAGAAAAAACAGGCGGCTGTACCTGCCGTACCTGCTCAGCTGCGCCGGGATGGTGCTGATGTTCTACATCCTGATGGGGCTGTCCGGCTCGCCGGTGCTGGAGCACATGTCCGGCGGCGGCAGCAGCGCCATCATACTGCGGCTGGGCACGGTGGTCATCGCCGTGTTTGCGCTGATATTTTTGTTCTATACCCACTCGTTCCTCATTCGCCGCCGGGAGAGGGAGTTTGGCCTGTACAATGTGCTGGGTATGGGCAAGGGCAACATCGCCCGCATTCTGCTGTGGGAGACAGTCATCACCTATGGCCTGACCACGGGGACGGGACTGCTTCTGGGCATGGTACTGTATAAGCTGGCGGAGTTGGGTATGGTGCGGCTTTTGCAGGTGCCCGTGACCTATACCCTGACGGTGTCCGTATCGTCTCTGCTGGCTGCGGCGG
>FR881552.1 GCA_000435555.1 Firmicutes bacterium CAG:176
CCAAGGGCAGCCCCAAGACCTTCGACGCGGGCGTGGGTATCTACGCCGTGACCGCTGTTCTCAGCGTTACCGGCATGGCCTGGACTGCTAAAAAGCGCGGAAACTGACCCGTATTTCCTGCGGTGTCTTACCCCGGCGCCGCGCGAAATAAAAAAGGCACCCCGTCAGGGGTGCCTTTTCTGTTTACTCAGCAGGGGAGGGGACGTCCTCTATCTCCGGCTCCGTCCATTCCACCATGGTGGCCACGCACCGGTTGATGCTCTTGCCCTCGCCGTAGAACTTGCGCTCATAGTCGGTCATCACGCCCACCGGCCCGTCCGCGTGCAGATCCCGCGTCACCTCCGACAGCGTGAACCCGAACTGCGGTATTTCCTCCAGCGACCACTCAAACAGCTTGTCGTTGTCGGTCTTGAAGTGGATCTGTCCTCCCTCGGCCAGCACCTGCCGATACTTTTTAAGAAAGTTCCCGTGGGTCAGCCGCCGCTTTTTCTGGTTGCTCTTGGGCCACGGGTCGCAGAAGTTGATGTACAGCCGGTCGATCTCCCCGTCGGCGAACATATCCGGCAGCAGCGCCGCGTCCCCGTCTACGAACCACACGTTCCGCAGCGCCGCGTCCCGCGCCTTCTCCATGGCCACCACCATGGCGTCCGGCACCTTCTCCACGGCGATCAGCAGCACCTCCGGCTCTGCCGCCGCGGTCCCCACGGTGAAGCCGCCCTTGCCGCAGCCCAGCTCCACCCGCAGCTCCCGTGCCTCCGGCATCAGCTCCCGCCAGCGCCCCCGCAGGGCGAACGGGTCCCGGATCAGGTACGCGCCGCAGGCTTCCATCCGGGGCGCCAGATTTTTTTTCTTCCGCATCCGCATATTCATGTCCTCGCCATTTTACGATTTTCTCCCATCATACCCCATCTTGCGCCGGGATACAAGCACGTTTTTCCCTGATATCCCTGTTTGCTGCGCCCCTGCCCGAAAAAGTGCGCAAATTCCGGTGCCCACTTTTGTGGAAACCGCTAAAAAAGTAAAAAGCCGGTGGGTTGGACTTGATAAATTTCTAACGGGCCACTATAATGTGATATGTATGAGGAGGCGTATGCCCACCTGCCGGCCCCGTGCCGTTTCCGGGCGCTGCGCCCACGGAAAGGAACCATAAGGAGGAACTTGATATGACCAACATTCTGCTGGAAAAGAAGGGCCTCATCGCCGTGGCGACCATCAACCGTCCCAAGGCGCTGAACGCGCTGAATTCCGAGGTCCTGACCGACCTGGACGAGCTGGTTTCCGCCGTAAAGGCGGACGCGGATATCCGCGCTCTGGTCATCACCGGCAGCGGTGAAAAGGCCTTCGTGGCCGGTGCCGACATCGGCGAGATGAGCACCCTGACCAAAGAGGGCGGCGAGGCCTTCGGCAAGCACGGCAACGATGTTTTCCGCGCCATCGAGACGCTGCCCATCCCCACCATCGCCGCGGTCAACGGCTTCGCCCTGGGCGGCGGCTGCGAGCTGAGCATGGCCTGCGATATCCGTATCTGCGCCGACACCGCGGTCTTCGGCCAGCCCGAGACCGGCCTGGGCATCACCCCCGGCTTCGGCGGCACCCAGCGTCTGGCCCGCCTGGTCAGCCCCGGCATGGCCAAGCAGCTGATCTATACCGCCAAGAATATCAAGGCTGACGAGGCCTACCGCATCGGCCTGGTCAACGCCGTCTATCCCCTGGACGAGCTGCTGCCCGCCGCCGAGAAGCTGGCCGAGACCATCGCCAAGAACGCGCCTATCGCCGTCCGCGCCTGCAAGCAGGCCATCAACGAGGGCCTTCAGGTGGACATGGACAAGGCCATCGTCATCGAGGAAAAGCTCTTCGGCAGCTGCTTCCAGTCTGCCGACCAGATCGAGGGTATGTCCGCCTTCCTGGAGAAGCGCAAGCACGAGCCCTATCAGAACAAGTAAGTTAATTGACAGGCACACCGCCTGATAATTAAGCAATTCATGTAAAAATTTAAGTAGGAGGAACTATCATGAAAGTAGCAGTATTCGGCGCCGGTACGATGGGCAGCGGCATTGCCCAGGTTTTCGCAGCGAAGGGCCACACCGCCCTGATGTATGCTTCCAGCACCGCCAGCGCACAGCGTCATAAGGACAAGCTGGCCGCCTCCCTGAACAAGAAGGTCGCCAAGGGCAAGATGACCCAGGAAGCCGCGGACGATATCATGAGCCGCGTTCTGGTCGAGGAGTTTGACGCTGCCGCCGATGCCGATCTGGTCATCGAGTGCGTGGCCGAGAACATGGCCGTCAAGAAGGAACTGCTGGGCAAGCTGGACGCCATCTGCAAGGACGAGACCGTCTTCGCCTCCAACACCTCCTCTCTGTCCATCACCGAGATGGGCCAGGGCCTGAAGCATCACCTGATCGGTATGCACTTCTTCAACCCCGTGCCCGCCATGAAGCTGGTGGAGGTCATCGCCGGCGGCAACACCCCCGCCGACCTGGTGGACTATATCAAGAACCTGTCTGTGGAGATCGGCAAGACCCCCGTGGTGGTCAACGAGGCCCCCGGCTTTGTGGTCAATAAGATCCTGATCCCCTACTGCAACGAGGGCGTTTGCGTTCTGCAGGAAGGCGTTGCCTCTGCGGAAGATATCGATATTGCTATGCAGCTGGGCTGTAACCATCCCATGGGCCCCCTGCATCTGGGCGACCTCATCGGCTGGGACGTGGTGCTGAACATTATGGACGTGCTGTTCAACGAGACTCACGATAGCAAGTATCGCGCAAACGTGCTGATCCGGAAGATGGTTCGTGCGGGCAAATTGGGTATTAAGTCCGGCGAAGGCTTCTTCAACTACAACAAGTAAAATCAGAAAAAGGAGAAAAAAGTATGGATTTCCATCTGACGAAGGAACAGCTGCTCGTTCGCAAGATGTACCGCGATTTCGCGGAGAACGAGGTCAAGCCCCTGGCCGCTGAGATCGACGAGGAAGAGCGCTTCCCCATGGAGACCGTCGAGAAGATGGCCAAGCTGGGCATGATGGGCATTTACTTCCCCAAGGAGTACGGCGGCGCTGGCGCTGATGTGCTCTCCTACGCCATGTGCGTCGAGGAGCTGGCCAAGGTCTGCGGTACCACTGCTGTTATCGTTTCCGCCCACACCTCCCTGTGCGCCGCCCCCATCTTCGAGAACGGCACCGAGGAGCAGAAGATGAAGTATCTGCCCGACCTGTGCTCCGGCAAGAAGATCGGCGCTTTCGGCCTGACCGAGCCCGGCGCCGGCACCGACGCCCAGGGCCAGCAGACCACCGCCGTGCTGGACGAGTCCGGCGAGAACTACATTCTGAACGGCTCCAAGTGCTTCATCACCAACGGCAACGTGGCTGACACCTTCGTGGTCATCGCCGTCACCGGCAAGACCGTTGACAAGCGCGGCCGCAGCATGAAGGAGATCTCCGCGTTCATCGTGGAGAAGGACGACAAGGGCTTCTCTCAGGGCAAGCACGAGAAGAAGATGGGTATTCGCGGCAGTTCTACCTGCGACCTGATCTTCGAGGACTGCGTCATTCCCAAGGACCGTATGCTGGGTAAGAAGGGCGAGGGCTTCAAGATCGCCATGAAGACCTTGGACGGCGGCCGTATCGGTATCGCCTCTCAGGCCCTGGGCCTGGGCGAGGGCGCTGTCGAGGAAGCCATCAAGTACACCAAGGAGCGCGTTCAGTTCGGCAAGCGCATCTCCCAGTTCCAGAACACCCAGTTCCAGCTGGCTGAGATGCACACCCGTATGCAGGCCGCGCAGTTCCTGGTCTACTCCGCCGCTATGAAGAAGCAGAACCACGAGCCTTACTCCATGGACGCCGCCATGGCCAAGCTGTTCGCCGCCGAGGCCGCTTCCGATGTGACCCGCCGCGCCGTCCAGCTGTTCGGCGGTTACGGCTACACCCGTGAGTATCCCGTGGAGCGCATGATGCGTGATGCCAAGATCACCGAGATCTACGAGGGAACCAGCGAGGTCCAGCGCATGGTCATCGCCAGCAATCTGGGCGTGAAGTAAGGTAGGAGGTAAAAGGAAAATGAAAATTCTCGTAACTGTTAAGCAGGTCCCCGATACCTCCGGTAAGGTGGCCGTCAATCCCGATGGCACTCTGGACCGTGCGTCCATGCAGACCATCATCAACCCCGACGATCTGAACGCCGTTGAGGCCGCTCTGGCTCTGAAGGACGAGCTGGGCTGCAAGGTTGTGGCGTTCACCATGGGTCCTCCTCCCGCAGAGGGCATGCTGCGTGAGCTGATGGCCATGGGCGTGGACGAGGGTGTTCTGGTCACCGCCCGCGAGTTCGGCGGTTCCGATACCTACGCTACCTCCCAGATCATCGCTGCCGCTATCGATACCTACGGCATCGAGAAGGACGACATCATCCTGGCTGGCCGTCAGGCCATCGACGGTGATACCGCACAGGTGGGTCCCCAGATCGCTGAGAAGCTGCATCTGCCCCAGGTCACCTATGCCGGCGAGATCACCAAGGACGGCGACACCCTGACCGTCAAGCGCATGCTGGAGGACGGCTACATGACCATCAAGGTCAAGACTCCCTGCATGATCACCTGCATCAAGGAGCTGAACACCCCGCGTTACCTGTCCGTGGGCGGCGCGTTCGAGTGCTACAGCAAGCCTCTGGTCACTATGACCTACGAGACCCTGAAGGATCACCCCCTGATCGACAAGAGCACCATCGGTCTGGCCGGTTCTCCCACCAATATTCTGACCTCCTTCACGCCTCCTCAGAAGGGCGCGGGCATGATGCTCGAGGGCGCTGACAAGGCTACCACCGACAAGCTGGCCGGCATCCTGGCCGCCAAGCACATCATCTAAGGAAGGAGAAAAGAAAATGGCTTTTAATAGTGCTGATACCGCTGCCTTCAAGAACGTATGGGTGTTCTGCGAGCAGCGCCAGGGCGTGATGATGCCCACCACCTTCGAACTGATCTCCGAGGGCCGGAAGCTGGCCAATGAGCTGGGTGTCGAGCTGTGCGGCATCCTGCTGGGCGACAACGTTGACGGCATCGCCGCCGAGCTGGGCGAGTACGGCGCCGACAAGGTGTACGTGTACAACTCCCCCCTGCTGAAGGACTTCACCACCGATGCCTACACCAAGGTGATTGTGGAGGCCGTTGAGGAGCTGAAGCCCGAGGTGCTGCTGTTCGGCGCCTCCAACATTGGCCGTGACCTGGCCCCCCGCTGCGCGGCTCGCCTGCACACCGGTCTGTGCGCGGACTGCACCCACCTGGACATCGACATGCCCAACTACAAGGGATTCCTGAAGGAAGCTTCCACCCTGCCCGAGGAGCGCATCGAGAAGCTGGGCACCGTGATGATCAACCGTGAGCCTCACGATGTGTCCCGCGACCTGAAGATGACCCGTCCCGCTTTCGGCGGTCACCTGATGGCGTCCATCATCTGCCCCCGCTTCCGCCCCGCTATGGCGACCGTTCGCCCCGGCGTTATGAAGAAGCGCGAGTGCAAGAAGAACGTGGAGATCCTGCATCCCGCTTTTGAGCTGGCTGCTGCTGACATCCACACCGAGGTCACCGAGACCGTCAAGGCCGCCAAGAAGCTGGTCGACCTGATCGGCGCTGACTTCATCGTGTCCGTTGGCCGTGGTATCTCCAAGGACGTGGAGGGCGGCATCAAGCTGGCCGAGGAGCTGGCTGAGGTCCTGGGCGGCGTCGTGGGTTCCTCCCGCGCCTGCGTGGACGCCGGCTGGATCTCCGCTGACCATCAGGTCGGCCAGACCGGTAAGACCGTCCATCCCAAGGTCTATGTTGCCCTGGGTATCTCCGGCGCCATCCAGCACAAGGCTGGTATGCAGGACTCCGAGTGCATCATCGCCGTGAACAAGAACGACACCGCCCCCATCTTCGAGGTGGCTGACTACGGTATCGTCGGCGATCTGTTCAAGGTCGTTCCCGAGCTGATCGAGTCCATCAAGGCTGCCAAGGCCGCCAAGTGATCGGACCCAGCACAATATAAAAAAGAGACGCCCTCGGGCGTCTCTTTTTTGTCCCCGCAAGTCTTTTCCTTGACCTTTCCTCCCGTTTCCTGTATACTGTAAGCACAAAAAAAGGGAGGATGACCTATGCCTTACGTCGCGTCGATCGGCCTGTATTTCGTCCCCGTTCTGTGCCTTCTGGGTGCCGGCTGGAGCTATGTCCGCTGGAAAAACGAGGAGGACGAGGCGCTGTCCCAGCGTGCCCGCAAAAACTGTAAGCGCTTCCTCATCGCCGTACCGGTGGCGATCGCCGTGTTCCTGGCGCTGAAGCTCGCGTTCCCGATCACATAACAAACAAAAAGCAGCGCAAAGCGCTGCTTTTTGTTTGCTGCTGTAGAATTTTCAGAATTCCGGATAGCCTTCCTTCAGCGCCTCGTCATAGTGCGCCCGGTCGCCGCCGATAAACTTGGGCCGCGTCCGTGCCGCCAGCAGAATGGCGTCGCCGATGTGGTTCTGCGCCAGACGCACCGGCACCGCCACCTTCTTCAGGTGCATACCGATCAGCGTCCCGCCGATGTCCAGTCCCGCGTCGGCTTTGATCTCCTCTACCGCCACCGGGTGGGCGCAGGCCTTATAGGTGGCCGTGGCGAAGGAACTGCCCGCCTTGGGCTGGGGCACCACATTCACGATATCCAGCGTGGGCACGGCCTCATGCTCCACGATGATGGCCCGGTTCAGGTGCTCACAGCACTGGGCGGCGATGTACACGCCCATGGGGCCGAATACACTGTGCAGCCCCGCGAAAATGGCGTCTGCCACCTCCGGCGTGGACCAGCTGCCCACCTTCTTGCCCACCACCTCGCTGGTGCTGCATCCCACCACCACGATCTGGCCCCTATGCAGATGGGCGGCCTCCGCCAGCTCCTGTGCCGCCGCCGCGGCCTGCTGCCGCACCTGCGCCAGCAGATCTCTGTTCTCTACCTCATGCACGATACCTGCCATAGTATATCCTTCCTTTCTGTGCGCAGCTGCGGCAGGGCAAAAGCCCCGCCGCAGCCGTTTCTTTCACCGTATATAGTTTACCACTGTACGGCCAGCTTGT
>FR881553.1 GCA_000435555.1 Firmicutes bacterium CAG:176
GCAATTTGTCGAAAACCAACATTTTCGTTCGACACCCAGCGACCGCATTCGACAAAAAGTGGTGCTCACGAGATGAAATGTTCCGCTTTACCGATATTCCGCCTCTATAATTGCGCATATATCGGCAGTTGTGCCCGCTAATCGGCATTTCATGTGCAATGTATCGAGTTGCCGTTTCTCCACAGGTCTACGGCTGCCCCAAGGAGATGCAGGGGGTGCCGGTCAGACCGGCGCAAAAGGCAAAACAACTCCGCGCGGAAATGGTTGTGTTGGCGGGAAAATCGGCGTATAATAAATTGAAAACGATCACAAAACGGAGGCTCACCTATGAAACTGATGGTTCTCGACGGCAACAGTATCGTCAACCGCGCCTATTACGGCGTCGGAAAGGCGCGCCTGCTGACCACACGGCAGGGGCTGCACACAAACGCCATTTACGGCTTTGTTACCATGCTGCAGAAGCTGCTGGACCAGGAGAAGCCGGACGCCGTGTGCGCTGCCTTTGACCGGCGGGAGCCAACATTCCGGCACAAGGCCGACGCGGCCTATAAGGCCAACCGAAAGGGTATGCCCGAGGAACTGGCCGAACAGATGCTGCCGCTGAAGCAGGTGCTCGATGCCATGTCCGTGCCCTGTTATGAGCTGTCCGGTTACGAGGCCGATGACCTGATTGGTACCATCAGCCGCAAGTGCGAGGCCGCCGGATGGGACTGCACCATCGCCACCGGCGACCGCGACAGCTTGCAGCTGATCACCGCCCACACCCATGTGCGTCTGTTGACCGGCGGCAAGGGACCGGACGGCGACCGCTGCATGACCGAATCCACTTTCCGGGCGGAGTACGGCTTTGACCCCATCCACATGATCGACCTGAAGGCTCTGGCCGGCGACAGCAGTGACAATATTCCCGGTGTGCCCGGCATTGGTGAAAAGACCGCCATGGCGCTGGTACAGCAATATGGCTCCATTGACGCCGTGTACGCGAACATCGACAGTGTGCCCCTGAAGCCCGTATTTTTATGTAAACTCAAGGAAGGCGAGGCCTCTGCCCGCCACAGCTACTGGCTGGCCACCATTGACACAAATGCGCCGCTGGATTTTGATCCGGAGGACAACCTGCGCCAGCCCTTCAAGCCGGAGCTGTATGACCTGTTTTTGAAGCTGGAATTCCAGAAGCTCATCGATAAATACCAGCTCTCCCCGGCCTGCGTGGCAGAGGAGCTGCCCACATATACCGCGGAAGCGGAAATACTGGAGACGGCCGAGCGTGCCGAGGCGTGCCTGGCCCTGTGGCGCGAGGCGGCATACGTGACCGTATACGGTACACCGGATCTGGCGGCGCTGGCGGTGGAATGCGAGACCGGGGCAGACAGCTCTCTGATGGTTGAAATTTATGTCAACCGATATGCCGGTGATTGGCGGGCGCTGCTGTCCGCCCTGTTTGCGCCGGATATCCGGAAGGTTGGCCACAATGTCAAGGACATGATGCGCGCCCTGCTGGCCCAGGGACTGCCCGCCGATGGTTTCATCTTCGACACGGCGCTGGCCGCCTATCTGGTAGACGCCACCGCCGGCAGCTACGATCTGCAGCGGCTGTTTGTCACCTACTATAACGAGCAGTTGCCCCAGCCCGACCATCTGACGGCGGATGCCTTCAATCCCCTGGCTGGGGAGAACATCGCCGCCCAGACGGCGCTTATCAGCTACACCGCCGCCGTGTCCGCCCTGCACGGGACGCTCGCGCCCAAGCTGCGGGAGCTGGAGATGGAGGAATTGTACTATAGTGTGGAGTTGCCTCTGTGCCGGGTGCTGGCGGATATGGAGACAGCTGGTTTCCTGGTGGACCGGGACGCCCTGGCGGATTTCGGCGCAGCTCTGCAGAAGACCACGGACCGCGTGGAGCAGGCCATCTATGACGCCGCCGGAGAGACTTTCAATATCAACTCCCCCAAGCAGCTGGGGTATATCCTGTTCGAGAAATTGCAGCTGCCCCACGGCAAAAAGACGAAGACCGGCTGGTCCACCAACGCCGATGTGCTGGAAAAGCTGCGTCACGCCTATCCCATCGTGGACGACGTACTGTGCTTCCGCCAGTACACCAAGCTGAAGAGTACCTATGTGGACGGGCTGATGAAGGTCATCGATATGGACGGCCGGATACGCACCAGCTTCCAAATGACCGTCACCGCCACCGGGCGGCTCAGCTCCACGGAGCCAAATTTGCAGAATATCCCCACACGCACCGAGCTGGGCAGCCAGCTGCGGCGGATGTTCACGGCGGCGGAGGGCTGTGTGCTGGTGGATGCGGACTACTCCCAGATCGAGCTGCGCCTACTGGCGCATATGTCCGGAGATAAGGTCATGCAGGCGTCATTCCTGTCCGGTGCGGACTTCCACACTGCCACCGCCGCCAAGGTCTTCCACGTGCCGGAGGAGGATGTGACGCCGGAGCTGCGCCGCCGGGCCAAGGCGGTGAATTTCGGCATTGTGTACGGCATTTCCGCCTTTGCACTGGCCCAGGACATCGGCGTCACCGTGGCAGAGGCCAAGGCGTACATGGACCGCTATTTCGAGACGTACAGCACCCTGCGGCAGTATATGACTGACGTGGTGGCACAGGCGGAGCAGGACGGCTACGTGCAGACCATGATGCACCGCCGCCGCCCCCTGCCGGAGCTGAAGAGCAGCAATTTCAACCTGCGGGAATTCGGCAAGCGGGTGGCGCTGAATATGCCGGTGCAGGGTAGCGCCGCCGATATCATGAAGCTGGCGATGGTGCGTGTGCATGACCGGCTGAAGCGGGAGGGCCTGCGTGCCCGGCTGCTGATGCAGGTCCACGACGAGCTGATCGCCGAGTGCCCGGCGGAGGAGCAGGCGCAGGTGAAGCGCATCCTCACGGAGGAGATGGAACACGCCGCAGCGCTGTCCGTTCCCCTGACGGTGGACACCCACTGCGGAAAAAACTGGCTGGAGGCGAAGGGATAAAGCTATGAAACACATCAAGATCGTACCCATGGCGGCGGAGCATTTGAACGACGTGGCGGCGCTGGAGTTGGCCTGCTTCTCCCGCCCTTGGTCCCGGCAGATGTTGGCCGAGGAGCTGGACAACCAGTGCGCGGCCTTTTTGGTGGCGTTGGAGCCGGAGACGGAGAAAGTTATCGGCTACGCGGGATTGCTGGTAGCCGCCGACGAGGGCTATATCACCAATGTAGCGGTGGACCCCTCCCGTCGCCGGCAGGGCGTGGCGGCCCAGCTTTTGCAGGTATTCGACAACTTTGCCCGCGGCAATCAGTTGGCGTTCCTGACGCTGGAGGTGCGGCCCTCCAACACCGCGGCTATCGCGCTGTATCAGGGCTTCGGCTTCCGCGAGGTGGGCCGCCGCCGCAATTATTACGACCTACCCAAGGAGGATGCCCTGATCCTGACGAAATACTACACGGAGGAGGCGGCGCAATGAACATATTAGCTTTCGAGTCCTCCTGCGACGAGACGGCGGTAGCCGTGGTCCGGGACGGGCGGACGCTGCTGTCCGACGCCATATTGTCCCAGGCGGATATGCACGCCCTCTATGGCGGCGTGGTGCCGGAGATCGCCTCCCGCAAGCACGTACAGGCCATCGCTGCTCTGACGGACAAGGCGTTGGCCGACGCCGGACTGGCCAAAAAGGACATCGATGCCGTGGCCGTCACCTACGCACCGGGGCTCATCGGCGCGGTGCTGGTGGGCGTCAGCTTTGCCAAATCCGCCGCCTACGCGCTGGGTGTGCCCCTGATTCCGGTGCACCATGTGCGGGGGCACATCGCCGCCAACTATCTGGCCTTTCCGGAGCTGGAGCCGCCCTTCGTGGCGCTGGCCATCTCCGGCGGCAATACGCTGATCGTGGATGTGGCGGACTACACCGATATGACCGTGCTGGGGGCCACCCGCGACGACGCCGCCGGTGAGTGCTTCGACAAGGCGGCGCGGGTGCTGGGGCTCCCCTACCCCGGCGGCAGACCTATGGACCAGCTGGCGCAGCAGTCCGCAGGCGGCGTGTACGACCTGCCCAGCGCCCATGTGGCCGGGGCAGAGTTGGACATGAGTTTTTCCGGCCTGAAGACCGCTGTGGTGAATCTGGCGCACAACGCCCAGCAGAAGGGCGATCCGCTGGACGCCCCGGCACTTGCCCGGGACTTTGCCCGCGCCGTGTCCGGGGAACTGGTGCCCCGCGCCATGCGCGCCCTGGAGCTTACCGGACGCAGGACCCTGGTGGCCGCCGGCGGCGTGGCCGCCAACTCCGTTATCCGCGCCGACCTGCATGCCGCCTGCGGCAAGGCGGGCGTCAGGCTGTTTCTCCCCCCGCTGAAGTGGTGCGGCGACAACGGGGCCATGATCGGTGCCCAGGGCTACTATGAGTATCAGGCGGGCCGCACCGCCGGGCTCGACCTCAACGCCTACGCCACCATGGACCTGGGCGCACCCCTACTGTGACCAAGCACCCCCGTTTTCGGGGGTGCTTTTTGTCAACCAACCGCCGGCGGCGGTGTTATGGAAATCATCACGCCTATATCCTTCGTTCTTCTCCATGATATGACATTGATATGACATTATGTTAAGCTAACGGCGTGTGTTTCGCGGGTGAAAGAGGTGTTTTTCGGTACTTACATTTTCTTCCATAACAAGAAAATTCAGCGTATTTAAAAGGATTTTCGCAGTGTGGAAAAAGTGGTGGAAAATGTGGATAACTCATTGTAAAAATTATGTCATGTAGAATTATGTCAAATTAACGTAAAGGCCTCCGGGTTGCTGCCGGCGTGCTGTTTTGTGTGAAAAGTATACCGGAACGGGAAAATATGCAGGGGATTTCCCGTAAGTGCTCGCCGCCGCGCAGCGCACCGCCGGCGGCGTTTTCCTTACTTTTCCGGAAGATCTGCGGCCGTTGTCAGCAATCGATTACATTATGTATTGTCATTCCCGGTACGTACCCACTTTGGAAGTAGGCGGAGCAGAAAAAGGCTCTCTTCGCCGGAAAAGCGGTTGACGGCGCCGGCGAAGTATGCTATACTACCATCTGCGTTGATGCTTGTGTGGCTCAGCTGGCAGAGCAGCTCACTCGTAATGAGCAGGTCGCCGGTTCGAATCCGGCCACAAGCTCCAAAACCCTTGGAATCGCAATGATTTCAAGGGTTTTTTCTTGTTTTCATCAAAATTTTAGACCTCCTGCGTTCCCCACCTAAACTCAGGGACGCAGGAGGTCTAACGATGAACCGCAAAATAAAACGCATACCGCAAACAACGCTGTCCATGAAAAGGGCATTTGACGAATTTGTGGTCGCTCAGACCGCAAAAGGTCTTACCGAACCGACCATCAAAAACTACCATGCACATTTCCACTCCATCAGCAGGCACATTGATATAGAGAAGTCGTTTTCCGACCTGACGCAAACCGACATTGACGGTATGATCGTTTCAATGAGAAAAAGCGGGTTGGCAACAAATTGGACCGTGTTGCATCGATCTACTTGCACAGCTTGTCCCTCGGTATCACGGTGCGGCTGCCGATCTTCAGCACAGGGTGGCCTTTGGTGTATTGCACACAGTTCCAGTTATGCTCCAAGGCTAATGTGATAAAAGACAAGGCGTTGGCTTTCGCATGTCATTCCAGTCTTCGTGTGTCCTTCAGGTCACCTATGAGTCCTTCCGCTTCCTCTGCAAGATCCGCCAGAGTGTAGTCCGGCTGATTCCCAGTTTTTCAGCGACTTTTGTTTGATTCTGCTTGCTCTGCGCAAGCTGTCGGCAGACCACGTCGTAAATAATATCATCCAGCGGCTGGTCGATATTGATGCTCTCTGCTGGAGATGCAGAAAATGTTCCTGCGCCCTCCTGCCGCAGCAGATTCCGCACCATATCCGCCGTTATATACGGTCCTGCAGTCTGTAGGATAAGTTCTTTTACGATGCGCCTGAACTGATTCAGATTCCCTGGCCAGGAGTAACCCATCAGTACATCCAACGCTTCCGGCAAAAAACCGATAACCTGCTTAGTCAGCTGTGTATTGAATTCGCTGGTATACAGGGTCGCTAATGCC
Organism: Firmicutes bacterium CAG:176; assembly: GCA_000435555.1. Lineage (GTDB taxonomy): Bacteria > Bacillota > Clostridia > Oscillospirales > Oscillospiraceae > Vescimonas > Vescimonas sanitatis. The sequence goes on from FR881553.1 coordinate 6,068, forward strand.
GGGATCTCGTGAATGCGGTCCCGCAGCGGAGGAAGGCGCAGATAGACGAACTCCTCCTGGGTGGCATATCGGCAGATAGGAATATCATCCGCTGTTTTTCCGTCCGTTACGACAGAAAAAAGATATTTATTTCCGGAATTCGTGCGTATATGCCGCAGGAGTGCGCTGCATTGGCTTTCGCTCAAACACTCGGCGTTCTGGAAGAAGATGGTCATCCGCTGGGAAAACAGGACAGAATTTGGCTGGTTGGTGAAGGACTGCCAGAATTTTGGTGTGGCCCTGGCGCAGTTTACCACATAAAGCGGCCATTCCTTATAGGGACTGTTGCTGTATAGAGCGTTGGCGACTTTGTTTTTCGACGTACCACTCTCTCCGATAATGAGGATGGGGATGTTGACAAGAGCGTATTGCTCAATTTCGCTGCGCAGAAAGGAGTTTGCATAGTTGGTAAAGTAATGTGGGGAAATATCATTCGCGGTATAGACGGTAAGGATCTGCGATTCGCCGCCATCTGTTTGCAGCGGCTGCGCCGTAAACAGATAGTATTTTTCATTGTGGATATAGCTGTATTCATAGGAGATCGCATACTGTTCGCCTCCTATTTTTCGGGAGAAGTCTCGATTTTCCAAGGCAGATACCGTTGTGATGAAGTTTTTGAAAAACTGCCGCAGCTTATGCTTTTCTTTTAAAGCAGCGTTTTCCCAGCAAAAATTGCCTTTGCTGTCGAGAATCGCATAGTATGTATTTCCGCCCTGCGTGATTTTTCGGAGCAGTCCCTCTTTGGCACCCTGCACAGACAACAGCTCATAGATGTAAAGTGCCTCATTCAGCGTAGACTCCAGGCTTTCGATGCCCGAGGTGATCAGCACAGCATCCAGCGAGCAGCGCTGGGCGTATGCGGTGGTAACTGCATCGCCGATGATCAATGAAAAGCCCTGCGCATTCAAGGACTGTATCAAACCGTGCAGGTGCTGTGCGGAGTCTAACGTATACACCGGAATGTCAGATTGCAACACGCCGCAAATCAGCCGCGCCATCTTGCTGATGCTGGGATACGCAACAATGGCAGACTTGCCCGGATAATTTTCCACCAGGCGGATCGTACTGAGCACATCATAGCTGGACAGAGAAATATCAATGACCGGAATACTTGTCACAGTGCGGATGATCTCGGCTGTGCCACCTCGTGAGATGATAATATCGTAATCCTCCGAAGGGATCGTCTGCACCAGCTTGGCGCCCTCCTCCAAGTCACCGACCAAAGCTGTCAGCTGAATCTCGGGGCGGTCTGCACACAGATTGACAATCAGATTCCGCATACTTTCATAGGGAGCGATGGCAAGTATTCGACACATAGGCGCCTCCAATTGTTCCGTTTTGAAACATCAAAAGTTTGGCTTTGCAGATTATTTACATTTCGTTTCACATATAAACGCGCGGTAGGGGAAATCGCCTTGTAAAACGCAACAATACATGCAATCATAATTATAACTTCGGAACAACGAATGTCAAATTAAAAGTAGGAGCATCGTTATGTCAAAAGCAATATGCAGCGTAAAGACCCCTGGATGCACATATCTGGGAATAAATGCCACAGAAAAAATCAGTGGTATTTTAGAAAAAGAAAATGCCAAAAAAGTCATTGTTTTGACAGACCGCGGCGTTTATGATACAGGCTTATGCACCCGCGTACTGGAGCAGTTGAACGGTGCTGCGTATCACCTGTACACGGATATTAAGCGGGAGCCCAGCTATCTGGATGTTGAGGACGTAGTCCAGACCATTGAAGACCTGCAATGTGACATGATCGTCGCCGTCGGCGGTGGCAGCGTAATGGACACAGCAAAGCTCTGCTCCGTATTGAAAAATGCTCCGTATTCCATAAAGGACCTTCTGCGTGATCCCGCGTTGGCCCATAAGCAG
>FR881554.1 GCA_000435555.1 Firmicutes bacterium CAG:176
GTCTGACACGCCACCGGCGTGTCATTCAACACCGCGAACCCTGCGAGGGGAAGGCTTGGGCTTGTGCGGCCTGGGAACCCGTCTCCCTGTGACCTCATCAGGGGGAAGGCTGACGCCTGCGGACGGGAGGGGGGACGAAGATAGGATGGAAGTTGGGAGTGAAAACACATGGAAAAAGGAATGGAATTTCTGCCGGTGAGCCGGGAGGAGATGATCGACCGGGGCTGGTATTACTATGACTTTCTGGTGGTGACGGCGGACGGGTATATCGACCACCCCAGCTTCGGCACCACGCTGATCGCTCGGCTGCTGGAGAGCAAGGGTTATCGGGTGGCGATACTGCCCCAGCCGGACTGGCACTCGGCGGAGGCCTTCCGCGCCATGGGCAAGCCCCGGTACGGCGTGCTCATCGGCGGCGGGAACCTGGACTCGATGGTGGCCCACTACACGGTGGCCAAGCGCCGCCGCACCCGTGACCTGTACAGCGAGGGCGGGCAGATGGGCAAGCGGCCTGACCGGCCCACGATCGTGTACGCCAACCGGGTGCGGGAGGCGTGGCCGGATGTGCCCATCGTTATCGGCGGGCTGGAGGCGTCGCTGCGGCGGTTCGCCCACTACGACTACTGGGACGACAAGGTGCGGCGGAGCATACTGTTCGACGCGCCGGCGGACCTGCTGGTGTACGGCATGGGCGAGAGCGCCACGGCGGAGATCGCCCGGCGTCTGGCGAGGAAGATACCGCCGTCGGAGCTGACGGACATACCGGGGACGGCGTACATCACCGACCAGGTGGGTGAGCTGAAGTTCCACAGGGCGGACGCGCCGGGGTATGAGGCGGTATGCGCGGACAAGGCGGCCTATGCCCGGGCGACGAAGATCGAATACGACGAGCATGATCCCATCCGGGGCTGCGCGGTGGTGCAGCCCTGCGAGGGGCGGTATCTGGTGGTGAACCCGCCGGCGCGGCCGCTGCGGCGGGAGGAGTTGGACGCCCTGTACGCCCTGCCCTACACCCGGCAGGTGCATCCCATGTACAAGAACGGCATACCGGCCATCGAGGAGGTACAGTTTTCCATCACCCACAACCGGGGATGCTTCGGCGGGTGCAACTTCTGTGCGCTGGCCTTCCACCAGGGGCGGATGGTCACCAGCCGGTCCATCGAGTCGGTGCTGGAGGAGGCGGAGCTGCTGACCCACGAGCCGGGGTTCAAGGGGTACATCCACGACGTGGGCGGGCCAAGCGCCAACTTCCGCCACACCAGCTGCCAGAAGCAGAAGCGGTGCGGTATGTGCAAGAACCGCAGCTGCCTGGCACCGGAGCCGTGCCCGAACCTGGACGCGGACCACTCGGAGTACACAGAGCTGCTGCGGCGGATGCGGGAGATACCGGGGATCAAGCGGGTGTTCGTGCGGAGCGGCATCCGGTACGACTATATGCTGCAGGACAAGGACAGGTCGTTCTTTAAGGAGCTGGTGAAGTACCATATCTCGGGACAGCTGAAGGTGGCGCCGGAGCACTGCGTCAGCTCGGTGCTGGACTACATGGGAAAGCCGCACTTTGACGTGTTTCTGAAGTTCTGGCGGCAGTACCAGAAGCTGAACGAGGAGGGTGGCACGGAGCAGTATCTGGTGCCGTATCTGATGTCCAGCCACCCGGGATGTACCCTCAGCGACGCGGTGGAGCTGGCGGAGTTCCTGCACAAAAACGGCAGGACGCCGGAGCAGGTGCAGGATTTCTATCCCACGCCGGGAACGCTGTCCACCTGTATGTATTACACGGGCATCGATCCGCGGGATATGTCGGAGGTGTATGTGGCCAGGGACCCCAAGGAGAAGGCCATGCAGCGGGCGCTTTTGCAGTGGTCGCGGCCGGAGAAGCGGGCGCTGGTGGTGGAGGCTCTGGAGGAGACGGGGCGGACAGACCTGATCGGGTACGAGAAGAAGTGCCTGATCCGGCCGCGGAAAGGGGAGCCCTACGGTCAGCCGCCGGTCAAGCCGGAGAGGCCGGAGAGGCCGGAGAGACAGCCGCGGCGGAAAAAGGAGGCCTACGGCAACCGGGGGCGGCGGGGGACACCCACGGCGAAGCCGCTGGCGCAGAAGGGGAAGATGTCGCCACGGAAGAAGGCGGCCTTCGCCAAGAAACGAAACGGGAAATAACGACGACAGAGCGCCCCACTGCTGCGGGGCGCTCTGCTTTTTGCGGGGCGGCTGGGGCGGCAGAGCGGGGGAAAAGACGGTGGGACTGTCAGATAAGGGGGGATGATAAAAGATGTGACGGTTTCTGCGGAATGTTGGAGGCAATGCGGCGAAAAAAAGCTTGTGTTAGCACAGGGTTTTTATTATAATAAAAAAGAAGTGTCAAGATGCCGGTACCGCACGTTAAGATTTCGACAAGAAATCGGAAGGGCGGGGTCGGCGCCGTGCCGCTTCTGCCGTTTTACGACGCGACGCGGCACAAAAATTTTACCGGATGTAAAAGGTGAAAGACGAATGGAAAAAAAGAAGAAAACAAGGTTCATTGTGGGGTGGCTGCTGATCACGGCGGCTCTGCTGGCCGGTTCTCTGCTGGTTCCCGGACACGGGAAGTCGGAGTCGGTGCAGGAGGCCATGCGTGACGCGGTGCTCCACGGGACGAACCGCATCAGCCTGTTCGGGCTGAAGGACGTGAACCCGGCGTACATATCCTCGCTGGTGGTGGTGGGCGCACTGCTGCTGGCGGCGATACTGCTGCGGGTGTTCGTCATCCCCCGGTTCAAGATGGTACCGGGAAAGCTGCAGATGGCGCTGGAGACGGCGGTAGGGCTGTTCGACGGGATGGCCAAGGGCAACAGCCCGCATCGCAACAAGTTCCTGGGCGCATACATCTTCGGCGCGGGCGTGTACATCTTCGTGGGAACGCTGTTTGAGCTGTTCGGCTTCCAGGCCATCACCACGGGCGGACACACCATCGCGCTGCCGGCCCCGCTGTCGGACGTGAACGCGGCTATCTCCCTGGGCTGCCTGTCCTACGGCGTGATCCTGGTGGGCGGCATCGTGGCCAACGGTGCAAAGGGCGCGGGCAAGGCCCTCAAGGATTTCTCCCTGCCCATCTCCATGAGCTTCCGTATGTTCGGTGCGCTGCTCAGCGGCCTGCTGGTGACGGAGCTGGTGTACTATTATGTGTCCCTGAGCTTCGTTGTGCCGGTGGTGGTGGGCGTGCTGTTCACGCTGCTCCACGCGCTGATCCAGGCCTACGTGCTGACCACGCTGACCTCCATGTTCTACGGAGAGACTACGGAAAAGCACGCACCCAAGCCCAAGAAAAACAAAAAAATCAAAGCTGAAACTGTAAATAACTGACGGAGGAAAGAGAAACCATGAAAAAGCTGTTCAATAAGAAGGCCTTTGCCCTGCTGCTGTGCCTGGTGCTGGCACTGACCGCCCTGCTCACCGTGACCGCGTTCGCCGATACCGCACCTGCCGACGGCACCGCCGCCCAGACCGAGGAAGCGGCCGACAGCGGCGTGAGCGCCAAGGCCATCGCTTCCGGTGTTGCCATCGGTGTGGCTGCCGCCGGCGGCGCCATCGGTATGGGTATGGCTATCGCCAAGTCCGCCGAGGGTATCGCCCGTCAGCCGGAGGCCGAGGGTAAGATCCGCACCACCATGATGCTGGGTCTGGTGTTCCTGGAAACGGCTATCATCTATGCCCTGCTGGTGGTCATCCTGATCATCTTCGTGCTGTAAGAAACGGGGAGAGACGCTATGAATATCCCTCTGAATATTGATTGGCAGCAGATATTGCTGCACTTCTTCAACTTCTCCATCCTGGTGGGCGGTCTGTATCTGCTGCTGTTCAAGCCGGTGAAGCGCTTTATGGAAAAGCGGGAGAAGCACTATGCGGATATGGAAGCCGCCGCCGTGGCCCGGGAGAAGGACACCGAGGCGCTGAAGGCCGCCATGGCCCAGCGGGAGGCGGACTTTGACGCCGTGCTGGAGGAGAAGCGTGCCGCCGCCGCCAAGGAGGCGGAGGCCTTTGCCCAGCAGCAGCGCGATGCGGCCAAGGCGCAGGCGGACAAGATCCTGTCCGATGCCAAGGACGCCGCCGAGAGCGAGCGCCAGAAGATCGTGGCCGAAGCCAACCGCGAGGCGGTGGCTATTGCCGAGGACGCCATGGAGAAGCTGATGGCCGCCCAGACGGCCCAGGCCTATGACGCCTTCGTGAATGCCGCGAAGGAGGAACAGAATGAACACTGATGCACGCCTGACGGCGAAACTGCTCAGCGCTTGTCCGCCGGACAGCGCGCAGAAAGAGAAGCTGGAGGATGTGCTGTCGAAAAAGTACGGCAAGGCCGTCGAGCTGGTCTGGCAGGAGGACCGCACCGCACAGGGCGGCTTCCGCATCGAGCTGGGCAGCGAGGTCATCGACTGGACGGCGGAGGGCCGGCTGGAGCAGCTGAAGGAACGGCTGACCGGACTGAAGAGTGAGGGCTCCGTCATCCCCCTGATCCGGGACGCGGTGAAGAGCTGGGTGCCGGAGGTATGCGCCCGCGAGGTGGGCAGCGTACTGACCGTGGCGGACGGGATCGCCTACGTGGAGGGCCTGGAGGGCGCTACCTACGGCGAGATCCTGCTGTTTGAAGGCGGCATCCGGGGCATGGTGCAGGAGTTGCGCTCCGGCCGTATCGGCTGCATCCTGTTCGGCCGCGTGGAGGAGGTCAGCGAGGGCACGGCGGTGTACCGCACCGGCAAGACCGCCGGTATCGGCGTGTCCGACGGCATGATCGGCCGCGTGGTGGACGCCCTGGGCGCGCCCATCGACGGCGGCGGAGACATCCGGGTGGATGAATACCGCATGATCGAGAGCCCGGCACCCGGCATTATTGACCGCCAGCCGGTGAATACCCCCATGCAGACAGGCATTCTATCCATCGACTCCATGTTCCCCATCGGTCGGGGCCAGCGTGAGCTGATCATCGGCGACCGCCAGACCGGCAAGACCGCTATCGCCATCGACACCATCCTGAACCAGAAGGGGAAGGATATGATCTGCATCTACGTGGCCATCGGCCAGAAGGCCAGCTCCGTGGCACAGATCGCCGAGCTGCTGCGGAAGCACGACGCCATGCGCTACACCATCGTCGTGTGCGCCGGCGCGGGCGAGTCCGCGTCCATGCAGTACATCGCGCCCTATGCCGGCGCGGCCATCGGCGAATATTTCATGAACAAGGGCAAGGACGTGCTGATCGTGTACGACGATCTGAGCAAGCACGCCATCGCTTACCGTGCGCTGAGCCTGCTGCTGGGGCGGTCCCCCGGACGCGAGGCGTATCCCGGCGACGTGTTCTATCTGCACTCCCGTCTGCTGGAGCGCGCGGCGCGGCTCAGCGACGAGCGCGGCGGCGGCAGCATGACCGCCCTGCCCATCGTGGAGACCCAGGCGGGCGACGTGTCGGCCTACATCCCCACAAACATTATCTCCATCACCGACGGTCAGATCTTTCTGGAGAGCAGTCTGTTCTTCTCCGGCCACCGGCCGGCGGTGAACGTGGGTCTGTCCGTGTCCCGTGTGGGCGGCGCGGCCCAGACCAAGACCATGAAGAAGGCCGTGGGCACTCTGCGCCTGGATCTGGCCCAGTACCGCGAGATGGAGGTGTTCACCCAGTTCTCCAGCGACCTGGACGAGGAGACGAAGAGCCAGCTGGCCTATGGCCAGAGCCTGATGTATATCCTGCGGCAGGGACGCAGCGCCCCGCTGAGCCAGGGACAGCAGATCGTCACGCTGGTGACGGCCATGGCGCACCTCTATCAGCAGGTGCCGGTGGCGCAGGTGTGCGCCCTGCGGGACTTCCTGCTGGGCGAGTTCGCCGCGCAGCGGCAGAGCCTGATGCTCCAGCTGGAGCAGGGCGCGGCGCTGGACGACGAGCTGCGTGGCCAGATCAACGACTTTGCCAGGACCGCGCTGGAGAAATTCAAGCGCACGGGCGGGCGGTGAGCGCATGGCCAGCACCAGTGAGATCCGCCGGCGCATCGGAGGCGTACGGCAGACCCAGAAGATCACCCACGCCATGTATCTGATCTCCCAGGCGAAGCTGCGGAAGGCCAAACAGGATCTGGACAACACACGGCCTTATTTCCAGGCATTGCAGACGGAGAT
>FR881555.1 GCA_000435555.1 Firmicutes bacterium CAG:176
CAGAATGATGATGGCGATGGTTCCCGGTGTCGGCATAGTAGTTCCTCCTTATTCTCCTGTTTGTTTCATAGTCGTAGTATGCTTATGGATGAGGTGAATGATGCGGGCGACCACGCCCAGCAGTATGGCGGCCAATCCGCCCAGAACATACGGCATATCAAGGCTCCTTCTGTACGATGAGCTTCACGCCCTCCATCCGCAGGATACGCACGGCGGCGTCCGGCTCTATGACCTCCCCGTCGGCGCTGCGCGCCGTCCAGGTCTTACCGTCTATATAGACGGCGCCGGAGGGCAGCGCGTTGTCGATGCGCTCTGTCACGCGGCCCACATTGTTCAGTACCCGGTCGGCATTGGTGGGCTTGATATCCTTTTTCATCAGCTTGACCACCAGCGGCCGGGTGAAGGCCAGCGCCGCGATGGACACCGCGAAGAACAGCCCCACCTGCAGCCACACAGGCCCGCCGCATACCGCGGCGATCAATCCGGCCACGCTGCCCAGGACGAACCAGATGGATGTCAACCCGGCGGTGGCGGCCTCCGCCACGCCGAAAATAATGATGGCGGCGATCCATATCGTTGTCGCCATGTCTGCGTCGCCTCCTCTCAAAATGAGTCCGATGATCCCGGCCAGCGCGCCGATGCCTACCAGCACAGCTCCAGCCAGCCATTTGTTTTTGGGGGACAGGTTGGTCAGGAAGGCGCCCACGGCGCTGCCCAGCGTGGCGCGGGGCAGGGGGGCGGCCTCCTGCTCCGGCGCGGGGTGTGTCTCCGCCGCCGCGGCGGGTACCGGCGCCTCCTCGGCGAACAGGTCGGCGATGGATACCTGATAGCGGTTGCAGATATAAAGGATCTTCTCCATCTCCGGGTAGCCCCGTCCGCTTTCCCATTTGCTCACCGCCTGGCGGGAGACCTGCAGCTGCTCGGCGAATTGCTCCTGTGTCAGTCCATTGCCGCGCCGTACCGCTGCCAGCCGATCACCAAATGCCATATGTGCCCTCCTTTGCTTTCGGTGCCGTCAGTATACGGGACACCGACGGAAAAGTCTATCACGTTCAGGTTGCATTTCCGTAAAATTGTCTGCCAATGTACCGCGCATGGTGCAACCTCAGGTTTACATTCCCCATTATAGCGTAAGTGGCCCCGAAAAGCCACCGGAAATTTAGGTTGCGCGCTATGGTATTTTTCGGTATACTCTTTGGTAGTCAAGAAACCGAGGTGTATCCCATGATAACTTACGAGATCCCCTGCCTGCTGGGGTTGGAAAAGCTGGTGGCCGACGAGATCAAGCGCCTTGGCCTGGCCGACGTGCGTGCGGAAAACGGCCGTGTGCTCTGTCAGGGCAGCTGGGCGGACTGCGCCCGGCTGAATATCAATCTGCGCTGCGGCGCCCGGGTCATCGCCCTGCTGGGACAGTTCCCGGCGCGGAGCTTCGAGGAGCTGTTCCAGGGCGTGCGCGCCATCCCCTGGGAGGAGTTTCTGCCCCGGGAGGCGGCCTTCCCGGTGAAGGGGTATTCCATCTCCTCTCAGCTGCATTCCGTGCCCGCCTGTCAGAGCATCATCAAAAAGGCCGTGGTGGAGCGTCTGAAGGCCCACTACGGCATGGAGCAGTTCCCGGAGACAGGGACAAAATACCAGATACGCTTTTCTGTGTTCAAGGATCAGGTGTCCATCGGCCTGGATGCCAGCGGCGAAGGGCTGTACAAGCGGGGCTACCGCGCCGTAGGCGTGGAGGCGCCCCTGCGGGAGACGCTGGCGGCGGCACTGGTGACCCTCAGCCGCTACCGGGGCCGCGACCCGTTCTGCGACCCCTTCTGCGGCAGCGGTACTATCCCCATCGAGGCGGCGCTCATCGCCAAAAACCGCGCCCCCGGTCTGGACCGGCGGTTCGATGCCCAGAAGTGGGCATTTCTGCCGCCTGCGTGCTGGATGGACGCGGCGGACGAGGCCCAGGACAGGGAGTTCCACGGGCAGTACGATATCTGGGGCGGCGACATTGACCCCCGCGCCGTGGCCATTGCCCGGGACAACGCCCGCAAGGCCGGCGTGGACGACTGCGTCCGCTTCGAGGTGGCCGACGCGGCCCAATTCCACCGGGACAGCACCTACGGCCAGCTGGTGACCAACCCGCCCTACGGCGAGCGTCTGCTGGAGAGGCAGGAGGCCGAGCAGCTGTACCGCGCCTTCGGCCAGGCGTGGCGCCCGCTACCGCGCCTTCGGCAAGGCGTGGCGCACGCTGCCCGCAGGCTGGCGCACACTGGTGCTTTCGAGCCACACGGAGTTCGAGCGCTGCTTCGGCAAGCCGGCGGACAAGAAGCGCAAGCTCTATAACGGCATGATCAAGTGTGATGTGTTTATGTACGGCAATGTCTGATGGCCATCTTTTCCGCTGATGCTTTGTTGCGGCGGCTTGCCGTACACAAAGTACGCCTACGCTGCCGCGCCGCGCCTCAGCGAAAAATCTGAGCCGTTAGGGGGGACATCTTTTCCGCCCTGCCTTAATAAATCCCCGGCATATGACTTTATTTTCAATTTGTTCACTTTCTTTTGCAGAAACATGATACAATTACCCGTATGCTTTCGAAATAAATTCAACGAAATTCTAATATGTTGATGAGGAGGAGAGCCTCGATGAAGCATATTTTTATCATCAATCCCACGGCGGGCAAGACCGACAGCCGACAAAAGATCTACGACATGGCGGAGTCGCTGCGGCAGAAGCACGGGCTGGACGTGCAGTGCATCCTGACGAAAAAGCAGGGCCACGCCACGGAGCTGGCGAAAAAGCTCTGCGAGACGGGCGAGGCACTGCGGTTCTACGCCTGCGGCGGCGATGGGACTGTCAACGAGGTGGCCAACGGCATTATCGGCTATGACAACGCCGCCATGACCGTGATCCCCGTGGGCACCGGCAACGATTTCCTCAAGAACTTCGGCGATGATATGGAGAAGTTCCGGGACGCTGAAAACCTGTGGGACGGCCCGCAGTTTCCTATGGACGCCATCGACGTCAACGGCCGCGTGGCGCTGACCATCGCCTGCTCCGGCATCGACGCGCGGGTGGCCCGGGACGTACATAAATACAGCGAGAGCCCGCTGCTGGACGGCAAGGGCAGCTATATCTACTCTCTGGCGGTGAATTTCTTGTTCAAGGGCATCGGCACCCACTGGACCATCACCCTGGACGATGTGACCACGGAGGGCGACTGGTCGCTGGTATCTGTGTGCAACGGCCGGTACTACGGCGGCGGCTTTATGCCCGTGGCCGAGGCCCGGATGGATGACGGCGTGCTGAACACCCTGGTGGTCAGAGAGGTCAACCGCCGCACGTTCCTGAAATTTGTGGGGCCGTACTCCAGGGGCGAGTACGCCAAGTTTCCGGAATACGCGCACTGCTCCTGTCCCAAGGTGGTACATATCCACTCGGAGAAGCCGGATATCGTCACCTGCCTGGACGGCGAGAGCGTGGTCAACAGCGATGTGACCATTAAGCTGCACGACAAAAAGCTGAACTTCTTCGGCCCGGAGGGCTGCTCCTGCAACCGGACGGCCCGCGGCTGAGGACAGCGCTTGAACATTTTGTGAATTTTTCAAAATTTCTCCGTTTCCCCCTTGCAAAACCCGTATAGTGTGGTATGATAATCAGCGTTAGCACTCAAGCATTTTGAGTGCTAACGCTGAAACTGTTTTATCAAAAATAGAAATACAAGGAGGAACCAACTATGAAGCTGACACCGCTTGCTGACCGTGTGGTGCTGAAGATGACCGAGCCGGAGGAGACCACCAAGGGCGGCATTATCCTGACCGGCTCCGCCAAGGAGAAGCCCTCTGTGGCTGAGGTCATTTCCGTGGGCCCCGGCGGCACCGTGGACGGGAAGACCGTGGTCATGTCCGTGAAGGCCGGCGACAAGGTCATCACCGACAAGTATGCCGGCACCAAGGTGACGCTGGAGGACGTGGAGTATATCATCGTCAAGCAGAGCGACATCCTGGCTATCGTGGAGTGATGTGCTTTGCCGCGTACACGCCGCGGCAAATGCTTTAAGTTTGCGTGTTCTCTTGTAAATCATTCTCAATTTTGGAGGCATTAGATATGGCAAAGATCATCAAGCGCGGCGACGAGGCCCGCAAGGCGCTGGAAGCCGGCGTCAACCAGCTGGCGGATACCGTAAAGGTCACCCTGGGCCCCAAGGGCCGCAACGTGGTGTTGGATAAGAAGTTCGGCACACCCCTCATCACCAACGATGGTGTTTCCATCGCCAAGGAGATCGAACTGGACGATCCGTTCGAGAACATGGGCGCGCAGCTGGTGCGCGAGGTATCCACCAAGACCAATGACGTGGCCGGCGACGGCACGACGACCGCTACATTGCTGGCACAGGCCATGATCCGCGAGGGCCTGCGTAACCTGGCCGCCGGCGCCAACCCCATCGTGATGAAGAAGGGCATGGCCAAGGCCGTGGAGGCCGCTGTGGGCGCCATCAAGGAGCAGAGCCAGAAGGTCAACGGTACCGCCGATATCGCCCGCGTGGGCACGGTGTCCTCCGGCGATGAGACCATCGGCAAGCTGATCGCCGAGGCTATGGAGAAGGTCAGCGCCGACGGTGTGATCACCATCGAGGAGTCCAAGACCGCTGAGACGTACAGCGAGGTCGTGGAGGGCATGATGTTCGACCGCGGCTACATCACCCCCTATATGGCCACCGATATGGAGAAGATGGAGGCCGTCGTGGACGATCCCTACATCCTCATCACCGATAAGAAGATCTCCGTGATCTCCGACATCCTGCCCCTGCTGGAGCAGATGCTGCAGAGCGGCAAGAAGCTGTTTATCATCGCCGAGGACGTGGAGGGTGAGGCCCTGTCCACCCTGCTGGTGAACCGCCTGAAGGGCGTGCTGAACGTGGTGTGCGTCAAGGCCCCCGGCTTCGGTGACCGCCGCAAGGAGATGCTGCAGGATATCGCCATCCTGACCGGCGGCCAGGTCATCAGCGAGGAGCTGGGCCTGACGCTGAAGGATGCCACCATTGATATGCTGGGCCGTGCCCGCCAGATCAAGGTGACCAAGGAGAACACCATCATCGTGGACGGTATGGGCGACCAGCAGGCCATCAAGGACCGCGTGGCCCAGATTCGCGCGCAGATCGGTGCGACCACCAGCGAGTACGACAAGGAGAAGCTGCAGGAGCGTCTGGCCAAGCTGGCCGGCGGCGTGGCGGTCATCAAGGTCGGCGCGGCCACCGAGACCGA
>FR881556.1 GCA_000435555.1 Firmicutes bacterium CAG:176
TCGGCCAAGCCATCGATAGTCACATAATCGTTCTCGCCAGCCCACGAAATGGTGGTGACGCCCAGCGCCATGACCAGCGCCAGAATGGTTGCTAACAATTTCTTCATGTCTCATACCCCGTTTGTTTTAGATTTCCGTAGGTGCACTCGTTTTAATAACCATTAAAACGTAAATGCAGAGGTACCTCTGCGGATAGTCAGATTATAGCACAGTCTCACCGTTTGTCCAGCCTTTTTATGGAAATTTTACATATTTTTTCTGTTACCGGGAATGGAAAACGGGAGAATTTGACAGGAAATGGGAATTGGGGGCCCGCTGCGGCGGGACGGGGGACAGCGCGAAAGAGGAGCACCCGAACGGGTGCTCCTCTTTATGTCTCTCACGCAAAATAGCCCTTGATCTCCATCACGGCCGTTACGATGCAGAACAGGCCGAAGGCCAGGATCAGCGTGCCGCCCAGCTTCTTTTTCTGCTTCACCTGGAACATCATGATACCCACCATGATCATGGACAGCCCCAGCAGCACCATGGACAGGCCGGGGATGTACAGCACGTTCATCTTCCGCAGCAGCCACAGCAGCAGGGCCAGGACCAACAGCACGATGGATATATTTTTCTTCGTATTCATGGACATTGGCGTTTCTCTCCTCCCTTGGGACGCGGCGCGCCCACTGGTTTGATTGTAGCGGAAAAGCGGACAGAATACAAGGGCAATTTACCGCCCCAGCAGCACTTTCGCCTTGAGGATCGCCGCCACGGTCTTGGCATCGGTCAGCTCGCCGGACATACACAGCTCCACCGCCTCGTCGAAGGGCAGGCGCACCGTCTCCAAAAACTCGTCCGCGTCCGGATGCGTCTCGCCGAAGGTCAGCTCACAGGCCAGGAACAGGTACAGCGTCTCGCCATAGCAGCCGGGAGAAGCGATCAGCGCCCCCAGGTCCGTCCATGCCTCCGCCGTGGCCCCGATCTCCTCCTTCAGCTCCCGCTGGGCCGTGACGAAGGGGTCCTCGCCCGGCTCCCGTTTGCCGGCGGGTATCTCCGTCAGCACCCGGGAAAAGGCGTAGCGGTACTGCTTCACCAGCAGCACGTCGTCGCCGTCCAGGGCCAAAATGCCCACGCCGCCGGGGTGCTCCACCACCTCGCGGACGCCCTCTTTCCCGTTGGGCAGGCGTACCCTGTCCTCCCGCACGCGCAGGATGCGGCCGCGGTAGACCTCACGGCTCTCCAGCGTTTTCTCAGTCATATCCATAGAAGCGTCTCCCTTCGTTTTTTGCCCCAGTATAGCACAGAAAGTTCAAAATTACCACCCCTCTATCCCCCTTGCGCGATGCGAGAAAATATGGTATACTATCGTTCACGTTACCGGAAGGAGGTGTCTCCATGGACAAGTCCGGCACCAAGACCATCGCCCAGAACCGCAAGGCGTACCACGACTACTTCGTGGAGGACCGCTACGAGGCCGGCATCGAGCTGTTCGGCACGGAGGTCAAGTCCATCCGCGCCGGCACCCTGAACCTGAAGGACGCCTTCTGCGTGGCCAAGGACGGCGAGGTGTACGCCTACAGCTTTCACATCTCCCCCTACGACCACGGCAACATCTTCAACCGCGACCCGGACCGGCCCAAGCGGCTGCTGCTGCACAAGCGGGAAATACGAAAGCTCCACGACCTGCAGAAGCAGGAGGGCTATGCGCTGATACCGCTGTCGGTATATTTCAAGAACTCCCGGGTGAAGGTGGAGCTGGGCCTGTGCAAGGGCAAGAAGACCTACGACAAGCGGGAGGCCGTGGCCAAGCGGGACGCCAAGCGGGAGATGGACCGCGCCATGCGGGAGAAAAACCGCGGGTATTGAATGGTATGACATTGCGCGGGAAGTGCGCATATTCTTATGACAAAGTGAGGGAAACGGAATGGCAAATCCTATCGTGACTTTTGAAATGCAGGACGGCGGCAAGATCGTTGCCGAGCTGTATCCCGACATCGCGCCCCAGAGCGTGTACAATTTCATCGCCCTGGCCAACGCCGGGTACTACGACGGGCTGATCTTCCACCGGGTCATCCCCGGCTTTATGATCCAGGGCGGCTGCCCCGACGGAACCGGCATGGGCGGCCCGGGGTACTGCATCAAGGGCGAGTTCGCCGCCAACGGTGTGCAGAACGATCTGCGCCACACCCGCGGCGTGCTGAGCATGGCCCGGGCGCAGCCCATGGACAGCGCCGGCAGCCAGTTCTTCATCATGCACAAGGACGCGCCCCATCTGGATGGGCAGTACGCCGCCTTCGGCTGCGTGATGGACGGCATGGACGTGGTGGACCGCATCGTCAACCAGCCCCGGAACATGATGACCAACAAGCCCAAGAAGGACCAGGTCATGGCGAAGGTCACCGTGGACACGCAGGGCGTGACGTATCCGGAGCCGGAGAAGCTGGCCGATCCCTTCGGGAGATAAGTTTTCTGCGCGGGGGAGGGCCCCCCTCCCCCACACATATGTAAATATTCCCATGGGTTGTGTGCACAGCGCGCAAAAACCTTATGGGCTGTACTGTTTCCCAGTATCGCACAATGCGCAAGTCC
>FR881557.1:0-246 GCA_000435555.1 Firmicutes bacterium CAG:176
TTTCTTTTTGGAGCGGGCGACGAGGCTCGAACTCGCTACCTCGACCTTGGCAAGGTCGCGCTCTACCAGATGAGCTACGCCCGCAGGCGGCACCACTATTGCAGCGCCTATGGTGCCTCAGGCCGGGGTCGAACCGGCGACACGCGGATTTTCAGTCCGCTGCTCTACCAACTGAGCTACCGAGGCATATGGCGACCAAGAAGGGGCTCGAACCCTCGACCTCCAGCGTGACAGGCTGGCGTTCTA
>FR881557.1:351-4613 GCA_000435555.1 Firmicutes bacterium CAG:176
CAGGTGCTCTAACCAGCTGAGCTATGCTCCCGTACCTGTCGTTCAAACGACAAGGTATATTATAACGTTCCCATCCGCATCTGTCAACAAAAATTTTTCAATTTTTGTCCTTTTCCTTACATATTTTTCAGCAGGCCCTTCAGGTCCTCCGCCGAGAAGTCGTACACCGCGTCACAGAACTGGCACGTCAACTGGCAGCCGCCCTGTTCCGCCAGCATCTGCTCCAGCTCGTTCCGGCCCAGGGAGATCAGCGCCCGTTCCACCCGTTCCCGGCTGCAATAGCACTTGTAGGATACCGGGCACGTCTCCAGTATCTTCAGGTCAAAGTCGCTCATCACATCCCGCAGCAGCTGCTCCGGGTCGTCGTTTTTGTCCAGCAGCGCCGAAACCGGCCCTGCGGCCATGATGCCGCCCTCCACCTTGGTGATGACGTCCTCCCCCGCGCCGGGCATCAGCTGGATAAGATACCCGCCGGCGGCCTTGACGCTCTGGTCACGGTCCACCAGTACGCCCAGGGCACAGGCGGTGGGGATCTGCTCCGATTCCACGAAATAGCCCGCCACGTCCTCGGCGATCTCGCCGCCCAGCAGATCGATGGTGCCCACATAGGGCTCCTTCATGTGCAGGTCCTTGATGACCGTCAATGTGCCCTCATGACCCACGGCCGCACCCACGTCCAGCTTGCCGTCCGGCCGCAGAGGCAGGTCCACATGGGGGTTGGTCACGTAGCCCCGCACGTTGCCCTCGTTGTCGCTGACGGCCAGCACCGTGCCCAGCGGACCGCCGCCCTTGAATTGCAGCGTCAGGCTGGCGCCGTCGCTTTTCAGTGCGTTGCCCATCATGGACGCCGCCGCCAGTGTGCGGCCCAGCGCCGCCGTGGCCACAGGCAGCGTCTTGTGTATCTGCCGGGCGCGCTCTGTCAGGTCGCGGCTGCAAATGGCCGCCGCCTGCACCATGCCGTCGGTGGAAATAGCTCTTACGATACGATCTGCCATAGATATAACCCTCTTTCGCCTCACACGCCCCGCCCAAAAGGGCGGGGCGCGGTCATTCCTTTTGATCCGCCCGAGTACCGGGCCGCTTTATTTGCGGACACAGCTGATGTAGACCCGCTGCTCATCCGCACGGGGCCGGCGCATACGCATATCGCCGTAGACCCGAACATCGCCAAAGCCCGCCGCTGCCAGCCAGGCGGTCAGTTCCTCCACAGAGTAGGCCCGCTGCCGGTGCACCTCCGCGCTGCGGCGCCATGCGCCGTCGCCGCGGCGGCGGAACAGGTCCATGTAGTAGGTACAAAGGCCCCTGTGGTACTCCGTCCGCCACACGCAGTAGGTATCCTCCGTCTCATCCAGAAATACCTGACCGTCCAGCGCCGCCAGCTTGGCCGCGGTGTTCACGTCGAACACCAGCATCCCGCCGGGGGCCACAAACAGGTGCAGCCGCCGGAATGTCCGCTGTACGTCCTTTGGGTCCGTCAGGTAGTTGAGACTGTCCAGACAGCACACCGCCGCGTCCACCGTGCCGTACAGGTCCAGCCTCGGCATGGACTGGTGCAGGAAAACAGGCGGCACGCCCTGTGTCTCCCTGCCCTTGCTCATGGCCGCCGCCAGCATATCCTCGCTGCCGTCCACGCCGATGACCTCGTAACCCCGCTGCGTCAGCAGCCAGCTCATGGTCCCGGTGCCGCAGGCCAAGTCCAGCACCAGCTTCACTGGGATACGGCTGCGGCACAGCAGCTTCTCGATGAAATCCAGCCGCTTTCCATAGCCCACATCCTCGGTCAGCGCGTCATATGAACCGGCCAGCGCCTCGTAGCAGCTCATTTCTTCTCTTTCTCCTTCATCTTCTCCAGCACGCTCTCATACCCGCCGTTGCCGTAGATCAAGCTGCGGTTCACTCGGCTGATGGTAGCGCTGGATGCGCCGGTGCGTTCCAGAATGTCGTTGTAGATCATCCCGTCATTCAGCAGCGTGGCTACCTCATAGCGCTGCTCCATACTCCGCAGCTCAGACACCGTGCACAGATCCTGGAAGAAGTTATAGCACTCCTCCTCCGTCTCCAGCATCAGAATGGCCTTATACAGCCGGTCATTCTTTTCTTTCTTTCCGATCTTGGACTTTGCGGTTCGAACCATGATCGTCTCTCCTTCTTTCTCCCTTTTTGGGTACTGATGCCAGTATAGCATTTTAGTCTGCGAAAGTAAACCACCTTATCAAAAATATTTTTGTCGACTAAAGCTGTAAAGCGTCACAGCAGCTGCCCACCTACGCCACCTTCAAAAACGCTTTGTATCGATGCATGCTCAAATAACATTTCTGCATGTTCATATAATGAACATCAATTTTACTTATTTATAAGTTAAGCATATAATGAGGTCACCAAAAAGTCCGGGAGATGGTAACGATAGGGAAAAACGAGTTTGCCACCGGCGCGAAGGTAGCGCTGTACTCCGAGGCGGAGATCCATGTATAAACCACACATCACCATGCCTTTCTCTCCCCCAAAAAGACAGCGGCGGACGCTTTGCGTCCGCCGCTGCCTTTTTCACGTATTCATCCTTCCGTCTTGCCGTGCAGCTTCTTTTGCAGCCAGTCCTTACCGTCCACATAGCGGGACACGATGAAAGATACCACATAGTCGCCTGCGGCATTGACCATGGTGGCGGGAGGATCCACCAGATTGCCGATAGCCAGCGCGATGGGGTACGCGATGGCCAGCTGGTCAGGGAAGAAGATGGTGCAAACCACCAGTTCGCCGGTACCGCCTCCGCCAGGGATGCCACTCATGGCCACAGAGGAGAACACCGCCACGATGATAGCCAAAATAGCCTTATCCGTGGAAAAGTCCATCCCGAACACACCGAACAGAAATGCCACCTTGATGATGGCGGACATGGCCGAGCCGTCCATGTGCATGGTAGCGCCCAAGGGCAGCACGATATCCGTCACGTCCTTGCTGATGCCGGACTCCTCCGCTACCTCCATATTGGTGGGAATGGTAGCCACGCTGGAGCAGGTGCCGAAGGACACCGCCGCCGGGCGGAACAGCTTGGAGAACATGATCTTGGCGCCGCCTTTGCCGCCGCCGAACCGGGCATAGATGGGGAAGAAGATAAACATATAGGCAAAGCTCATCACATAGTAGATGATAAGCGTACGGCTGTAATCGCCGATGAGCGTCGGGCCGTAGGTAGCCACCAGGCTGGCAAAGAAGCCGAAGAAGCCGATGGGCGCGTAGTAGGTGACCAGCTTTACGGTCTTCATAATGCAGTTGGTGATATCCTCCAGGAACTGCGCCGTCTTGGTCTCGGGACCGCCATTCATCTGGACACCGAAGCCGAACAGCACCGCCGCCACGATCAGGGGCAGAATGGCCCGGCGGCTCAGCAGCTCCGCAAAGTCAGGCTTCGTAAAGAAATTGACGATCATATCGCCGAAGCCCAGCGCTTCGCCGACCTCGCCCTCCACGATGGTGTAATGTCCATCTACCAGCGGGAAGATGCGGCAGACGATATACATCAGTACACCGGCAATGGCGGCGGTGACGAGGAACGTGGCGATGGTCACGCCCATGATCTTGCCGGCGCGCTTCACGCTCTTCATATTGGCGATGGCGGAGGCAATGGAGCAGAACACCATAGGCACCACCACGCAGAACATCATATTGATGAACAGCGTACCCAAAAACTCGATCTTGCTGCCGAAACTGGGCGCAAACGCGCCTACCAGGCAGCCTGCCACGATGCCGGTAAGCATACACAGAATAAACCAGTAGTTCTTCAGAAATTTTTTCATAGTGACCTCCAACTCTCTCAAATGAAGTCTTACAGCCCCTATTATACGGGCATTTTTCGCAAAGTAAATCAGAATTCCTGCGTTGTTATTTGCAAATCCTGCTGTTTTCCTTTGGTGTCCGCCGAAGGCCCATGGCCAAACTGCTTTTTATAGGCCCGAGAAAAGGTAGAGTAATCCTGATACCCCGCCTGTGCCGCCGCCTCCGCCGGGGTGCAGCCCTGGCCCAACAGCTGCCGGGCCAGCAGCAGCCGTTTCTCTGTCAGGTATCCATGCACGGAATACCCCGTCTCCTGCCGGAACCGGCGCATCATGTGGTACTTGCTGATATAAAACCGCGCGGCCAATTCATCAATGGTCAGCGGGTCCGCCAGGTGCAGGTTCAGGTATTGCAGCAGTGACACCACCTTGCTGTCGCCGCCGGCGGCGCCTACCCGGTGGCCACCCCGGACCACCCGGTTCACCTCCACC
>FR881557.1:4703-6316 GCA_000435555.1 Firmicutes bacterium CAG:176
CAATGCCTGGAACAGCGGCCGCACCCGGCTGCCGCCCTCGTCCCGGTATACATATTGAAATGTCTCCTGTGCCTGTCGGAAGCACTCGGATGGATCGCAGTCCCCTGCCGTCAGTGCGCGCAGATAGTCCGGTGCGATATACAGGATCATCCTCTCATAGTAATCCCCCGTCTCCACCACCGGCCGGTGGATGCTCCCGCTGCCCACCAGCACGAAATCCCCCGGCGCCAGTTCGTACCGTTCCCCCTCCACCGCATAGCCAGCTCTGCCGGCCAGCAAAATGATGATCTTGTGGAACGTATGGTAGTGGTATTCGATATATTCCCCCCGCCCGTCCGCCAGATGAAACAACCGAAACGGCTCCTTCAGGTATCCCCTCGCCTCATATTGCAATGGTTCCATGTGCTCACCTCCGCACTTTTTGCCGTTATTATAGCACTTGCTATGCAAATATTGCAAGTTTCCTTTTCAATTATAACCATTCTGAAAATTTTGTTTCCATTTTGTAATTTTTGTGTAGCTTTTTTGATAGACTTGTGCTATGATAATTCATGTTAGATGTCGGGGGAGCCATTTCCCCGCCGACTGACGGTATATGCCGGGAGCCTTACCCCGGCAGATCCTATGCGAACGGAAGGTAATATCCCATGCTTGGAAAACAGATCGCAGCGCTGAGCCTTTCCGGCCTGCTGCTTTTCTCTGGCGCTGTCACCGCCGCTAACGCGGACGAGGCCACGCCCATCGACACCACCGGCTACGCCGCCGCGGCCGAGGTCCTGGCGGGCAACGGCGTGGCATCCAGCGCTGCTACCGCTATGCAGACCGGCAGCGGCCTGCGCCTGGCCCAGGCCTCCGGCCTGCTGGACGGCGGCGAGACACCCACCCTCAATCAACTGGCCGCCCAGGCCCTGCTGCAGGAAACGGCTGCTCTGGAAAAGCAGAACTTTCTGGCAGAGTATGACGGCGTTCTGGTAGACTGTGGCTCCTATCTCTCCCTGCGCGCCGAGCCGGACACCTCTGCCGATCGCCTTCGCATCATCTTTGACGGCAAGGCAGCCCAGCTGCTGGACGTTACTGACGACGGCGAATGGTACAAGATCACCTATGGTACCGACACCGGATACGTTCTGGCCGAGTACTGCCAGCCCGTGCACTACGCGGACTATGAGGGTACCGCCGCCACCAATACATTGCTGGAAGATGTCATTTCTCAGGCGTACACATATCTGGGCACCCCCTACCGCTACGGCGGCACCAGCTACAGCGGCATCGACTGCTCCGGCTTCACCATGAAGGTCTTTGGTGCCTTTGGCATCAGCCTTCCCCACGGCGCCACCAGTCAGTATTATATGTGCCGCGGCGTCACCACAGAGGAACGTGCCCCCGGCGACCTGGTGTTCTTTGCCACCGGCGGCAGCGGTATCGGCCATGTAGGCATCTACCTGGGCAACGGGCAATTCATCCACGCCAGCACCTCCAGCGGTGTCATCATCAGTTCCCTGTACGAGAGCTACTACGCCCGCACCTACCTGTATGCCGCACGGCTCATCGAAATGTAAACACGGCAGCTTCTTCATGGCTCCCTTTTTGGATTCGGAAGCGCCAGCCAAAAG
>FR881558.1:0-11163 GCA_000435555.1 Firmicutes bacterium CAG:176
GAAGGTGGACTGGGATCTGGCGGTGAAGCGCAACCAGATGTACCACGACTTCGAGGTGCGTAAGCACGAGGAAGTCTGCAATCTGTTCAAGCAGGAGGTAAAGTAAGATGGCTGCTAAGATCAATATGCGTTTGGACAAGAACGAAATGCCCTCCCAGGACCCCAATGTCCGCAACAAAAACTTCCTGGAGGTGGCCCTGGGCTACACCGAGGAGCAGGCGCTGGACGAGGCGGCCCGCTGCCTGAACTGCAAGAACCACCCCTGCGTGGACGGCTGTCCCGTGAACGTGCGTATCCCCGAATTCATCCAGAAGATCGTGGAAAAGGATTATGAGGGCGCCTATCAGGTCATCCACCAGACCAGCTCCCTGCCCGCTGTGTGCGGCCGCGTGTGTCCCCAGGAGAGCCAGTGCGAGATGCACTGCGTCCGCGGCAAGAAGGGCGACCCCGTGGGCATCGGCCGGCTGGAGCGCTTTGTGGCTGACTGGCACAACGCCCACAGCACCGAGGCCGCGGCGGTCCCCGCCCCCAACGGCCATAAGGTGGCTGTGATCGGCTCCGGCCCCGCGGGTCTGACCTGCGCCGGCGACCTGGCCAAGAAGGGCTATGAGGTCACGGTGTTCGAGGCGCTGCACCTGGCCGGCGGCGTGCTGGTGTACGGTATTCCCGAGTTCCGTCTGCCCAAGGCCATCGTCCAGAAGGAAGTGGACGGACTGAAGGCCATGGGCGTCAAGGTGGAGACCAACACCGTGGTGGGCCGCACCATCACCATCGACGAGCTGATGGAGGAGTACGGCTTTGAGGCAGTGTTCATCGGTTCCGGCGCGGGCCTGCCCATGTTCATGAACATCCCCGGCGAGAACCTGAAGGGCGTCTATTCCGCCAACGAGTTCCTGACCCGCATCAACCTGATGAAGGCCTACCGCGAGGACAGCGACACCCCCATCATGGACCTGAAGGGCAAGACCGTGGCCGTGGTCGGCGGCGGCAACGTGGCCATGGACGCCGCCCGCTGCTCCAAGCGCCTGGGCGCTGAGGTGTACGTGGTGTACCGCCGCGGCATGGAGGAGCTGCCCGCCCGTCACGAGGAGGTGGAGCACGCCATCGAGGAGGGCGTCATCTTCAAGACGCTGAACAACCCCGTCCAGATCAACGGCGACGAGCAGGACTGCGTTAAGTCCATGACCTGCATCGAAATGGAGCTGGGTGAGCCGGATGCCTCCGGCCGCCGCCGCCCCGTGGAGAAGAAGGGCAGTGAGTTCGACCTGAGCGTGGACGCGGTCATCATGTCCCTGGGCACCAGCCCCAACCCGCTGATCAAGTCCACCACCAAGGGACTTGAGGTCAACAAGAAGGGCGGCATCATCGTCAACGAGGAGGGCCTGACCTCCCGCCAGGCGGTGTATGCCGGCGGCGACGCTGTGACCGGCGCGGCCACCGTCATTCTGGCCATGGGTGCCGGCAAGCTGGGCGCCAAGTCCATCGACGAGTACCTGAGCAAGTAAGTACATCGAAAAGGCCCGCTGCAAGGCGGGCCTTTTTATGCCGGGAAGCGGCAAAATTTTACGTTCTCCTTATGGAAAGCGCCGCCGCGCTGTGGTATACTGGGAGCAGCAACAGACGGGAGGGGCCATTATGCCGAAAGACTTTATCGACTTCAACCAGAAAACAGGCTTTATCTGCGACATGGACGGCGTCATCTACCACGGGAACCGGATCCTGCCCGGCGTGGCGGACTTCATCCAGTGGCTGCATGAGGAGAGCAAGGAGTATCTGTTCCTGACCAACAACAGCGGCTACACGCCCCGTGAGCTGCAGCAGAAGCTGGCCCGGATGGGACTGGATGTGCCGGAGGAGCATTTCTATACCAGTGCCCTGGCCACGGCGGCCTTCCTGAAGGACCAGGCTCCCGGCTGCTCCGTGTTCGCCATCGGCGAGGCGGGGCTGCTGAACGCCCTGTACGACGCGGGCCTCACCATGAACGACGTGAACCCGGACTACGTGGTGGTGGGCGAGGGCCGCACCTATTCCCTGGATACGCTGACCAAGGCGGTGAACCTGGTCATGGCCGGTGCCAAGCTCATCGGCGCCAACTCAGACGTGTCCGGCCCCATCGAAAGCGGCATTGCTCCGGCCTGCCGCGCTCTGGTGGCCCCCATCGAAATGGCCACCGGCAAGCAGGCCTATTTCTGCGGCAAGCCCAACCCCCTGATGATGCGGACCGGCCTGCGGCTGCTGCACTGCCACTCCGCCGACGCGGTGATGGTGGGCGACCGCATGGACACCGACGTTATCTCCGGTCTGGAAAGCGGTATGTCCACGGTGCTGGTGCTCTCCGGTGTGTCCACCCGTCAAACGGTGGAGACGTATGCCTATCAGCCCAACGTCATTCTGGACGGCGTGGGCGACATCGCCCGTCTGGCCCGTAAAAACAAGAAATAGGCGCTACGGCCCGAGGGCCGGGAATGAAAAGAAGTGACCGCGGAGGCGGTCACTTCTTTTCATTCGTTTTCCAGCAGCAGGGTGTATGTCTCGCCAGCCACGGCGAACACGCGCTCCACATCGGTGTCCATCTGCTCCAGCAGCGGCCCCGCTGCCTCGTAGTCCACGCAGGTGCCGCAGGAGGCGCTGAGCTTGCGGGGCACCGGCATCATCCGGGCCCGGACCCCCGCCGCCGTCAGGCGCTGGCAGGTCAGCAGGGCGGACAGATGGGTGTGGAACGTAGCGATATAGCGGCTCATTTGGACAGGGACAGACGGAAGTCCTGACCCTCCGGCGCCACGGCGACCTTGTAGCCGCTGCTCTCGGCAAACCGGGTGACATTCTCCACGGAGCACTGGTTGTCCACCAGCACCTCCAGGGTGGCGGGGGCGTCGGCCTTTACGGCCTTCTGCACCATCACCACGGGCATGGGGCAGGAATAACCTCTTGCGTCAACAGTCATTGTGATGTTCCTCCTTTACTTGGCGGCCTCAACAGGCGCGCTGACAGCCTTGGGCATATTCCACAGGGACACACCCAGCATGATGAGGATACCCAGACACACGGCTACCTTACCGTTGTTGGAAATGCCGCCCACCACGATCTCCTTGGCCTCGTTCATGGCGTCGGCGTTGCCGGCCAGACCGAAGTTGTGGGCAAAGGCCGCGCCCACGACCATGCCGAACACGGTCACGGCGCTGTCACCGTTGCCCTCGCCGGCCAGGATCAGCTGACGCAGCGGGCAGCCGCCCAGCAGCACGCTGCCCCAGCCCACCAGGACCATGCCCAGCAGGTTCCACAGCTGGCTGCTGTGGGCGATGGGCTGCAGTTCAAAGCCGAGCTTGAAGCTGCCGGTGATGAGGTTGCCCGCCAGGACGACCACGAAGATGGCCACGAAGCCGTACAGCAGCTTGAAATCCTTGAACAGCATGGCGTCGCGGATGCCGCCCACCATGCACAGGCGGGCGCGCTGGGCCAGAGCGCCCACCACCACGGCGATCAGCAGTGCAGCCAGCATGGGCGCGTGCTTGGAGCCGGGGCCCTCCTCACTGAACTTGAACAGGCTGGGCACGGCGATGACCAGGATCAGCAGGCCGGTCATGACGATGGGCAGCACGCCGCCCTCACCCTTCCCAACGGGATAGGCCCGCTTCAGGGAGAAGCCGCGCTTGAGGAACTGGATGCCGATGAAGATGCCCAGGGTGAAGCCCACCAGGCCCACCACGGCGTTCAGGTCACCGCCGCCGATACGCAGGACCATCCGCAGGGGGCAGCCCAGGAAGGCCAGTGCGCCGATCATGACGAAGGCGCCCAGCACGAAGCGTGTGGCGGGGGAGGAGCCTGCCTTGGCCCGGAACTCCTTGGTGGCCACGGACATGATGAACGCGCCCAGCACCAGACCGATGATCTCCGGCCGGACGTACTGCACCTTGGCTGCGCCGTGCATACCCACCGCGCCGGTGATGTCCCGCAGGAAGCAGGCGATGCAGAAGCCCATGTTGGCGGGGTTGCCCAGATGGGTCAGCACCACAGCGGCCAGACCGACCACCGCGCCGGCGATGACCACGATCCAACTTGCTTTTTTCATGTGATGTGTCTCTCCTTTGCGTTATTTCTTTTAAAGAATAGCGATGCTATTATACGACACTGTACCGGAAAAGTCAAGACCGTGACAAACTTCACTTTCTGTGGTATGATGGGTCACGAGCTGTGAGGAGGTGCCTGCATGGAGGCCATTTATCTTGACAACGCCGCCACGTCGTTCCCCAAGCCGGCGGGGGTCAGCGACCGGATGAAATACTATCTGGACTGCGTGGGAGCCAACGTGAACCGTTCCGTGTATACCGCCGCCCAGGAGGCGGGGCTGGTGACGCTGACACTGCGGCAGCGGCTGGCCCGGCTGTTCGATTTCCCGGAGCCGCCCACCCACGTTATCCTGACGCCGGGTGCTACGGCGGGGCTGAATATGATCATCTCCGGCCTTCTGCGTCCCGGCGACCACTGCATCGTCAGCAGCATGGAGCACAACGCGGTCATGCGGCCGCTGCTGCGCCTGCCGGGAGTGGCGGTCAGCCGCGTTCCCTGTGACGCCGAGGGCTTTGCAGACCTGGACGCCCTGCCGGGGCTGTTCCGGGAGAATACGAGACTGGTCATCATGGCCCACGGCTCCAACGTCTGCGGCGCGGTACAGGACGCGACAGCCATCGGCCGTATCTGCGCGGAAAAGGGAGTGCCCTTTGCGCTGGACGCCGCCCAGACGGCGGGACACCTCCCTGTGGACTTTCAGGCTTTCGGTCTCAGTGCCATGGCGGTACCGGGCCACAAGGGGCTGCTGGGCCCCGGCGGCGTGGGTGCGCTGCTGCTGCGGGACGATTTCGCCCAAAAGCTGACGCCTCTGATCGCCGGCGGCACCGGCAGTGCCTCGGACAGCGAGTACCTGCCACCCTATCTGCCGGATCGGTTTGAGTCCGGTACGGCCAATCTCCCCGGCTGCTACGGCTGGGAGGCGGCCCTGCGCTTTATTGAGGAGACGGGCGTGGACGTTCTGCGGCAGCACGAGAGGGCGCTGTGCGCCCGGTTTCTGGACGGTCTTGCGGATATTTCCGGGGTCCGGCTGGTGGGCCCTCGGAACATGGATCGTCGGGTGGGCGTCATCTCCGTGGACTTCCTGCGCCGTGACAACGCCGAGATGGCCTATGCGCTGGAAGCGCAGTACGGCATCCTGACCCGCTGCGGCCTGCACTGTGCGCCCTCGGCCCACAAAACACTGGGGACGTTTCCCCAGGGCACTGTGCGGTTTTCGCTGGGCTGGGCCAGCGCGGAAGCGGACGTGGACGCGGCACTGGCGGCCATACGGGCCTTGGCATAAATTAAACCGGGCGGCACTGCCGCCCGGTTTTTGGTTATCGCAGAAGAATACGCTTGCCGCCGTGATATTCGCCCACGGTGCCGATACGCTGGGCGCTGGGTACTACCGGTGTCAGCTCCGCCAGCAGTGCGTCCGCGTCCGCAGGGTCTACGGCCATCAGCAGGCCGCCGGAGGTCTGGGGGTCGAACAGCAGGTCCTGTACGGCCAGCTCAGTGGTGCCTGCGTCCACGCCGGCTTCGGCGAAGCTGCGGTTGCGGTACATACCGGCGGGCAGCACGCCCATCCGGGCGAATTCCAGTGCCTCCGGGATCAGGTCGATGGCGGACACGTCGATGTGCAGTGCCACATCGCTGCCCTGGGCCATCTCGAAGCCGTGGCCCATCAGGCCGAAGCCGGTCACGTCGGTGCAGGCGTGGACCCGATAGCGGACCATCACGTCCCGGGCGGCCTTGTTCAGGGTGGTCATCATCCGGTTCATGAAGTCCACCGTCTCTTTCGTCAGCAGGTCGGCCTTCCCGGCGCTGGTCAGCACGCCGATGCCGATGGGCTTGGTCAGTAACAGCACGTCGCCGGGCCGCGCGGCGGAATTGGTGAGCATTTTGCCCGGGTGAACAAAGCCGGTCACGGCCAGGCCGTATTTCGGCTCATCGTCCAGGATGCTGTGACCGCCGGTGATCAGGGCCCCGGCCTCGTAGACCTTGTCATAGCCGCCCCGAAGGATGTCATGCACGGCCTCCTTCGGCATATCCTCCGGCACGGCCATGATGTTCAGACACAGCTTCGGCTCGCCGCCCATGGCATACACGTCACTGAGGGCGTTGGTGGCGGCGATCTGGCCGAACAGGTAGGGGTCGTCGGCGATGGGGGGGAAGAAGTCCACCGTCTGCACCAGGGCCAGTTCGTCGCTGATCTTATACACGGAGGCGTCGTCGCTCTTGTCGAAGCCCACCAGCAAATTGGGGTCGTGGTGCACGCGGATGCCCTCCAGCAGCTGCGCCAGTACGCCCGCGCCCACCTTGGCGCCGCAGCCGGCGCACTTGGTCAGCTTTGTCAGTTTGATGTTCTGTTCTTCCATGACTTGTCTCCTATCGCAGTGCACCGGTCAGGTGCAGTATGGCCTCCAGTGCGCCGCCGCCAACGGCCAGCGCCTTGTCCGAGGCGGTGGTGCAGTATTCCGGTTTGCACCGTGGATCCACGTCGCCGGATTTCATTCCCAGGTGTACCGGCGTGCCGCTGGGCAGGATACCCCGTACCACGCCGCCGATGGTGCATTTCATGGGCTGGCCGTTCACGGTCCCGGCGATGTCACCGGGCTGGACCTCGTCGCCGATGTCCAGTATCCGGGTGAAGATGCCGTCCGCCGGGGCGCGGAGCACGCGCTCGCCGGCGTAGCCGCCGATGAGGCCGGGGATGTTGGTGTTGGGCAGGGCGCTGCCCTGATAGATGGCGCGCCCCAGGGTGTGGCCGCGCATGGTCTCCACCACCGCGTGGCAGTCCTCTCCGGCGGTGAAGCCGGGCCCGATGCCTACCACCACGGGGGCGTCGGTGATGCGGGTGCCCAGATTGCGCTTGGCCAGTATGGCGTCCACCAGGGCATCCGGGTGCAGCTGCTCACGGCACAGGCACTCCGGGTCGGGGAGGACGGGTACCGCACCCTGCGCCAGCAGGGGCAGCGCCTGCGCCGGGCTGTCGGCGCGGACGGCCCGCACGTCCTCTACCACCGTTTCGCCGTCGGTGATGGCGGGGGAGAAGCACACCGTCCGCCGTATGGCGGTGGGGCGGGGCAGGTCGGTCATGACCACCTGTATCCCGGTGCGGTACAGCCGCAAAGCGATGCCGGTGGCAATGTCGCCTGCGCCGCGTATCAAAACAAGCATAGCTAACCATCCTTTCGTTATCCGTACAATAACACAACGAGAGAGGGTTGTCAACAAAGCCCCGTTGACGGGGGGACGCAGGTCTGGTAAAATGGACCCACGAAAGGAAAGAAGGTGCTTCAGTGAACGACAACATCATCGTCCATATCACCGCCCGCCTGTTCGCGGAGGAAAAGTGCTACGGTCCCGGGGTTCACCGGCTGTTGGGCGCGGTGGCGCAGAACCATTCCCTGCGCGCGGCCGCGGCCTCCATGAACATGGCGTATTCCAAGGCGTGGAGCATCGTCCGGGCGGCGGAGCAGGGCTTCGGCTGCAAACTGCTCCGGTCCACCATCGGTGGCTCCGGCGGCGGCGGCGCGCAGCTTACCGACGAGGCCCGACAGATCATGGAGGCCTATGACGCGTACTGCCGAAAGCTGGATGTCTACGGACAGGAGCTGTTTCGGGAATTGTTCGGCTTCTGCACAGAGAAATAAAAAAGGCCGCCCATCCGGGCGGCCTTTTTGCGGGCATCAAATGGTGGGCATCTCCATACCCAGGCGGCGGTACATGGTCTTTTTCACCGCTTTGAGAATGTTCTCATATCCGGTGCAGCGGCACAGGTGACCGGAGAGCAGCTTGCGGAGCTCCGCATCGGAGTAGAGCTTGCCGCTGTCCAGGATCTCCACGGCAGTCATCAGAAAGCCGGGGGTGCAGAAACCGCACTGGATGGCGGACTCCTCCATAAAGGCCTGCTGGATGTCGCTGGGCTCACCGTCGGGGCTGAGCAAGCCCTCCAGTGTGCGGATGTGCTTGCCGTCGGCCCACACGGCCAGATAGATGCAGGAGTTGAACGTCTCGCCGTCGATGAGGACGGTGCAGGCGCCGCACTCGCCTACCTCGCAGCCCTTTTTCACGGAGGTCAGGTGATAGTCATTGCGGAGCATATCGGTCAGGCTGGCGCGAACGTCCACCATCTTCTCTACGTCCTTGCCGTTGATATTGCAGCGGATCAGCTTATACTGCTTGCTCATGCCAGCTCACCTCCTGCCAGCTCAATGGATTTTACGAGACAGCGCTTGGCGATCTCCACGGCGATGTGCTGCCGGAAGGCCTTGCTGGCGCGCCAGCTGTCACGGGGGTTGATATCGTCCAGGATGGCGTGGGCAAAAGTCTCCACCGTCTCCTCGGTCAGGGGCTTGCCCTGGGCTGCCGCTTCAGCGCTGGCACACCGCAGGGGCACGGGGCCGGCTACGCCGTAGGCGATGCGGGCACGCTCAATGGTCTTCTTGTCCTCGCTGAGCCGGACGTTGACGCTGCACCCCAGGGTGGCGATGTCCATGGCGTTCCGCATGGCGTACTTGATGTAGTGGCCATAGCAGCGGTCATAGCTCTCTTTGGGGATAAGGATGGCGGTCTGAATTTCGCCGTCCTCTGCGCGGATGTCCACCTTGCCGGCCTTGATATAGAACTCATGGATGGGCAGGCGGCGGACGCCGTTTTTACCGGTCAGCTCCACGATGGCATCCCATGCGTGGAGGGTGGAGGAGGAGTCGGCGGAGGTCACGCCGTTGCAGGTGTTGCCGCCGATGGTGCCGATGTTGCGGATCTGGGGGCCGCCCACCATATCCACGGCCTCACCCAGCACGTTGATATACTGCTGGATGATGGGGTCGCGGGTAATGTGGGAGAAGCTGGTCAGACTGCCGATGCGGATGTTCTCGTCGGCGTCAATGGTGATGCCGCGCAGCTCGTCCAGCCCGTAGATGGAGATCAGCTCCGCACCGGCGCGCTTTCCCTCGCGCATCTGCACCAGTACGTCGCTGCCGCCGGCGATGATCTGGGCTTCCGGATGCTCCAGACGGAGGGCCACCGCGTTTTCCACGCTGGAGGCCTCGTATAAGGCTTTCATATCATACATGGCTTAGTTGCCCTCCTTTTCATTCCAGCTGTCGTGGATCAGGCCCGCCTTGCTGAACTCGGCGAACAGCACGTGGGGCGTGATGGGTGTGCAGTCGATGGCCACGCCGGTGGCGTTGAGAATGGCGTTGCGGATGGCCGGCGCGCCGGAGCAGGCCGGCGGCTCACCCAGCGCCTTGGTGCCGAAGGGGGAGGTGGGCTCGGGATTCTCCACGAACTGCGCCTCCAGATGGGGGTGATCCATAAAGGTGGACAGCTTGTAGTCCAGCAGATTGTTGTTCAGGGGCTTGCCGGTCTTTTCATCGAACAGCAGCTGCTCGCTCATACCGTAGCCGATGGCCATGGACATACCGCCGTGGACCTGGGCCTCCGCCAGGGCGGGATTGATAAGACTGCCGCAGTCGTGAACGTTGATGATCTTGTTCAGCTTGACCTTGCACAGGGCGATGTCCACCTCCACATCGGCGAAGGTGCAGCCGAAGGAGTAGGCATTGTTGCGGATGGTGTAGGTGGATTCGGCGGTGATGTGCTCGCTGTCCGCCGCGTTGTACTGGGCGGTCATGGCCAGCTCACTCAGGCTCATGAGCACCGCGCCATCCTGCTTGCGGACGATATTGCCGTCCACGATATCCATATTATCCACGGCCTGGCGGGTCAGCTTGGTGGCGTAGGCCAGGATCTTCTGCCGCAGCAGGGTGGCGGTCTGCCGGATGGAGAAGCCGGCCACATAGGTCTGGCGGCTGGCGTAGGCGCCCAGCCCGGTGGGGGTAACGTCCGTGTCCTGACAGGAGACAACGCGGACGTCCCGGTAGCTCTTCAGGCCCACGGCCTCGGCGGTCATCTGGGCGTAAGCGGTATCAGCGCCCTGGCCGATCTCCGTCTCGCCGCACTGCATGGTGACGGTGCCGTCCAAATTCAGCAGCATACGGTTGCTGGAGGTCTCCAGCGAGATGGGATAGACGGCGGTGTTGTACCAGAACGCCGCCACGCCGATACCCCGGCGGATGTTGCCGGTATCCTTGGCATACTCGGCCTTCTTTTTGTCGTACTCTATGTATTCCTTACCCTTTTCCAGGCACTCACGGAAGGAGTCGTAGTAGTTGGTGTTGCCGGAGAAGCCGTCGTGGAAGCCCTTTGGCATGATGTACTTCATGCGGTACTCCAGCGGATCCATGCCCACAGCCTTGGCGCACTCGTCAATGTTGGCATCGTCGGCAAAGGAGGCCTGAGGCATGCCGTAGCCGCGCATGGCGCCGGCCACCGGGCGGTTGGTGTATACCGTCCAGGCGTCGCCCTCGAAGTTGTTGCAGGGGTAGATCTGGGGGAAGGAGCCCATGGCCTTGGCCACGATGGAGTGACCGTGGGAGGCGTAAGCGCCCTGGTTGGAGAAGCACTCTACCTTCCGCGCGGCAATGGAGCCGTCCTTGTGCAGCCAGGTGACGATGTGGAAGCGGATGGCGTGGCGCACGCGGTTGGAGACGAACGTCTCCTCCCGGGTGCAGTCGATACGGACGCAGCGGCCGCCCACCTGCGTGGTGCACCAGGCGCACAGGGGCTCATACAGGGCGTCCTGCTTGTTGCCGAAGCCGCCGCCGATGTAGGGCTTGATGATCTGAATGTCCGCCCAGGGACGGCCCAGGGCCTGGCCCACGATGCGGCGGATGATATGGGGGATCTGGGTGGACGCCACCACGACGATACGGCCGTTTTCCTCATAGGCAAAGCAGCCGTGGTTCTCGATGTGGCTGTGCTGCACGGTAGGCGTGTCGTACCAGCCCTCCACCTTGATGAGCCCCGGCTCCTGAATGGCAGCCTGATAGTCGCCCTTGCGGATATCGGAGTGCTTGAGGATGTTGTTGGGATAGCCCTCATGGAGCTGGGGCGCGCCGGGCTCCATGGCCTTCTGCACGTCCAGCACGAAGGGTAGCTCCTCGTACTCCACCTTCAGGGCGCGGACGCCCTGCATGGCGGACACCTCATCCTCGGCGATGACCACGGCGATATCATCGCCGTAGTAGCGCACATGGCGGTTCAGCA
>FR881558.1:11181-32431 GCA_000435555.1 Firmicutes bacterium CAG:176
GGTTCAGCAGGTTGCGGTCGGCCACGTCCTGATGGCCGGGATCCATGGACCAGGGATGACCCGCCGTGGGGAAGCAGTGCTCCGGCACGTCGAAGCAGGTCAGCACCTTCACCACGCCCTCGATCGCCTCAGCCGCGGACGTGTCAATGGACTTGACGTAGCCGTGGGCGATAGTGGCGTGCTTGATGCGGGCATACAGCGCGCCCGCAGGCATACGGTCCTCGTAGTATTTTGTCCGCCCGGTGGCCTTGTCAAAGGCGTCCACACGGATCTCGCTCTTTCCCACCTTACTCATAGTAGGCAGCCTCCTGTTGCAAAACTTGGAAATGTCGTCTATATTTTTTGCTAATGATACATATTCACGAAAATTATAGCACGGGACAGGGGAAATGTACAGCGAAAGCGTGATTTTATTTTCGGAATAACGATACGGCGAAGCTTGACGGGGCATACTGAAGCTGATACACTGGAACACACGAAAGAGGGTGGTTTGCATGGCGGAGCTGCGGATCGGCTGCCTGGTCATGGCGGCGGGCAGCGGCAGCCGCTTCGGGCGCAATAAGCTGGAGGCTGTGGTGGACGGAAAAAGCCTGCTGCGCCGTTCGCTGGAGGCGGTGCCGACGGAGGAATTCGCGCAGGTGACGGTGGTGACGCAGTACGATGCCGCCGCGGCACTGGCAGAGGAATTCGGCTTCACGGTGGTGCGGAACGACCGTCCGGAGGACGGCCTGAGCCGCACGGTGCGTCTGGGCACCGAGGCCATGGCCGGCTGCGGCGCTATTTTGTATCAGGTGGCGGACCAGCCGCTTCTGGAGCAGGACACCGTGCGGCGGGAGATCGAATATTTCCGAACGCATCCGGACCATATCGTGGGTCTGGCCCATAACGGCGTGCGGGGCAACCCGTGCATCTTTCCCCGGAAGTTTTTCCCGGAGCTGATGGCGCTGGAGGGCGATGTGGGCGGCAACGTGGTCATCCGTGCACACCCGGACGCGCTGCTGCTGTATGAGACGTCCGCGGCGGAGCTGCGGGACGTGGACACGGTGGAGGCGCTGGCCGCGGTACAAGAGGACAGACAGATATGAAAGAGCACCCCTTTGGGGTGCTCTTTTACGTTTATTTCTTGGGTGCGTAGGGGGTGTTCTTCAGCGGCAGACTGAATTCCCGTTCGCCGGTGAGGCGGTAATAGGCGTCGGCAATGGCAGGGGCGGTGGGGATGGAGGTGATCTCACCGATGCCAATGGCACCGCCGGCCACATTCAGGCCGGGCTTCTCCACCACGATGGCCTGGATCTCCGGCGGGATCTGGTTGGCGCGGAACAGGCCCAGCATACCGTATTTGGCGGTGGGCTTGCAGTTCTCGTCGATGGGGTATTTCTCTGTCAGCGCGTAGCCCATGGACATGACCACGCCGCCCTCGATCTGACCCTCCACGCTCAGGGGGTTCACGGCCTTGCCCACATCGTGGGCGGCCACCATCTTCTTGATGCGGCCCGTCTCCTTGTCCAGAATGCACATCTGGGTGGCGTAGCCGTAGGCCACGTGGCTGACGGGGTTGGGTACGTCGGCGCCCAGGGGGTCGGTCTTGGCCAGATATTCGCCGTAGAACTCCGTGCCCTTCAGGTCGGCAAGGGATTTGCCGGCGTCCAGCTCCGCCTTCAGCTTTTCGCAGGCGCGGCGGGTGGCCTCGCCGGTGACCAGGGTCTGGCGGGAGCCGGAGGTGTCGCCGGAGTCGGGGGCGATCCAGGTGTTGCTGCGCTCGTAGACGATATCGTCCCGGTGCAGCCCGGTGTTGGTGACCACCACCTGCACCAGCACGGTGCCCAGTCCCTGGCCGATGCAGCTGGCGCCGGAGTAGATGTGTACCTTGCCGTCGTCCTCCACGATGAGCTTGCAGCGGCCCCAGTCGGGAATGCCCACGCCCACGCCGGCGTTCTTCATGGCGCAGGCGATACCCACCGGATCGCCGTTTTTCACCGCCTCGTCATAGGCGGGCTTGATGGCCTCCAGTGTTTCCACAAGGCCGGTGGACTCGTCCACAATCTGGCCGTTGGGCAGCACACCGCCGGGGCGAATGGCGTTGCGGTAGCGGATCTCCCAGGGGGAGATGCCCGCCAGGTCGGCCATCTGGTTCAGCAGCGTCTCGGTGCAGAAGCAGGTCTGGGTGACGCCGAAGCCCCGGAAGGCGCCGGCGGGGGGGTTGTTGGTGTAGTAGGCGCGGCCCTCGATCTCGAAGTTCTCGTAGGCGTAGGGACCGGCGGCGTGGGTGCAGGCGCGTTCCAGCACGGGGCCGCCCAGAGAGGCAAACGCGCCGGTGTCGGATACCACGCTGGCCTTGACACCCTGAATGATGCCGTTTTCGTCGCAGCCCATGGTGAAGTCCATGTCCATGCTGTGGCGCTTGGGATGGACGAGGATGGACTCCTGGCGGCTGAGCTTGAACTTGACGGGGCGCTTTGTCAGATAGCACAGCAGCGCGGCGTGGTGTTGGACGGACATATCCTCCTTGCCGCCGAAGCCGCCGCCCACCAGGCAGTTCTGCACCTGGCAGTGGTCGTAGTCCACGCCCAGCATGGACGCGCACTCATGCATGGTGGTGTGGGCACTCTGGTCAGTGGTCAGCAGCTTTACGCCGCCGTTGTCCAGCGGCAGCGCCACGCAGCACTCCGGCTCCAGGAAGGCGTGCTCCGTCCACGGGGTGGAGAAGTGCTCGGTCAGCACATATTTGGAATTTTTGATAGCGCCCTCGGCATCGCCGCGGGAGACGTGCTTGTAGGCCTGCACGTTGCTCTCCTCCTCGTCGAACACCAGCGGCGCGCCGGGGGCGGCGGCCTCGGCGGGGTTGTGGACGGCGGGCAGGACTTCGTACTCCACCTTCACTAGCTTCTTGGCGGCCTCCACCGTCTCCTGATCCACGGCGCAGATCAGTGCCACACTGTCGCCCAGGTAGTGTACCAGCTCGCCTACGCCGATGAGGGTGGGCTGATCCTTCTTCAGATGGCCTACGTTCACCTTGCCGGGAATATCCTTTTGGGTGGCCACGCAGATCACGCCGGGCAGCGCCTCGGCCTCGCTGGTGTCGATGGAGAGAACGCGGGCGCGGGCATACTGGCTGCGGACCGCACCGCCGTAGCACATACCGTCCACATAAATGTCATCGGGATACTGGCCATAGCCCAGGACCTTTTCCTCCACGTCCAGTCGGTGGACGCGGCTGCCCATCTGCCAGTCGTCGGCGGAGGGGGCGGGCAGCTTGCCCTCGCGGAATATCTTAGCCGCCAGCAGGATGCCGTCGATGATCTTCACGTAACCGGTGCAGCGGCAGATATTGTTGCGGATGGCAAAGGCGGCCTCCTCGCGGGTGGGATCGGGGTTCACGTCCAGCAGCCCCTTGGCAGAGATGACCATGCCGGGAATGCAGAAGCCGCACTGCACCGCGCCGGCCTCGCCGAAGGCGAAGGTGTAGACCTGCTTTTCCCAGTCGCTGAGCCCCTCTACCGTGAGGATGGTCTTGCCCTCCAGCTTGTCCGTCTGGGGGATGCAGGCCTTGGTGGGCTTGCCGTCGATGAGGACGTGGCAGGTGCCGCAGGCACCCTCGCTGCATCCGTCCTTTACGGAGGTCAGGTGCAGCTCGTCCCGCAGAAAGCGGATGAGCTTCTGGTTCTTTTCCACAGTGACGGACTTGCCGTTCACGGTAAATGTCGCCATAGTGTATCTCTCCTTTGCGCCCGGCCGGGCTTATCTCTGGTATTTGCAGAAATTATAGCACGGGAACGACGGAAAAACAAGGTGAGAACCGCCGCATTTTGTCCAAGGCGTGATAGTATATCGAGAATATCGAATAAAAAGAAAGAAGCCGCCCAAGGCGGCTCCTTCAAACAAAAGCTTTCTTACGTCTCCAGCACCGGAAGCATGATCTGCAGCAGAAACTGGCCCTGCCGGGCAGAGAACACGCACAGCCCGCCGTTGCGCTGGGCGATGGCCTGGATGCTGCGGCATCCGTAGCCGTGCCCTTCCCGGTCACTGATAGGCAGGCCGTCCCGCATGGCTATCGGTCCGGCGCAGGGATTGCGTATCTCGATGAGAAGCTTGTTCTGCCGCACACCGCAGTACAGGGAGATCTGCTTCCGCTCGGCGGGCAGGTCCGCCACGGCGTGCAGGGCGTTTTCCAGACCGTTGCTCAGCAGGGAGCACAGCTCCGTGTCCGAAATGGCTACATCGTTGGGCAGTGAGGCATCCACGGTCAGCACGGTGCCCTGCCGCTGGGCTTTGTCGGTGAAGGAGGAGCACAGCAGGTTCACCAGATGGTTTTCGCAGAAGCGGCGGGGCGTGATGGCCTCGATATCCGCCTGGACATTTTTGATATACGCTGTCGCCTCGTCCGGCCGTCCCGCGGACAGCAGACCGTCCAGCATATTCAGGTGGTGGCGCATATCGTGCTGATAGACGGCGGTCTGGGTCTCCAGCCGGTGAAGGGAGTCCATCTCAGACTGGGACTGCTCCAGCTCCGCCTCCAGCATGGAGCGCTGCATCTCCGCGTCGGCGCGCCGCTGTGACTGCAGGTGAAAGGCGGGCAGAAACAGTACATAGAATGTTATCAGCACTGTGGGCAGAAATTCATTCAGCGCCTGAATGCCGGAATAGAGTGCATCGGAGTAGATCGTGGTGGCATAGTCGAAAATTATAATAGGTGACGGGCAGGCTGCCGAACAGCAGCAGCGCCGCCGTTGAGGAGGTCATGGTGTTATAGGCCGCGGCCACGAAAAAGCGGCGCAGGAGATAATACATCACCGGCATCAGCAGGATATAGACCAGCTCGGCGGCCAGCGTGCTCTGCGTCAGCGCCTCCACGGCGATGCGTCCCCAGCGGGGCGGCTGGCAGCACAGATACGCGGTGCAGGTGCTGACAATGGCTACGCCCACCGATTTTTTCATAAACAGGATCAGAATAAGCACCAACGGCACATGGATGACCAGCGGGTAGAGCTGCTTTACCGTTCGTTCGCCCAAAAGCACCAGCCCCAGTCCCTGTACCAGCAGGAACAGCAGGCACAGCAGCGTCAGCAGGTACTTCTGCTGTCGGGAGACATGGCCGCCGGTGGAGATATCCGCGCTGAGCGCCAGTCCATAGATCAGCACCAGCACATAGCAGAATATATCCAGCGCGGACTGCATAGATAAATCAAACATATTATGCGTCCCTCCCGGAAAACAGCAGGGCCAGATAGTCCTTTTGCAGCTGGCCGTACAGCAGGCGGGACACGGGCACGTTATGGCCGCTGAAGGTGATGACCCCGGCGGGGGAGAGCTTTTCGGCCTGGAGCATATTGACGATGTAGGACCGGTGGACCCGCATGAACTCCGGGCGGGCCAGCAGCGCCCCTTCATACTCGCGCATGGAGGCCGCCACCTCATAGACGGTGCCGTCGGCCATGTTGAAGAACAGGTGTTTGCCGTTGACCTCCACATAGCTCAGCTGGGAAAAGGGCAGACGCACCAGCATACCGTTGGATTTGACGGTCAGGCCGTCCTGCGGCTTCTGATCCCGCAGATACAGCTTGTCCAGCACCGGATAGAGCAGCTTGGCATTGATGGGCTTGAGCAGATACTCCGCCGCCCGGACGCCGTAGCTTTCGTAGGCGAAGCCGGGAGAGGTGGTGAGAAAGATGATGTCCGCCGCCGCGTCGAAGGAACGGATCTCTCGTGCGGCGTCCATGCCGGTCATGCCGGGCATCAGCACGTCCAGCAGGTACAGGGTGAAGCGCTCGACGCGGGCAGCGTCCAGCAGCTGGCCGCCGCTGCGGAAGGTCTGGAAGCGGACATCGGAGCGCCGGTCAGACTGCCAGGCCTGCAAAAGCGCCGTGAGCTTTTCCAGCTCCTCGATCTGATCATCACATACTGCGATATACATGGCGCCGCCTCCTTGTGCTTTTCTTGTGCTTCACGCGGCTTTATTTTATCATAAGAAAATGGAATTGTCACCGCAAATTTTACATTTCACGGACGTGTATGTGCATTTCGCGGCATATGCGGACGCAATCCTTCCCGTATCTGTTACGATATCCACAGCAGGGGTCGCTGTGCCCTGCGGAAGGGGGCGCTTGCGTATGAAATGGGTCATCTGGCTCGTGGCGATCGCCAGCACTTCAGCGCTTGTCGCCCTGTGGTTCTGGGAGGTCCGCCGTCTGCTGCGTCAGCACCGGAGCATGGTAGAGAGCGCCCGGTGCCAGCTGGCCGCTTTTGAAAAGCGGGCGGCAGAGGCTGCGGGCAATGCTGATGTGACGGAGGTCCTGCGGCGCAGCGAGAGCATTTACCGGCAGGCCGCCGGCAACTATAACGAGACACTGCATCGGCTATGGATCTATATTCCCGGGCGGCTGATGGGCTTCCACTATGAGGAGGCCGCGAAGGTCCCCGGCCGGGTACATAGATAGATGAACAGGAAAGAGAAGCAACAAAAACCATTGGGAGGGTATTGTTATGCGCGATGAAATGAAACGGACGATGTTTGAACTGTTCGGCGTGGGCAGCGAGGATGACAAGGTGCTGGCCGCCGGCGGAAAAAAGCCCGCCGTCAAGCCGGAGCCGGTAAAGACCGCGCCGGTGCAGGCACCGGTACAGCCTGTGGTGAAGGCCAAGGCCGCCAGCTATCTGGCCGCGGGTACTTCACTGGAGGGCACACTGCGCTCTGACGGCGATGTGGAGATCGCCGGGGCATTCAAGGGCGAGGTCATTACCACCGGCACGGTGACGCTGCGCTCGGTCATCCAGAGCAATATCACCGCCGGCAGCCTGAACCTCATCGGCTGGGGGGTGGGCTGAACCTCATCGGCTGTACGCTGACCGGTGATGTAAAGGTCACGGGCACCGTTACCGTCAGCGAGGATTCTCAGGTGACGGGTAACATCAACGCCAAGGAGCTGCTGTGCGCCGGTAAGGTCAACGGCGATCTGGAGATCACCGGCGGCACTACCCTGGAGGAGAAGGCTCAGATCAGCGGCGGCCTGGTGACGGGCACTCTGGCGGTGGTCAAGGGCGCGGTCATCCGCGGCGGCGTGGAGATCAAGGCATTCTCCGGCACGGCCAAGCAGGAGCCCAAGCAGGAGCCCAAGCAGGAGCACAAGGCCAACTGACTGCGATCATGTGATCGGCGGCCGTGCAGCGGACGCTGGTACAGGAGGTATATATTATGGGCCTGTTCAGCAACAATATCCGGTATGCCGGCGGCTTCATTGAGCAGGAGGACGGTCCGGTTATGATCGCTATGCTGGACGGCATCGGCATGAATGGCCTGTATTTCCGCCTGTATATGGGCGAGTAAGCTGTGATAAAAAAGGAGCACCCGGCCGGGTGCTCCTTTTTGCTTTTTTATTCTTTCGCCTCGTCCGCGTCCTCTGTTTGAGGCAGCAGCGTTACCTCCGCCGCATTCACCTGATGGTCCAGAATGGAGGTCACATGGATCCGCATCCCCTCAGCCTCCAGCGTAATGTCCTGCGGGCCGTCGTCGGGTATCATGCCCAGCGCGTCGAACACCAGGCCGGTCAGGGTGTCATGCTCCTCCTGGTCCAGCTCGATGCCAAGTGCATCCTCCAGATCGTCCAGTTCTACGTTGCCGGTGATGACCAGGGAGCCATCCTCCCGCTTTTCGATGCGGGGCTCATCATCGTCCAGGATGTTGCTGTCGTCGCTGCCCAGGTCGCCCACCAGCTCCTCAACCAGGTCGTTCAGCGTCACGATGCCCACCATGCCGCCGTACTCGTCCAGCACCACGGCCAGGGGATTGCCGGTACGCTTCATGTTGCGGAACAGGGCGTCGGCCTTAATGGTCTCCGGCACGAAGTACGGCGTGCGGACGGCGCCGGCCATTACGCTCTCCCGGCTCTTATCCGCCAGACGGAAGTACTCCTTGGCGTTCAGAATGCCCACCACATTGTCCGCGCTGTCCTCGCACACGGGGTAGCGGGTGTGCCGCGTGTTGTGGATCGTCTCGGCCCAATCATCCATGGTGTCGTCCAGCCACAGCAGATCCACATCCGTGCGGTGGGTGGCGATCTCTTCGGCGGTCAGGTCGTCAAACTCAAAGACGTTCTGGATGAACTCCTTTTCCTCATGGTCGATGCCGCCGTGCTCGCTGCTGGCGTCCACCATCATGCGGATGTCCTCCTCGCCCACCTGCTCCTCGGCCTCATTGGGATCAATGCCCAGCAGCCGCAGTATGCCGTTGGTGGACGCGCTCAGCAGCCACACAATGGGCGCGAACAGCTTGGAGATGACAGTGATGAGACCGGAGATGTTCAGCGCTACCTTCTCCGACTGCTTCATGGCGATCCGCTTGGGAACCAACTCGCCGAACACCAGCGTGAAGAAGGACAGGATCAGCGTGATCAGGATCACGGCGAGGGTGTTCAGCGTGGCGGGCGGGATCGTTACGCCCAGCCCCACCAGCCAGTCCACCAGCGGATCGGAGAAATTCTCCGCCGCGAAGGCGCTGCCCAGAAAGCCCGCCAGGGTGATGGCCACCTGAATAGTGGCCAGGAACCTGGCCGGCTGGGCCGTCAGCCGGCTGAGCCGCCTGGCCTTCCGATTACCCTCCGACACCATTTTGCTCAGCTTTACCTCGTTCACCGACAGCACGGCGATCTCCGCGCAGGCGAACACGGCGTTCAGGGCGATAAGCACCACCTGTAAAAGCAATAACCAACCTATTGAGGTATCCAAATTTTGTCTCCTTTCCCGGGCTCCGCTGCTTTTGCGGAGCACCTCCTCTCGCTTTTTGCGCGATGTAAAAAGCGCAAAAGACACGGCCTGTGTGCCTCGCGCACAGGTCATGTCTCACGTCATTCTCTGTTGTTCTGATCTCGTTCAGGGCAAGAGTCGCTGCCGGCTGTGTCCATCCTGTGATAGAACCTCCCTGTATTTTTGGTTATGTTTTATTATACAGATGTGTAGGGGATATGTCAATATGACCAGAGGGAAAAGTGCCGCGGACGTCATGTCCGCGGCACAGTCATGTTACGCTGTCAGCAGCGCTTCCAGCCGCGCACGGATCAGACCCAGCAGCGTGTCGTTGTCCGGCTTGTCGGTGTATTCCGACGGGTCGCACAGCATGGTCAGGTCCTCGGTAAAGTGCCCGGCCTCGAATATATCCAGCCCCGCCTGCTCCAGGCAGCCGGAAAAGCGCACCAGGTCGGCGTTGCCGTCCAGTTCGCCCCGCTTCCGCAGGGCGCCGGCCCAGGCGAACATGGTGGCCAGGGGGTTGGTGGATACCTTTTCTCCCTTCCGCCAGCGGTAGAAGTGATCGGTGACGGTGCCGTGGGCGGCCTCATACTCGAAGCAGCCGTCCGGGGACACCAGTACGCTGGTCATCATGGGCAAAGAGCCGGAGGCCGCAGCGACCAGATCGCTCATCACGTCGCCGTCGTAGTTCTTGCAGGCCCAGACGATACCGCCCTTGCTGCGGAGGACCTTGGCCGCGATATCGTCGATGAGCGCATAGCGGTAGTGAAGTCCCGCCTGTTCAAAGGCGGCCTTGTACTCCTCGTCATAGACCTGCTGGAACAGCAGCTTGAAGGTCTGGTCATAGTCCTTGGAGATGGTGTCCTTGGCGCCGAACCACACATCTTGCCCTACGGACAGGGCGTAGGTGAAGCAGCAGCGGGCGAAGGAGAGAATGGAGGCGTCCCGGTTGTGCATGGCCTGCACCACGCCGGGGCCCTTAAAGTCGAACACCGTCTGGCGGCTCAGCTCCCGGCCGCTTTCATCGGTGAACACCAGCTCCGCCTTTCCGGCACCGGGTACGCGGTATTCCACCGCCTTGTACAGGTCGCCGTAGGCGTGGCGGGCGATGGTGACAGGCTTCTCCCAGCAGGTCACCACAGGCTTGACCCGCTTCAGCAGGGTGGGGGCGCGGAACACAGGGGCGTGCAGGATGGGTGCGCGGAACACAGTGCCGTCCAGCGCCGCCCGGATGGTGGCGTTGGGGGACTTCCACAGCTGGGACAGGCCGTACTCCTCCTGGCGCTGCAGGTTGGGGGTGATGGTGGCGCACTTCACGCCGATCTTCAGACGCTTGATGGCCTCCGCTGCCTGTGCGGTGACGGCATCTGCCGTCTCCTCCCGGTGGGGCAGGGACAGGTCGTAGTATTCGGTGTTCAGGTCCACGAAGGGCTTAATAAGTGTGTCCTTTATCATGCCCCACAGCACATGGGTCATCTCATCGCCGTCCAGTTCGGCGATGGGGACAGGCATTTTGATCTTTTCCATTCAGTTCACCGCCTTTGCCGCGTAATAGTTGATGAGGCACCCGCGCAGCAGCAGCTCGCGCTCCTCCGCGTTGGTGTTTTTCAGATAGAGGAGGAGGTCCGTTTTCCTGCCGTCATGCAGCAGTACCGCGGGGAATTCCTCGTCGCCCCGGGCCACCTTCTCCCGCACCTCCGGGACGTAGATAAAGTCGCCGGGTGCGCCGTCAAAGCTGTCGTCCGCCGCCAGTGTAAAAGGAAGCAGGCCCCAGTTGACACAGTTGGAGCGATAGCGCTTGGTGGCGAATTCGTAGCAGATGTTGGCGCTGCCGCCCAGCACCCGCTGACAGGAGGCCGCCTGCTCCCGGGCAGAGCCGTCGCCGGGCTTGTTGGCAAAGATAACGGAGCCGATGTGCAGCCGGGACAGGCTGCGCGTATCCAGCCCCAATGCGTGCAGCGTATCCGCCAGCACCGCCGGTACCTCACCTGCGGCCCGGGCGCTTTCCAGCGCCGCCGCGGCCTTGGCCCGGGGCACATAGTCCGGGTCGCGGCGGGACAGGGTGAACTGCGCCAGCTTCATGGGGTTGGAACGGTAGGAAGACGTCTCGCCGGAGGGGATGAGCTCGTC
This sequence comes from Firmicutes bacterium CAG:176, assembly GCA_000435555.1. Lineage (GTDB taxonomy): Bacteria > Bacillota > Clostridia > Oscillospirales > Oscillospiraceae > Vescimonas > Vescimonas sanitatis. Next base: position 22,048 of record FR881558.1, read on the forward strand.
TGTGGTGGTGACCTCATCCCGCAGAACGGAGGCCACCTGTAGGAGCAGATCATCGGATAGGGCGGGGATGGCGGGCCATTCGGCGATGTTGGGACCGTATTGCAGCGGGGCGTCCGGCTGGGGGTGGCCGAAGCCACGGTAGACCCGCTTGTCGTACACGGAGGCGTCGAACCGGCGCTCCGCGGGAGAGGGAGCGTCGTAGTCCACATCCGCCGCAGAGGTGAGCACACCGTGGTTCCGTGCGGTGGCGGCAATGGAACGGGCGTCCATCAGGATCACGCCGGACAGCTGGCCGTCGCCGGGCTTGGAGCCCTCGCGGTTGGGGAAATTCCGGGTGGTGTGACGGATGGACAGGGCATCGTTGGCGGGCACATCGCCTGCGCCGAAGCAGGGGCCGCAGAAGCAGGGCTTGCACACGGCGCCGGCGCGCAGCAGCCGGGCGGACACACCGTTTTCCACCAGCTCCAGCTCCACGGGGACGGAGGGGGGATACACGGAGAAGTCAAAATTCCCGCTGCCCACATCGCAGCCGTCCAGAATGGCAGCCGCCTCGGCGATGTTGTCATACAGGCCGCCGGCACATCCGGCGATGACGCCCTGCTCTACATGGAGCTTGCCGCCCTTTACCTTGTCGGTGAGATGCAGCTGCACCTTGCCGCCGAACTGGTCGGCGGCCCGCTTCTCTACCTCACGCAGGATGTCGCCGGGGTCGGCGATCAGCTCCCGCAGCGTCACCGCCTCGGAGGGATGGAAGGGCAGGGCGGCCATGGGCTCGATGGCGGACAGGTCCAGCTCGATAAGGCCGTCATAGTACGCGCCGTCCTCCGGATGCAGGGGGGCAAAGTCCCCCGCCCGGCCGTGCAGCGCCAGATAGTCCTGCACGGCGCCGTCTGTCTCCCAGATGGAGGTCAGGCAGGCCGTTTCGGTGGTCATCACGTCGATGCCGATGCGGTAGTCCATGCTGAGACGGCCGATGCCGTCACCCACGAACTCCAGCACCTTGTTTTTCACAAAGCCGTTTTTATACACCGCGCCGCACAGGGCGATGGCCACATCGTGGGGGCCCACGCCGTGGCGGGGCCTGCCGGTGACGTGCACCAGGACCACCTGGGGTGCCGCCAGGTCGTAGGTGTTCCGCAGCAGCTGCTTGACGATCTCGCCGCCGCCCTCGCCTACGCCCAGGGTGCCCAGCGCGCCGTAGCGGGTGTGGCTGTCGGAGCCAAGCACCATTTTGCCGCAGCCGGCCAGCATTTCCCGGGCATACTGGTGGATGACCGCCTGGTTGGCGGGCACATAGTCGCCGCCGTATTTCACCGCGGCGGACAGACCGAAGGCATGGTCGTCGGCGTTGATGGTGCCGCCCACGGCACACAGGCTGTTGTGACAGTTGGTCAGCACGTAGGGCACCGGGAACTCCGTCAGACCGCTGGCCTTGGCGGTCTGGATGACGCCCACATAGGTGATATCGTGGGAGATGAGACTGTCGAACGTCAGGTGCAGCAGGCCGTCGCCGCTGCCGGTGTTGTGGGCGCGGAGGATGCGGCAGGCCATGGTCTTCTCCCGGGCTGCCGCCATGGCGGGTGTGGCCTCACGGACGGCGCCGCCGGTCCAGAGGACGGGAAGATCGTGCAGCTTGATCATAGGATAGCACCCCTTTCGGGAAATCAGAGTGTCGGGCACAGGCGGCCCGTGCAATAATGTAGTCAGTATAGCACGATGCTGGAAAAATGCAAGAGGAAAATCAAGAAAATTGCAAGTTTGAAATTTGCGTTTTGCAAAAAACTCGAATGATGACGGATAAATTTGCGTTAAAATAAAAAATTTTGAAATTTTGAAATTTTGCTCTTGCAAAATGAGGGCGGCGGACGTATAATCACCCATGAAGCAGCGTACCGCCCTGCGGTGAAAGGAGAAACCGACATGACCGAGAAAGACACCACGATTTTAAAACAGTATACCAATCCTCTGAGCCGCAGCATCCAGGAGCAGTACGCCATCAGTCCGGATCACTACCGGGGCGATATAAAGCTGGGCCTGCGGAATAACGATGGCACGGGCGTTTTGGTGGGTGTGTCCAAGGTGGGCAGTGTTCAGGGCTATCTGATGCAGGACGGTCAGCGTGTTCCCGCCCCCGGCAAGCTGTACTACCGCGGCATCGAGCTCACCGACATCGTGGAGGCCCACCGCAAGGCCGGCACCTTCGGCTTCGAGGAGGTAGCCTACCTGCTGCTGATGGGCTATCTGCCCTCCAAGAGCGAGCTGGCCTACTTCGACAAGATCATGAACCAGGCCCGCAAGCTGCCCGAGGGCTTTACCGAGGGCATGATCATGCGGCACCCCAGCCACAATATCATGAACGAACTGGCCCGCAGCGTGCTGAGCCTGTATTCCTACGATCCGGACCCGGACAACACCTCCATCGACAATATGCTGCTGCAGTCCGTCAAGCTCGTTGGCTATTTCCCGTCCATTGTGGCCAACGCCTACGCGGTGCAGCGCCACTACTTCCACGGCGACTCCCTGCATATCCATTTCCCGGTGCCGGAGCTGTCCACGGCGGAGAACTTCCTCCGCATGATGCGCCCGGACAAGAGCTACACCGATGAGGAGGCCCATCTGCTGGACATGATGCTCATGGTCCACGCGGAGCACGGCGGCGGCAACAACTCTACCTTCGTCTGCCGCGCCATGTCCTCCAGCGGCACGGACACTTACAGCGCCATTGCCGGGGCTGTCGGCTCCCTGAAGGGGCCCCTCCACGGCGGCGCCAACGCCAAGGTCATGGAGATGTTCCGCTATATCAAGGAGAATGTGGATCCCCACGACGACGGCTCCATCAAGGACTACTTGAACAAGCTGCTGGACGGCCAGGCGGGCGATCGGTCCGGCAAAATCTACGGCCTGGGCCACGCGGTGTACACCATGTCTGATCCCCGCGCCGTGCTGCTGAAGAAGTACGCCCAGCGCATGGCGGAGCTGAAGGGCTACGCCGACGACTTCGCCCTGCTGCAGAAGGTGGAGGAGCTGGGCCTGCCCATGGTCATGGAACGCAAGCACAGCGACACGCCCATGTGTGCCAATGTGGATATGTACTCCGGCCTGGTGTATGCCATGCTGGGCATCCCTGAGGAGGTGTTCACGCCGCTGTTCGCCTCCGCCCGTATTGCCGGCTGGTGCGCCAACCGCATTGAGGAGGTGGTCACCTGCCACCGGATCATGCGCCCGGCCTACCGTGCCGTCACCACCCACGAGGCGTATATCCCCATGGACCAGCGCGGCGAGCATCTGCACCTGTCCGCGGCGGACTGATACAAGAAAAGGAGCCGTCCCCACCGGGGACGGCTCCTTTTCTCACAGAATCAGATTTTCGTCGGTGATCTCGCCCTTGCAGACCACATTGGTGGGGCCGGTCAGATACAGGTCGGTGACGCGGCCGGCCGCGTTCCGTTCCACGTCCACATACAGCGTGCCGCCGGTCATGTCTACCCGGACGTGCTTACCGGAGACCTTTCCCAGCAGCGTCAGCACCGTCACCACGGAGCCGGTGCCTGTGCCGCAGGCGTAGGTAAAATCCTCCACCCCGCGCTCATAGGTGCGCTCGTACACATGGTCCGGGCCGATGATCTCATAAAAGTTCACGTTGGCGCCCTTGGGGAAATCCGGATAATGCCGCAGGGTCCGGCCCAGCCGGAGCAGTGCCGCCGCGTCATAGTCTCTCAAGCCGGCGATAGGTACCGCCGCGTGGGGGATGCCGGGGTCGCCCAGCTCCACATAGGCGCAGTCATAGGTGATGCCGTCCACCTCCGCCGTACCGTCCAGCCGCATATGGCAGGGATCGTTGAGCCGTATACGGTATAGCCGTTTGCCCATTCGCCAGCCCGTCACAAGACCGGCGGTGGTCTCTACCCGCTGTGTTTCGCCGGCCAGGCCGTTCTCGAACCCGTAGCGGCAGATGCACCGCGCGCCGTTGCCGCACATCTCACCCGTGGAGCCGTCGGAGTTGAAGAACAGCATTTTGTAGTCGCCGCCACAGGTGGGCGGCTTCACCACCATGAAGCCGTCTGCGCCGATGGACATATGCCTCTCACACAGGACGCGGACGATCTCCGGCCACCTGTTCTCGGGGATGGCGTTCCGACGGTCGTCCACCACGATAAAATCATTGCCTGCCCCGTTCATCTTCCAGAATTCCATGATAGCCCTCCCTCGCGGTATTTTCTGCCATTGTACAGGGAACTGCCGCCATTGTCAAATACGCTGTCCCTATTGCCCGCGCCAAAAAGAAAAGCCACCCTTTAGGGTGGCTTTTCCGTGACTGCCCACAGGTTTTGTTGTCCGTACTTCCACATACCGCAAGGAAGGGGGAGTGTGAGGGGGAAACCTTTGCGGGTTTCCCCACTCGCGTTCAGTCATCCGCCCGCAGGCGACCACTTTTGCACAGCAAAAGTGCCGCACCAAAAAAGAAGAGGCACACGAACGTGTGTCTCTTCTTTTTTGGTGCGAGCGATGGGACTTGAACCCACACGACCTTACGGACACAAGCACCTCAAGCTTGCCTGTCTGCCGATTCCAGCACGCTCGCGGACAAGATACCTGACTATTATAGCAAAACCGGGCAGTTTGTCAAGTACCGGAGGAAAATTCGCCTGCTGCAGATAAAAAAGACCGCCTTTCGGCGGTCTTTTTCCTGTATTCCTATGTGCTTACTCGTTGCCGGGGAAGCTGGGGATGGTGGCGAAGCCCCGCTGCAGGTCCTCGTCCGTGGGGATGACGTCGCGCATCTCGCCATCGTTGTACTTGCCGTAGGCCACCATGTCGAAGTAGCCGGTACCGGTCAGGCCGATGACGATGTTCTTGGTCTCGTTGTTCTCCTTGCACTTCACCGCCTCGTCAATGGCCACGCGGATGGCGTGGCTGCTTTCCGGCGCGGGCAGGATACCCTCGCAGCGGGCGAACAGCTCCGCTGCCTCGAACACGGCGGTCTGCTCCACGCTGCGAGCTTCCAGCATGCCGTCGTGGTACAGCTGGCTGACGATGCTGCTCATGCCGTGATACCGCAGGCCGCCGGCGTGGTTGGCGGAGGGGATAAAGCCGTTGCCCAGGGTGTACATCTTGGCCATGGGGCAGATCTTGCCGGTGTCGCAGAAGTCGTATTTGAACACGCCACGGGTCAGGCTGGGGCAGGAGGCCGGCTCCACGGCGATGATCTTATAGTCTGCCTCACCGCGGAGCATCTCGCCCACGAAGGGAGAGATCAGGCCGCCCAGATTGGAGCCGCCGCCGGCGCAGCCGATAATGATGTCCGGCTTGATGCCGTATTTATCCAGCGCCGCCTTCGTCTCCAGACCGATGACGGACTGGTGCAGCAGCACCTGATTCAGCACACTGCCCAGCACATAGCGGGTGTTGGGCGTGGAAGCGGCGCACTCCACCGCCTCACTGATGGCGCAGCCCAGGGAGCCGGTGGTGTCCGGGAACTCCGCCAGGATCTTGCGGCCTACCTCGGTGGTCAGGGAGGGAGAGGGGGTCACGTCCGCGCCGTAGGTCCGCATGACCTCGCGGCGGAAGGGCTTCTGCTCATAGGAGCACTTCACCATGAACACATGGCAGTCCAGCCCCAGATAGGCGCAGGCCATGCTCAGCGCCGTGCCCCACTGGCCGGCACCGGTCTCCGTGGTCACGCCGGTCAGCCCCTGCTCCTTGGCGTAGTAGGCCTGAGCGATGGCGGAGTTCAGCTTGTGACTGCCGGAGGTGTTGTTGCCCTCGAACTTGTAGTAGATGTGCGCCGGGGTACCCAGCTTATCCTCCAGGCAGTAGGCACGCACCAGGGGAGAGGGACGGTACATCTTATAGAAGTTCCGCACGTCCTCGGGGATGGGGATATAAGGGGTATGGTCGTCCATCTCCTGCTTTACCAGCTCGGCGCAGAACACGTGACCCATCTCCTCCGCCGTCATGGGCTTCAGGGTGCCGGGGTTCAGCAGGGGACATGGGCTTCATGGTGCCGGGGTTCAGCAGGGGAGCGGGCTTGTTCTTCATATCCGCGCGAACATTGTACCAATACCGGGGCATCTCGTCCTCGGAGAGATAGATCTTGTAGGGAATGCCGCGGTTTTTCAGTTCTTTCATGGTTGTGTTCTCCTTTCAGTATTGGTCAGCGCGGTACGCTGTGTTACGCAAAATAGTCGATCTGCATGGCGTGCTTGACCTTGGCCAGGGTATCGGCCGCAGCGGCCTGCGCTGCCTCGGTGCCCTGCCGCAGCACGTCCATCACATAGCCGGGGTCCTTTTCCAGCTCCTCGCGGCGATTGCGGATGGGCTCCAGCGTCTCCTGCAGGACGTTGTTCAGGAACTTCTTGACCTTCACATCACCCAGGCCGCCCCGCTGATAGTGGGCCTTCAGTTCGTCCAGATTGGCGTAGTCCGGCAGGTATTTGGCAAAGTGCTCATCATTGCAGAAAGCATCCAGATACATGAACACCGGGTTGCCCTCGGTCTGGCCGGGGTCGCTGACCTGCAGGTGGTTGGGATCGGTGAACATACCCATGACCTTGGTGCGGATGTCCTCCGGCTTGTCGGCCAGATAGATGCAGTTGCCCAGGGATTTGCTCATCTTCGCCTTGCCGTCGGTGCCGGGCAGACGCAGGCAGGCCTCGTTGTCCGGCAGCAGGGCCGTGGGCTCCACCAGCGTCTCGCCGTACAGCTCATTGAAGCGGCGGACGATCTCGCGGGCCTGCTCCAGCATGGGCAGCTGGTCCTCGCCTACGGGCACGGTGTCGGCCATGAAGGCAGTGATGTCCGCCGTCTGGCTGACGGGATAGGTCAGGAAGCCCATGGGGATGCTGTGGTTGAAGCCCCGCAGCTGGATCTCCGCCTTCACGGTGGGGTTGCGTTCCAGCCGGGCCAGCGTCACCAGGTTCATGTAGTAGAAGGTCAGCTCCGTCAGCTCACACACCACGGACTGGATGAACATATGGCACTTGGCGGGGTCCAGACCGCAGGCCATGTAGTCCAGCGCCACCTGGAGGATGTTCTCCCGCACCTTACCGGGGTTGTCGAAATTGTCGGTCAGGGCCTGGGCGTCGGCGATCATAAAGAACAGCTTTTCAAATTTGCCGCTGTTCTGCAGGATGACGCGGTTGCGGAGGGAGCCCACATAGTGGCCCACGTGCAGGCGGCCGGTGGGGCGGTCGCCGGTGAGGATGATCTTACCCATAATCGTGATTCCTTTCTGTATGAGAAATGTTTTTTCGAGACAACAAAAAAGTCTGTCCCATGGAAAATCCATGGGACAGACTGAAAATACAAGCCTGCGGTACCACCCACATTGGCGTAAAAACGCCCACTTTGCGCGCACTGTCATGCGTTCCGCCGGGATAACGGCCGCGGCTGCCGTCGGGTATTACTCGCCGGATAAGGCTTTCTCCCCGCCCTCGTAAGTCCATTCACCGCACGTTCCGCTGCCGCGCTTTCACCGATACGCGGCTCTCTGAAAGTTTCCTGTGCGATTACTCCTCTTACTCAACGGTTTTTGAAGTATGGGGTTATTGTATCACCTTTTTTGCAGATGTCAAGCAAAAATTTTATCGGACGGCGGTTATTTGCATAGCATCTTCAGCAACTGCGGGGCGGTGTCCGCGATGTGTTCCGCACCGGCAATTTCCAGTTTCTCACGGCCGCGGAAGCCCCAGCTGACGGCGATCAGCGGCAGACCGGCGTTGCGGGCCGTGGCCACATCCACCTCGCTGTCGCCCACATACACGGCATTTTCCGGGCGGACGCCGAGATCCGAAAGCGCTTGTGCCACAAGGGCTGGCGATGGTTTCGGGTCCACGCCGTCCCGCTGGCCGAGGGCCGGCATACCGGGGAAAAACTTTTCCGCCAGCGCTTTGGTGGTGGCGTCCGGCTTGTTGGAGACAACGGCGGTCTTCACGCCCATTTTTTCCAGCTCCGCCAGGACCTCCGGAATGCCGGGGTACGGCGCGGTCTTTACGCAATTATGGGCCTGGTACCAGTCCTTGTAGGTGCTCAAAATCTCGTGAAACCGTTGGGGCGCAATGGGTTCGGGGATGGCGCGTTCCATGAGCTTCGCGGCGCCGTTGCCGACGAAGACGCGTATTTCCTCGAGGGTGCGCTGCGGCCAGCCATTTTCGAGCAGGATATGGTTTACAGCGTCCTGCATATCCGATAGGGTGTCTAAAAGTGTGCCGTCCATGTCGAAAAGAACGGCCTGAAAGCGGGGGCAAAGAGGGAAATTCATGTGGCAGGTTCCTTTACATTCAGGTTATTTCATGTTGTTCTTATCTTGCGCGTATAGTCACTTTATCTTGCTCTTAATGAAGCATTATAGCAAACTGTGAGGCACATTGCTATATGCAGTTGTCGTTTTTTTGCGGTACGGCACATTTTTGGCCGGACAGATGGGTCGGCAGGTGGGGAAGGAGGATACTGCCCGGGATCGGCAGGATGCCGACGCCGCCCGGAAGGGTGATCTGTGCCTTCGGGAGCACCGCGCCGCGGCCCACGGTGCGGCGGCTGAGGCGGCCGAAGGGCGCGCTGCCGTCTGCGGAAAAGGCGGGACGGACGCCGGCAGAGCCGACGCCCGTCCCAATGCAAAAGGGGAACACACATGGACGTGCGTTATACGCTTGTTACGCCTTCCTGCCGCTCTTGAAGAACGCGCCGATGACCTCGATGACGAAGAACACGATCAGATAATACAGCACGTTCCACTTGTGGGAGTAGATGGCCGCAAAGACCATGAACAGGGAGCACAGGATGGCCAGCACGGGCATGACCTTGCCGCGGAAGCCGGACAGATCCTTGCGCTTGAGCAGAGCGATGTAGATGGGGATGTAGATGGCGTACAGGGTGATGATGGGCAGCTCGGAGGAGTCGAACTTGAAGGGACCGAAGCCCCCCATGATAGTGCCGCCGTAGAAGTACAGCAGCCACAGGGAGCTGACCAGCAGACCGAACACGGCGGAGTTGTTGGCCATGTTGGTGTTGGCGTCCACGTTCTTGAACATGGCCAGCTTAGGACTGTCGCTCTCAACGGCCAGATCGAACATGCCGCGGGTAACAGCCATTGTCAGGCCATTGCAGGTGCCCCAGCAGGAGATCACAACGAACACGAAGATGGCCGCGCCGCCCACCTGACCAAAGATGTTCTGGAAGGCGATCTTGGCGCCGGCTTCGCCGCCGGCCATCATGACCTCGGACTCTACGGCGCCGGCCAGGCCGACATAGTAGATCACGTACACGATGGCAACGATCACGGTGCCGATCAGCAGTGCGCGGGGCATGTTCTTCTTGGAATCCTTCAGCTCGCTGCCGATGGAGGTGGCGCAGATCCAGCCCTCAAAGGCGAAGGCCAGGGAGACGATAGCGCCGAACAGACCCTCGGTGAAGGGCATCTCGGTAACGACGTTGGAGAAGTTGAACTCGGTCATGCCGCTGGTCAGACCCACGATGGTGCCGACAACGGCCATCAGCAGCAGGGGGATCAGCTTGATGATGGTGGTGGCGATTTGGAACTTACCGGCCAGCTTGGGAGCCAGAGCGTTCATGGTGTAGGTAACGACCATGAAAACACCGGCCAACATCATGGTGCGGCCGCCGACCACAGGGTCGTCCCAGCCCATGAGTACGCCGAAGTAGCGGGCGGGCAGCCAGCTCAGCACGGACACCAGAGAGGGGTAATAGATGACGGCCATGAACCAACCCACATAGTAGCTGTACCACTTGCCGCAGGAGGCACTGGCGTAGCCCACCAGACCCTCCACGCCCTCGTGACTCTGTGCCACGACGCCGAAGGTGCAGGCGCTGATGATCATGACAATGCCCATGATGATGAATGCCAGAATACCGACAGACAGATTACCGCCGGTCTTCGTCAGGACAGCTTCGGCCTTGAAGAACACGCCGGAGCCGATGACAGTGCCCACCACCAATGCGATGGCTACGGGCAGAGTATACCGTTTTTCCATAATTCCGTTTTCCTTTCTGATCTCTCCTCATAATTGGATCGTGAGACTTTTCACAATCACAGCATCATTATAGCGCGTTCAAGATTTATTCACAAGCCTTTTTTGTCTGTGTTTTGTAGAAAAATTCACAATAATTTTAGGTAATTCGCCAATTCGCGCTTTACACCGTTAAGGCTTTTAGCGGGTTTCCGCAGAAGAAAACCGCGGCGCACCGCGGCAGGCATACAGCTGCTTGAAAAACCGCGAAAAAAGCAGGACCGGCGGGGCCGGTCCTGCATGGCAGGCAGAGGTCGTTACACGTTGAAGCGGAAGTAGATCATGTCGCCGTCCTTGACCACATACTCCTTGCCCTCGGAGCGCAGCAGGCCCTTTTCCTTGGCGGCGGCCACGCTGCC
>FR881559.1 GCA_000435555.1 Firmicutes bacterium CAG:176
CCTTGCGGAAGCAGGCGCGCCCGCTATGCCCATCGGTAAGGATGCCGCCGCTTACGCCGCAGAGCAGTATGCCGGGACAACGGCGCTTGATTCCGTCACGGCTGAGGTCGATTCCGAGCTGGACGAATTCCCCGCGCACTACGAGGTGGAGCTGCACACAGCATGGGGTGAGTTTGAGTATCTGGTGGACGCCTACACGGGGAAGGTGCTCAGCGGGCAGAAGGACTTGCTGACCACGGCCCCTGTAGGGGACGAGACGGCAAAGCCTACTGCGCCCACCGGCGACATCGGTCACGCCAAGGCGAAGTCCATCGCCCTGAACCACGCGGGCGTGAGCGAGAACAAGGCATATGACATGGAGATCGAGCTGGACGATGAGGACGGCACGCTCGTCTATGAGGTCGAGTTCAAGTTTGGCGGCATGGAGTACAGCTACGAGATCAACGCGGCCACCGGCGCGATCCTCAAGCATGAGGCAGAGATAGACGACTGAGAGAAAAGGTGCGAGCCGCTGCAATACAGCGGCTCGCGCCTTTTTACGGGTTATACAGAATCATGTGCAGAATGGTGGTTTGGTCAGAGATGTTGCGGTAGGTGTGGGTGGTGTCGCCCTGAAAACGGACGCTTTCGCTCGCCTGAACGACAATGGCCTTCTGATCAGCCGTGATTTCGATTGCACCGGCGAAAAGGGTGACAAACTCGGTGGTACCCCGCAGATGCGGCTCCGACTGCCAATGGCTGCCGGGAGCCAGCTCCATATAGTAGACGGAGAACTTCCGGTTTTCATCGTCCGGAAAAAGGCAGTAAGGCGATACATTGAAAATTATCAAAAACCTGATTTCAACCTTGCAATTCAGGGTACACTCCGCTATCATAAGCTGAACGGGGTGCTTCCGACCGCACAGATGACCGAGGCGTTTCAG
>FR881560.1 GCA_000435555.1 Firmicutes bacterium CAG:176
CGTGGCGTGAAATTTGCGCGTCAGCACCCCGCCGGAGGCAAAAAGATAGAAACAGGAGAAGCTACTATGATCGATCTCAACGATACCAACCTGCCGCGCATCCCGTCTAAGTGCCGCGTCACCCTGCTGGCCCTGGGCGATGTGGGCAGCACGCTGTTGATGGGCCTGCGGCTCATGGGCGGCGACGTGATAGGCTCCATCGGCATCTGCGACGTGCGCCCCGGCGTCTCCGACCGCTGGGAGTTCGAGCTGAACCAGATACAGTCCCCGGACGGTGCGGCGCTGCCCCCGGTGGACATCATCGCGCCGGAGCAGCTGTTCGACGGCGACGTGTTCCTGTTCTGCGCCTCCCGGATGATCCCGGATACCTCCGTTACGGCGGGGGATGTCCGCATGGCCCAGTACGGCCTGAACCGGGAGCTGGTGTCCGTCTACGCCCGTATGGCCCGGGACAGGCGGTACAGGGGCCTGTTCTGCGTGGTCAGCGATCCGGTGGACCCACTCTGCCGTGCCGTCCTGTGTGAAAGCGGCCTGTCCCCGGCCCAGGTCCGGGGCTTCGGCCTGGGCGTTATGCACGCCCGCGCCCTGTACTACGCCCGGAGGGACCCCCGCTTCGCGTCCTACCTTACCGAGGGCCGCGCCTTCGGCCCCCACGGCGAGGACCTGGTGCTGGCCAACTCCATTGCGCACTACGACGACGCCCTCTCCCGTGAGTTGACGGAGAAGGTGGCCCACGCCAATCTGGAGATGCGTAAGCTGGGCTACAAGCCCTATGTGGCCCCGGCCCTGTCCTCCGGCGCGCTGAGCCTGCTGGCCCTGCTGCGGGGGCAGTGGCATTATTCCTCCGTCTACGACGGCCAGGTGTTCATGGGATGCCGCAATCGTCTGACCCCCGCCGGCATCGAGACGGAGGCGCTGACCCTGCCGCCTGCCCTGCAAAAGCGTATCGACGACACCCGCGCCAAGCTGAACGCCATAGAATAACGGAGGTATCCGCCATGCTCACCGTTCTGCTCCCCGAAAACGACCGCAGCCCCGCCCTGCGGGACCTGCTGGTGCCCCTGCTGCCCCCGGGCAGCGATATCCGCGACCCCGATGACGGGCTGGAGGACCTGGCCGGCCGCCGTCTGCTGTTCGCTGTGGCGCTGGACGAGGGCGGCTGCAATATGGCCTATTACCGTATGCTCTCCCGCCTGCGCCGCAGCACGGACCTGCTCTCCGACAGTATCGGCGCGTGCATCGTCACCGGCGTGGGCGAGTTCTACACCAAGGATGTGGCCCGGGACATGGTCTTCGCCGCCAACCAGGCGGGCTGCGGCTTCCTCGGCCGCCCGCTGGTGGAGGCCACCGGTTCCCTGCGGAATTTCCGCACCCAGGCCCAGATCGGCGGTACCGACGAGGTCACGGCCTTCCATGCCGCCGTGGCGGAGCTGCTCTCCCGCCTGGACGGCTGGGAAAAGCCCGCCCCCATCCGCCATGTGCTGGCTCTCCACGCCTCCCAGCGCGCCACGTCCAACACCCTGGCCCTGTGGGAGCTGGTGAAGGCCGGTCTTCCGTCGGACCTCGGCGTGCAGGAGATCTGCCTCCGCAACGGCACCATGGCCGACTGCAACGGGTGCAGCTATACCGCCTGTCTCCACTTCGGCGAGCAGGGCGGCTGCTTCTACGGCGGCCCCATGGTGGACGAGGTCTATCCCGCCGTGCGGAAATGCGACGCTCTGGTCATGCTCTGCGCCAACTACAACGACGCCCTGGCTGCCAATCTGACCGCCTGTGTCAACCGGCTCACGGCCCTGTTCCGCCAGACCCGTATGTACGACAAGCGGATCTTCGGCCTGATCGTCTCCGGCTACTCCGGCGGCGATCTGCTGGCCCGCCAGCTGATCTCCGCCCTGAATATGAACAAGTCCTTCTATCTCCCGCCCCGCTTCTCCCTGCTGGAAACGGCCAATGAGCGCGGCAGCCTTGTGAAGCTGCCGGGCATCGAGGCGCAGGCGGCGGCCTTTGCCCGGCACATCACGGAGAGCTGAATAACCCCGCCGCAAACCGGGGAAAATACTTCCATCAATCAAAAGGAGGTGTGTTCCATGCAGGCAATGGTGTTGGAGAAGGCGTGCATCCAGTGCGGACTGTGCGCGGGACTGTGCCCGGAGGTGTTTGCGCTGAACAGCGGCGAGCCCGCCCGGGTGACGGTGGACCCTATCCCGGACGCGCAGAAGATCGGCGTGCAGGAGGCGGCGGACAGCTGTCCCGTGGCCGCCATTCAGGTAACGGCGTAAAAATCCCCGGAAATGCCGCAAAAACCACTTTACAACGGTGATTTTCTGTGGTATCATCTCAAAGTACGCGCTAAGCGCGTCCGACCCCTGCCTTAGCCCTGCGGAGCGTTCCATCTCTCCCACGGCCCAGGCTGCGGGCGTATTTCAAGAAAGGTGGAAACACAACCATGATGCTGAAAGACCAGAAGACCTCTATCATCGAGGCCAATCGCACCCACGAGACCGACACCGGCTCCCCCGAGGTCCAGGTGGCCATTCTCACCGAGCGTATCAACCAGCTGACCGCGCACCTGAAGGTCCATCCCCATGACTTCCACAGCCGCCGCGGTATGCAGATGATGATCGGTAAGCGCCGTCGTCTGCTGGACTACCTGGCCAAGAAGGACATCGAGCGTTATCGTGCCCTGATCGCCAAGCTGGGTCTGCGTAAGTAAGTTGAAACAGGGTGATGTGCGCTTGCGCATCACCCTTCTTTCACATTCTGCGCCGTGTACAAATTGACCATTAGCAGTTGAAAATGCGCCGAAATTCAGGGTTTCGGAGCGTTTTCAAGTGCTAACGGCGATAGGTCGCGGGCAGAATGCCATTTCACAAAAAAGGAGAAACGATATGTCAACGATCATCACCAAGCGCCAGTTCCCCCACTATCACAAATACACCATGGACCTGGCCGGCCGTCCCCTGACGCTGGAGGTCGGCAAGCTGGCCGAGCTTGCCAACGCCGCCGTCATGGTGGGCTATGGCGACACCCGCGTCCTCTGCTGCGTCACCGCCGCCCCCCGTCCCCGCGACGGCATCGACTTCTTCCCCCTGTCCGTGGACTTCGAGGAGAAGATGTACGCCGTGGGCCGCATCCCCGGCAGCTTCAACCGCCGCGAGGGCCGCCACGGCAAGAAGGGCCACCTACCCCCCCCCCCGGCGAGAAGGGCATCCTGACCTCCCGCGTCATCGACCGCCCCATCCGCCCCCTGTTCCCCTATGACTTCCGCAACGACGTGTCCGTCATGTGCACCGTCATGGCCGTGGACCACGACTGCTCCCCCGAGATCGCCGCGCTGATCGGCACCTCCGCCGCCCTGGCCATCTCCGACATTCCCTGGAACGGCCCCGTGGCCGCCCTGAAGGTGGGCCTGGTGGACGGCAAGCTGGTCTTCAACCCCGACGCCGAGCAGCGTAAGGTCAGCGATCTGGACGTGACCGTGGTCTCCACCGGCAAGAAGGTCGTCATGATCGAGGCCGGCGCCAACGAGGTCCCCAACGACGTGATGTTCGAGGCCATCAAGCAGGCCCACGAGGAGAACCAGAAGCAGATCGCCCTCATCAATCAGATGGTGCAGGAGATCGGCAAGCCCAAGTTCGAGTACCCCCACGCCGACTTCAACTACGAGCTGTTCAACAAGATCACCGCCGACTTCATGGACGAGGCCAAGGCCGCCATGGACACCGACGACAAGAACGTCCGCGAGCAGCGCTGGAACGCCATGATCGAGAAGTGGCACGAGAAGTACCTGGAAGAGTACCCCAACATGGACCAGTACCTGGAGGAGATCACCTACAAGTTCCAGAAGATGATCGTCAAGAAGTGGCTGCTGGAGGGTCACCGTGTGGATGGCCGTCAGAAGAACGAGATCCGTCCCCTGGACGCCGAGGTGGGCGTGCTGCCCCGGGTCCACGGCTCCGGCCTGTTCACCCGCGGTCAGACGCAGGTGCTGTCCGTCTGCACGCTGGACACTCTGTCCGCCAACCAGAAGCTGGACACCATCTGGGAGGAGACCGAGAAGCGCTATATGCACCACTACAACTTCCCCGGCTACTCCGTCGGTGAGGCCAAGCCCGCCCGCAGCCCCGGCCGCCGCGAGATCGGCCACGGCGCGCTGGCCGAGCGCGCCCTGCTGCCCGTCATTCCCCCGGTAGAGGAGTTCCCCTACGCCATCCGCGTGGTCAGCGAGGTCGTGTCCTCCAACGGTTCCACCTCTCAGGGCTCCATCTGCGGCAGCACCCTGGCCCTCATGGACGCCGGCGTGCCCATCAAGGCCCCTGTGGCCGGCATTTCCTGCGGCCTGATCCAGGACGACGACGGCTCCTTCACCACCTTCATCGACATCCAGGGCGTGGAGGACTTCCACGGCGAGATGGACTTCAAGGTGGCCGGCACCAAGAAGGGCATCACCGCCATCCAGATGGACCTGAAGAACGACGGTCTGACCATGGAGATCATCAAGAACGCGCTGGACATCACCTATGACGCCCGCTGCCAGATCCTGGACCAGGTCATGCTGCCCTGCATCGCCCAGCCCCGGCCCGAGGTCAGCAAGTACGCCCCCAAGATGGTCACCATGCACATCGACCCGGATAAGATCCGCGACGTCATCGGCAAGGGCGGCTCCGTCATCCAGAAGATCGTGGCCGAGTCCGGTGCCAAGATCGACATCGATGACGACGGCACCATCCACATCGCCTCCCCCGATGCCGAGAGCTGCGAAAAGGCCAAGAAGTGCATCGACGACATCGTCTTCGTGCCCGAGGTGGGCCAGCTGTACTACGGCCGCGTCGTGCGCCTGATGACCTTCGGCGCCTTCGTGGAGCTGGCCCCCGGCAAGGACGGTCTGGTGCACATCTCCAAGCTGGCCGACAAGCGCATCGAGAAGGTGGAGGACGCCTGCAAGATCGGTGACATGATGTGGGTCAAGGTCACCGAGATCGACGAGAAGGGCCGCGTGAACCTGAGCCACAAGGACGCCATGAAGGAGATCGCCGCCAAGGAAGCCGCCGGCGAGCCCATCAAGTAAAGCATCGTTTTTTATATCCCCCGGTCCGCCGGGGGATATTTCTTTTTCCCGCCGCCTGTGGTATACTGAGAAAAACACCCTGCAAGGAGGTCCCGCCTATGTCCGACACCATCGCCGCCATCGCCACGCCTGGACAGCCCAGCGCCATCGGTATCCTGCGCCTGTCCGGCCCGGATACCTGTGCCGCGCTGGACGCGGTGTTCCGCGCCAAAAACGGCAGGCCCGCCGCGCAGCAGCGCCCCCGCACCATGGTGCTGGGCGAGCTGCTGGACGAGACGGGGCAGGTCATCGACAGCGTGCTGTGCGTCCGTTTCCCCGCGCCCCACAGCTATACCGGAGAGGACTGCGCCGAGCTCCACTGCCACGGCAGCCCCATCGTGCTGGACACGGGCCTCCGCGCCCTGTTTGCCGCCGGCTGCCGCCAGGCCGGTCCCGGCGAGTTTACCAAGCGGGCCTTTCTCAACGGGCAGCTGGACCTGCTCCAGGCGGAGTCCGTGGCGGACCTGATCGACGCCGAGACGGCCCAGCAGGCCCACAACGCCGTCTGCCAGCTGGACGGCGCGCTGAGCCGCACCGTGGCGTGTATCTATGACGGCCTCATGGACATGGCCGCCCGGTTCTACGCCGTGGTAGACTATCCGGACGAGGACATCGAGGATATCCAACGCGAGCAGATGCTGGACACCCTGCGCCGGGCCCAGAACGATCTGGAAACGCTGGTGGCCGGGTTTTCCCGCGGCCGTTTGCTGAAGCTGGGCGTGCCCACGGTGCTGCTGGGCAAGCCTAACGCCGGCAAATCCTCTCTGCTGAACGCCCTCCTGGGCTATGACCGGGCTATCGTCACCGACATCGCCGGCACCACCCGCGACACGGTGGAGGAAAAGGTCACCGTGGGCGGCGTGCTCCTGCGGCTCATCGACACGGCGGGCATCCGCGACGGCGGCGACGCCGTGGAGACCATGGGTGTGGAGCGCAGCCGCGCCGCCGCGAAGCAGGCATCTCTGGCCCTGCTGGTGCTGGACGGCTCCCGGGAGCTGACGGCGGAGGACGAGGCCGCCATCGCCCTGGCCAACACCGTCCCCCACCTGATCGTGGCCGTCAATAAATCCGACCTGCCCAGGACGCTGGACGTCGGCGCCCTGGCGGACCGCTTCGACAACGTGCTGTCCGTCTCCGCCGCCACCGGCGCGGGACTGGACACGCTGACCGACGCCATCGCGGCGCAGTTCCCGGCAGGCGAGAGCACCGGCGGCGCGCTGCTGACCAACGCCCGTCAGGCCGACGCCGCCAACCGCGCCCTCTCCGCCGTGGCCGAGGCCCGCGGCGCCCTCCGTATCGGCATGACCCCCGACGTGGTGCTCACCGACTGCGAGGCGGCGCTGGCCGCGCTGGGTGAGCTGAACGGCAAACAGGTCCGCGACGATCTGGTGGACACCATCTTCTCCCGCTTCTGCGTGGGGAAATAGGCGATAGACACCTGTATTTCTGCTACCATCGATTGACAAGGGCAGACACGGTTTT
>FR881561.1 GCA_000435555.1 Firmicutes bacterium CAG:176
CCCCGGTGGTAGCGGAACAGGGTCTCGGCCAGCGCATCCGTCCCCTCCTGCGCCGCCTGCTCCGCCTGGCGCTGTAAGGCCTGCAGCGCTGCCATGTCTGCCGGTGTGTGCCGCGCAGCCAGCTCCTCCATGGCGGGGCCCTCCAGATAATAGCGCAGCTGAAGGATACTGCCCGCCGTTTTGGCATCCGGGAGACCGCCATGGAAATCCATGATGGCCCGCAGCGTTTCCAGGCTGCCGGTCTGGGCGTAGTCCGCCACGGTGACGCCGCGGCGGGAGGCGATGTCCAGAAAGCCGAGACGGTGCAGCTCCCGCAACCCCTCATGGACCACGGTCTTGCTGATCTTCATTTCATCCGCCAGCTCACGCTCAGTGGGCAGCCGATCCCCCGGGCGCAGCTCGCCGGAGAGGATCATGCCCTCCAGCTGCTGGATGAACAGCTCCTTGACGGTGGGGGCGACGATCTCACGAAAGGCCATAGCTCATGCTCCTTTGCTTTCTTTTCTGGTCCGACCAGGACCATATAAAAAGTTATCACACCTTTGGCGGAAAAGTCAATAGGATATTGGCAGAAAAGTTGGTATTATAGGTACAATAGAGCTTAAAATCACAACGCTGCTCCCCTATGAGAGAAAAATATCTCTGGTCAGAGCAGCAGATAACGGAGGAGAGAGACGATGCGCGACATCAACGGCAGCAAGCCTACCAGCTTCCCCCTGGACGAGGAAAAGCTCTCGTTCAAGATCCCCTGTCCCGACCGGCCGCCCCGGGAGAAGATCCTGAAGCTGGGCAGCATGATCACCAACCGCATTGGCCTGAAGGCCACCGCTGACGACCCCGAATACTGGGGGCTGGATGCGCTGGTGACCGATGAGATGGCGGACGTGGCACTGAAAATGGGTGTCCGCAAGCCCAAGACCATCGAGCAGCTGATGAAGCTGACGAAGATGGAACGCGAGCCCCTGCAGAAGCTGCTGGACGAAATGGCCTGGCTGGGTCTCATTGAGTACAACTGGGAGAACCTGGACGGCAAAAACCCGAACCACGAGAAGCGGTACATCCTGCCCCTGTTCGTGCCCGGCAGCGCCGAGTTTTTGAATATGCGGCGGAGCCAGATCGACGCGCACCCGGAGGTGGCGGCGTTCTTTGAGCGCATGACCATGCTGCCCCTGGAGAAGATCACGCCGATGGTGCCCCCCGGAGGCGCGGGCATCGGTATGCACGTGATCCCGGTGGAGAAGGCCATCGAGACGGAGCAGGAGGCCATCGGGCTGGAGAAGATCTCCTACTGGCTGCACAAGTATGAAGGCAAGTACGCCAAGAGTATGTGCTCCTGCCGCGCCAGCCGCGACAAGCTGGGCGAGGGCTGCGGCGACGATGTGGAGAACTGGTGCATCGCCGTGGGCGACATGGCCGACTATGTGGTGCAGACCCAGCGGGGCGAGTACATCACCTATGACGAGGCGATGGCCATATTCAAGCAGGCGGAGGACAACGGCTTCGTCCACCAGATCACCAACATCGACGGCGAGCAGAAGATCTTTGGTATCTGCAACTGCAACGTCAACGTGTGCAACGCCCTGCGGACCAGCCAGATGTTCAACACGCCCAATATGTCCCGCAGCGCCTATGTGGCCGCGGTGGAGACGGAGAAGTGCGTGGCCTGTGGGCGCTGCGTGGAGAACTGTCCCGCCGGCGCGGTGAAGCTGGGCCAGAAGCTGTGCACCAAGGACGGCTATATCGAGTATCCCCGGGCCGAGCTGCCCGACGAGGTGAAGTGGGGCCCGGAGAAGTGGAGCGTCGACTATCGGGACCGCAACCGCATCAACTGCTACGACACCGGCACCGCACCCTGCAAGACCGCCTGCCCCGCCCACATCGCCGTGCAGGGCTATCTGAAGCTGGCGGCACAGGGCAAGTACCGGGAGGCTTTGCAGCTCATCAAGCGGGAGAACCCATTTCCTGCCGTGTGCGGCCGCATCTGCAACCGCCGGTGCGAGGACGCCTGCACCCGCGGCACCGTGGACGAGGCCGTGGCCATCGACGAGGTCAAGCGCTTTATCGCCCAGCAGGATCTGGACGCGGAGACGCGCTTCATCCCGGAGAAGGTCATTCCCAAGGTGGACGGCGAATTCAGCGAAAAGATCGCCATCATCGGTGGAGGCCCCGCCGGCATGAGCTGCGCCTACTACCTGGCGGAAAAGGGCTATCGCCCCACGGTGTTTGAAAAGGAGAGCCGTCCCGGCGGTATGCTGATGAACGCCATTCCCTCCTTCCGTCTGGAGAAGGACGTGGTGGAGGCGGAGATCGACGTGCTGCGCGCGCTGGGCGTGGAGTTCCGCTGCGGCGTGGAGGTGGGTAAGGACATCACCATTGCCCAGCTCCGTGAGGAGGGCTACAAGGGCTTCTATGTAGCTGTCGGATTACAGCACGGCGGCGCCCTGGCCGTGCCCGGCGGCGACGTGGAGAACGTGATCTCCGGCATCGACTTCATCCGCGGCGTGCATCTGCGGGACGAAAAGACGCTGAAGGGCCGGGTGGTGGTCATCGGCGGCGGCAACATCGCGGCCGACGTGGCCCGCACCGCCGTGCGCTGCGGCGCGGAGAGCGTGAGCCTGTACTGCCTGGAGGGCTATGAGGAGATGCCCATGGGCGAGGAGGACCGCAGCGAGTGCGAGCGCGAGGGTATCGCCATTTACGCCGGATGGGGTCCCAAGGAGGTCCAGACCGAGAACGGCAAGGCCGCCAACATCGCCTTTGTCAAGTGCCTGAGCGTCAAGGACGAAAGCGGGCGCTTCGCGCCGGTGTACGATGAGAACACCGTGCAGATGGCCCCCTGCGGCACGGTGCTGTACTGCATCGGCCAGAAGGCGGAATGGAAGACGCTTCTCGCGGGCACCCAGGTGGAATTCAACCCCAACGGCACCGCCAAGGCCGATCCCGTCACCTATCAGACGGCTGAACCGGACATCTTCGTGGGCGGCGATGCCTATACCGGCCAGAAGTTCGCCATCGATGCCATTGCCGCCGGCAAGCAGGGCGCGATCAGCCTGCACCGCTATGTGCAGGGCGCCACGCTGACCATCGGCCGCGACCGCCGGCAGTTCATCGAGCTGGACAAGAAAAACGCGCTGATCGCCGTGGACAGCTACGACAACACGCCGCGCCAGCGCATCGGCTACAACGACGCCCTGCGTAAGACCTTCCGGGACGAGCGCGTGGCCTTCACCGCCGAGCAGGTGAAGGCGGAGACAGCCCGATGCCTGGGCTGCGGCGCCAGCATCGTGGACCCCAATAAGTGCATCGGCTGCGGCGTGTGCACCACCAAGTGCGCCTTTGACGCCATCCACCTGCACCGAGAGCGTCCGGAGTGCAGCACCATGTACGCCTGCGAGGACAAGATGAAGGCCATCCTGCCCTATATGATCAAGCGGAACATCAAGATCAAGAAGGCGGAGCGCAGGGCCAAGAAAGCGGCCAAGTGATATGCACGAGCTGGGCATTGTTTTCCACGTGATCAAGACCGTGGAGCGCGTGGGCGCGGAAAACGATCTCACCCGCGCGGCGAGTGTGACACTGGAGCTTGGCGAGGTGTGCGGCGCCATCCCAAGGGAGCTGATCAGCTGCTGGGACTGGGCCGTGCAGAGATCCGACCTGCTGCGGGGCGCGCAGCTGCACATCGACACGCTGCCCGCCGTGACACACTGCGGCGGCTGCGGTGCGGACTACCCCACTGTGGCCCACGGGCGGGTCTGCCCCCACTGCGGCAGCGAGGATACTTGGCTGCTGCGGGGCAGCGAGATCAGCATTAAAGAGATAGAGGGTGCGTAGTATGGATACCTATAAGATCATCGAAGTAAAAGAGAGCGTGTTTGCCGACAACGACCGGGAGGCGGCACGGGTACGGGAGGCGCTGAAGCAAAAGGGAACGTTCC
>FR881562.1 GCA_000435555.1 Firmicutes bacterium CAG:176
GCGGTTGGGCGAATACCGCCGAGAAGACGCCGCTGATCAGCGAGCAGATGCCGGTCAGAAATACGGAAACAGTCATAGACACCTCCAAAAGAGAGAAGGGGTATGGGGCGTTCCCCATACCCCTTGTGTGCGGCATCAGCCGCGGGCAGCGCGCTTGGCCTTGCGGAAGATGGAAAAGCCCAGAGTCACCAGACCGGCGCAGATGAACAGCGTCAGAATGGGATTGGCGGTCATGATGTCCCAGACATCACCGACCAGCGTAGCCAGCGTACTGGTGTTACCAAGGATGGTAGCAACGGTGGTGGAAGCAGCAGTCTCGGCAGTGCCCTCCTTTCATAGATTTGATGGTTGCGGGAGGAGGAGTCGAACCTCCATCTCCGGGGTGAGAACCCGGCCAGCTACCTTTACTCACATCCCGCCATGTAACACACTGCGGAGCTGATCGGCTTGCTCATGAGCGCCGCAGCGTGCTGTTGATGTGTTACGATTGCATGTCAAACAGCCGGTTCAGGTCGCGCAGCCGGGCTTCCAGTGAGCTGATGAACTGCGTGGCTGCGTAGTAGCGATCCTGTAGCTTGCTCAGCGCTTTCTGCTTGTCGCTGATGAGCATATCCAGCCGTTCGGCCTGCCGCTCCTTCTCCGGCAGCAGCATATAGCAGTTATAGACCATGCGCTCAAACTTCTGGGTGAAGTTCTCGCCTACCTGCTGGTTGATGATCTCGATCATCTCGTCCGAGAACCGGACGGAGCGGATGTTGTTCTTTGCCATGTTATCCTCCTGTGTAGGTCTATACCAGCTGGAACAGATACCGTCCCAGAGCGTAACCGGCACCGCCGATCACGCACCACTTGAGCCTGTCCCAGAATCGCATGACCTTCCTCCTGTACTTGTACCATGTGTGACGGAGACACCGCCACACGGCATAGAATATCTGAAATTCGTTCATGTCATGTACTGTCCCGCCAGCGCCGAAAGCCGGTCGGCCTTGTACTGCTGTACCAGCCGGGTATACTTGGGATTCTCCACCGTGGGACGTTCCTTGATCAGACGCTGGAACTCATGAATGCCGTATATCTGAAGCAGGGCGTCTATGGCGTTGCCCGCCTGATTGACCACATACTCCCGGCAGCGGTCTATGTTGTAATCCATGCCGGGCGCTGTGTATATCTTGATCGGCGTCAGAACCTCCAGCATGTCCAACCAGTAATCTGTCATCGGCCAGCGCCACTTGTTGGAATCGGTATCATCCGGTATGACGTAGCGCAAGTAATTCAGCAGCACGCCGCTGAACGCTTCCCCGATGCTGAGAGGTATCTTGCTGTATTGTATGGCGCGGTCATCCCGGAGCTGCATCTCCACGCGCACCCAGTGGGTGCCCGGTTCACAGTGCCGCTCGGCGGCCTTGTCGTAGATGCGGACGAGCACCTTGCTTTGCGGGCTTCCGATCTGTACGGTGGAGCCTTTGGAGCTGAGCACCGTCTCCCAGTAGTCACTGCGGCTGACGTAATGCTTGCGGCGGGTGTCCTCCACGATCTGATCTATATCCAGTACGCCGGTGTGGTCGTCAAAGGCCACGTCCAGACGGGTGATCTTCAACTGTTGGATGGCGATCCAGCCGAACAGATCGTCCCAGCTTTTGGCGGAGAGGGACTCGAACGTCCGGCAGCCCTGGCCGGACATCTCTACCCATACGCCCATATCCTCCCGTCCGTTGTAGTGGACACTGATGCAGGAGAAGTATTTGCGGTCACGGTAGCCGTGCGCGCCCTTGGTCTCCTGCCACGGACAATGGGTAAGCCCCAGCGCTTCTATGAGCTGCTCCGGGGTGTGGTTCTTGCTCGTAAATGAAAGCCAGTCGTAAAGAACGATGTTCTCCTTTCCTTCCATAACAGACCCCCTAACCGGCTATCTTGTAGGTAGTGACCCCCTGTTAGCGGGGGGGTCACGCCGGGAGGAGCGACCTCCCGGCGTTGCAGGGATGAGGGGTTTGCGACAATGGCCTTAGAAGGAGACCTCGTTCAGCTCGACAGAAACGCCGGTAGACGCAGCCAGCGACACGCGCTTCTTCTCGTCGAAGTACAGGTTGACGACTTCCAGCGGCTTAAGGTCTTTCCATACGGCGTTGGACACGCAGCGCAGCTTCTCAGCCTTCATGCCGTTGGCGCTGTAGTTGTCAGACTTGTAGGAGCTGACCGGGGAAATGACGAACAGCTGATAGTACGGCTGCATGACAATGACCTTCTGGCCCTTGTCGTCCTCGCGCTCGGTCTCCATCTGACCTTCCGCCCAACCAGTTACGACCCACTCACGTTCTTTGAATGTGTACAGCTTGCTTTCGTTTGCGCTCATATAGAGCCTCTCTTTCTGCCCATGTAGGGCTATGTAATATGAAAGACAGGCCCGGATCAGTTGACCCAGCCTGTCCAAGTACATATTAAAACCTGCAAAAACACGGATTTTTGCGAAAAAAGACTTGACGAAACGGAACGCAAGTGATATACTATAAATACAATAATGTTCTGTTGGCAAATCGGCTGAAAGGCCGAGACGCAAAGCTACGGTGTCTAAACGGCATTTGACCGCATGATCGACCGGCTGCAAGTGGGATGCGCTTCAAAGGTGCATACATTGCAGCCGGTTTTTTATTTGCCCTGCCCGGCAGGGCCCATATTGCAGTACGGGTCGCGGAGGTCTAACCCCTACCTCGGCGGCATCGAAACCCCCATCTGTCACATGGCAGATGGGGGTTTCGGCGTTGCGGAAGCGGTGCTCACGGCAAAAAACACCCCCGGCACTGCCGGGGGTGTTCGCTTATGCCTTGCGGCCGTAGAGTGCGGTCATGCGGTCGATCCTGACAGAGAGCGCATCGCTCAACTCGCCGGGCAGCAGCCGCCAGGTCCAGTTGCCGCCCTGGGTGCCGGGGATGTTCATGCGGTTTCCCTCGCCCAGGCCCAGATAGTCCTGCACCTGCGCCACGAACAGCTCCGCCACGCTGGACATACCGCCGCGGATAATACCCCAGTGGAAGCCCTCCTGCTCAGTCAGCGCCAGGTATTCCACCGCGTGGGCCACATCCTCCGGCGCGGCCTCCTGCCGCCACAGTGCCAGGGGGCTGTTGTCGTGGGTGCCGGTATAGCAGATGCAGTGCGGCGTATAGGCGTGGGGCAGATACCCGCTGGAATCCCGGGAGTCAAAGGCGAATTCCAGCACCTTCATACCGGGCCAGCCGGACTCGCGGAGCAGCTGCGCCACCTCCGGGGTGGGGTAGCCCAGATCCTCGGCGATGAACTCCAGCTGCGGGAACCAGCCGTTGAGCCGTTCGATCAGGTCCATGCCGGGACCGGCGATCCAGCGGCCGTTTTTGGCGGTGGGCTGACCGTAGGGCACGGCCCAGTAGTTGGCAAAGCCGCGGAAGTGGTCGATGCGGATCACATCATACAGCTTGCCGGCGCCGTCGATCCGGCGGATCCACCAGCCGAAGCCGTCGTCACGCATGGCGTCCCAGTCGTAGAGGGGGTTGCCCCACAGCTGGCCGTCGGCGGTAAAGTAATCCGGCGGGACGCCGGCCACAGCCTTGGGCACCAGATCGTCGTCCAGCTGGAAGAACTGCGGCTCAGCCCAGACGTCGGCGGAGTCCATGGCCACGTAGATGGGCAGATCGCCGATGATGCGGATGCCCTGCTGGTGGACGTAGTCGCGCAGAGCGGTCCACTGCCTGAAAAACAGAAATTGCAGATAGGTGAAGAACTGCACATCCTCCTGCAGAAGTGTGCGGTACTTGTCCAGCACGGCCTCGTTCTTACGCAGGCGAAGGTCGTCGTCGGGCCACTCCGTCCATGCCTTCATGCCGAAGTGCCGCTTGCAGGCCATGTACAGGGCATAGTCCGGCAGCCACCGCGCATTGTCCTGCGCAAAGGCCGCTACGGCCTCCGCGTCCCGCTCCCAGCCCCGTTTGTAGGCCTTGTGCAGCAGGGTAAAGCGGCTCTCGTAGATCTTTCCGTAGTCCACATGGCGCGGGTCGCTGCCCCAGTCGGGGGCGGCGCACTCGGCGGCCGTCAGCAGTCCGTCAGCCGCCAGCATATCCGGGTCGATAAAATAGGGGTTGCCGGCGTAGGCGGAAAAGCTCTGGTAGGGGGAGTCGCCATAGCTGGTGGGGCCCAGGGGGAGCATTTGCCAGTAGGACTGGCCGGCGTCTTTCAGGAAATCGGCGAAATCATAGGCCGCCTTGCCCAGGGTACCGATGCCATAGGGGGAGGGCAGGGAGGATACCGCCATTAAAATACCGCTGCTTCGTTTCATAACTCAACTTCTCTCTTGGATAGGATTTGACTTTCAGCCGGACGGTCCCGGCCAAAATATACGGGGGCGGGCGATCAGCCCGCCCCCGGCGTGTTGTAAGAGTTTAGCCCTTGACGGCGCCTGCCGCCACGCCCTTGATGATGTGCTTCTGGCAGCAGAGATAGAAGATGATGACCGGGACGATGCTCAGCAGGATCAGCGCCATGGTGGCGCCCATATCCACCTGCCCGTAGCTGCCCTTCAGATACTGGATGACGATGGGAATGGTGCGGTATTTGTTCAGGTCCAGCACCAGGTACGGCAGCAGAAAGTCGTTCCACACCCACATGATCTCCAGCACGCCCACGGAGATAAACGTGGGCTTCAGCATGGGCAGCACCACCAGGAAGAAGGTACGCACGGGCCCGCAGCCGTCAATGGCGGCAGCCTCCTCGATCTCCAGCGGGATCGTCTTGACAAACCCGGAGAACATGAACACCGCCAGTCCCGCGCCGAAGCCCAGGTACACGATAGGTATTGTCCACGGTGTGTTCAATCCGATCTTGGCAAAAGCCATAGAGGTGAAGCTAAAGTAGGGAAGCTTGACCTGCTCGGCGGTGCGGGACAGGGTGCACATCACCATCTGGAACGGCACCACCATGGAGAACACGCACAGGTAGTACACGATCTTGCTGAACAGACTGCCCACACGGGCCACATACCACGCGGCCATAGAGGTGCAGATCAGGATCAGCGCCGAGGAGACCAGGGTGATGAACAGACTGTAGAACACCGCCTTGATAAACGGATAGTTGCCGAAGGTCATGCCCTTGATATAGTTCTGCCAACCCACGAAGGTGTCCTCATTGGGCAGGGCGAACGTATCGGTATTGACAGCGGCATTGGTCTTGAAGGAGTTGATCAGAACGATGACGATGGGCAGCACATACACGATGCAGATCACCGTGAACGCTATGGTCAACACCATTTTGCTGCGGTCATGCTTTTTGGCAAGGCTCGTCTGCATTACTGCTGCACCTCCTTTTTACGGGTAGCCCGGAGTTGGATCAGTCCGATAGCCGCCACCAGTATGAAGAACAGCACGGCTTTGGCCTGGGCCACGCCGCGGTTGTTGCCGCTGCCGGAGTAGAAGGAGTTGTAGATGTTCAGGGCCAGCATTTCCGTGGTCTTGATAACGCTGCCGTCCGCCTGCTGCAGGAAGGGGCGGCCGCCGGTCAGGGCCAGGTTCTGGTCAAACAGCTTGAAGCCGTTGGTCAGCGTCAGGAAAATGCAGATGGTGAAGGAGCTCATCATGTTGGGGATAGTGACCTTCCACAGGGTCTGCCAGTTGGTGGCGCCGTCGATGCGGGCCGCCTCCAGCATATCCTCCGGCACGGACTGCAATCCGGCGATGTAGATGATCATCATATAGCCCACCTGCTGCCAGCACAGCAGGATGATCAACCCCCAGAAACCGAAGTGGCTGTTCAGTACCACGGACTGGCCGTAAGCGACCAGAAAGCCGTCGAAGATCATGGACCAGATGTAGCCCAGCACGATGCCGCCGATCAGGTTCGGCATGAAGAACACCGTCCGGAACAGATTGGAGCCCTTGATGCCCCGCGTCAGCGCATAGGCCACCGCGAAGGCCAGCGCGTTGATGAACAGCACCGACACAAAGGCAAACAGCGCCGTGAACAAGAAGGCATGGCGGAAGCTGCTGTCGGCAAAGGCCTTCAGATAGTTGTCAAAGCCTACCCATGTCCACTTGCTGGTCAGCTTGAATTTGCAGAAGGACAGGAACGCGCCCTTCAGGAACGGGTAGATGAACCCGATGCAGAAGGCGGCAAAGGTGGGCAGCAGAAACAGCCACACCATGCGCTGAATTGGCCGTCGGACCAGTCGGCTGTTCAGCGCAGCCGCGTCCCGTTTCGCTTGAAATCGTTTCATTAGACCACTCCTGTTCTCCGTAGTTTTGTCACAGCGAAAGCTCTCCTCCGAAGTGCGTTCGAAGGACAGCGCACGCCGTCACAGAGTAAGAAAGAGGGGGCGGGCGAAAAGCCCGCCCCCTGTGCGTATGTGGTTGAAACCGTAGCTTAGCCGTTGGCGAGATCGTTGTTGTACTGGGTAGCCCAGCCTTCCACGAAGGCGGTCTTCACATCGTCCCAGCTGCCGCCGTCGGCGGTATACTTGCCCAGAGCGTCGACCACAGCGGCACGCCAGTCATTGACAGCGGGGGTGTAGTTGAAGGCCCAGGTGACAGGATAGCAGCCATTGGCAACATACTCGTTGGCCAGAGCGCTGAACGGATTGGAGGGAGCCTTGGAGGCCTGGAACGGGCAGGCGCCGAACTGCTCAGCCATCATGGCAG
Organism: Firmicutes bacterium CAG:176; assembly: GCA_000435555.1. Lineage (GTDB taxonomy): Bacteria > Bacillota > Clostridia > Oscillospirales > Oscillospiraceae > Vescimonas > Vescimonas sanitatis. The sequence continues at coordinate 6,651 of FR881562.1, forward strand.
TGCCTTCCTCGGAGGTAACGACCCAGTTCAGGAAGTCCAGAGTGGCCTTGATGTCCTCCTCGGAGGCGTTCTTGTTGACGGACCAGTAGTTCTCGGTACCGGTGCACAGGCCGGCCTTCTCCTCGCCCTCAATACCGCAGTAGATGGGGATCATGGTCAGGTCGTCAGCGTTCATGCCGAACTTCTCGCTAGTCAGGTTGCTGTACTCCCAAGTGCCGTTCTGATAGAACACAGCCTTGCCCTCGCCGAACTCGGCCTCAGCCTGGTCGCCGGTGGCGGACAGCAGGGCAGCGCCGGTGGTGGCGGAGTCAGTGATGTACAGATCCCAGATAGCCTTGTAGTTGTCCAGATAAGTGCCCTTGATGGTGGCGGGCTTGCTGGTCACGCCTTCATCGCGGAACTCATAGAACAGAGGCATATTGGCCAGATGGCCGGAGAAACGCCAAGAGGAGGTGCCGTCCAGACCGGCGGAGGTGAAGGCGTCGAAGCCCAGCTCGGCAGCGCGGCTGTGGATGTCGTCAGCGATCTTCTTCAGGGACTCGAAGTTGGTGATGTCGGTGACCTCATAGCCGGCTTCCTTCAGCAGCGCCTTGTTCACGATGATACCGTAGGTCTCCAGGCAGTAGCCGATGGAGATGACCTCACCGTCGGCGTTCTTCAGGGCATAATCCTTGGAGGTCAGCTGGTTGTACACGTCGCTGCTGCTCAGGTCGTAGCAGAACTCACCCCAGGTAGCCACGCCGCCCTCGTTGCACTGGAACAGGGTGGGCGCGTCTTCCTTGTCCATCTCGGACACCAGGGTGGACTCATACTCGCCGGAGGCGGCGGTGAGGATCTTGACGGGCACGCCGGTCTTCTCGGTGTAGGTGGCGGCCAGAGCCTTCCACGCGTTGTCGGACTCAGGCTTAAAGTTCAGATAGTACACGCTGCCGGTGGCAGTGTCGCCGCCCTCGGTCTTGGTGTCGTCCTTCTTCTCACCGCAGGCCACCAGAGACAGGGCCATCACGAGAGCAAGAAGCATTGCAAGAAACTTCTTCATGGTAATTACTCCTTTTTTGTTTTTATTTTCACATCACAAGGATGTAAAAAACAGATCATTAGGGTACAAAAAACAAATTATTGGGATGCAGGAAACGGATCCTTAGGATACACAAAATAGATCACAAAGATATACAAAAGTATCATCCGGGCGCGGCCACGCTGCGGCCCTGGCGCAGGGTGGTGGGCAGCAGCTCACAGGCGTGGGAGCCCTTGTGCCGCACCATGTCCAGCAAAATCTCGGCGCTGCGGCGGCCCATTTCCTCCATAGGCTGGCACAGGGTGGTCAGCGGCGGCTCAATATAGGCAGATAATTCTAACCCGTCTATCGCTATAACGGAACAGTCCTCGGGGATACGCCTGCCGGCGTCCATCAAAGCCCGCATGGCACCAATGGCCATAGAGTCCGCGATGGCGAAAAGTGCTGTAAAATCAACGTTTTCGGCCATTTTTTCCTGCACGGCTCTGTAGGCGTCCTTCGCGCCGAATCCGCCGGTGCATATCACCAGCTCCGGGTCCACGGGGATGCCGTGACTCTCCAGCGCCTGTATATATCCCTCGTACCGCAGCTGGCTGATAGACTGGTCATCGGGCCGGGAGATCAGCGCCGCGATGCGCCGGTGCCCGTGGCGGTACAACTCCTCCACCGCCTGCTGTGCGGTGTCACCGTCGGCGATGGACACAGAGGAATACTCGCCCTCGATCAGCGTGCCATAGCGGTTGGAGTAGGAACAGCACACAAAGGGAACGTTCAGCATCGCCAGATCAGCGGGGGTGTAATCAAACCGACCGCCCAGGAACACGATGCCCTGCAGGCGCTTTTCGCGCTCCATGACCGCACCGCATTTGACCTCGTCGTCGCAAGTACCGATCTGCTGCATGACCATTGTAAAACCGGCATCGGTGATGGTGCGTTCAATGGCGCGGATAATGTCGGTGTAGAACGGATTGGACACACCGCGGACTACCAGACCCACAGCGTCGGACTTGGTGCGAACCAGATCGCGGGCACTGTTGTTGGGAATGTAGTTGCTATTCTTGATAGCGGAAAGCACCTTACGCCGGACATCCTCACTGACATCCGGCCGGTCATTCAGCACACGGGAGACGGTACTGACGCTGACGCTGCACTGTTTGGCTATATCCTTGATCGTCATACCTGGGTGTGCCTCCTACTATACCAGATCGAAAGGAACGAAAATCGTCAGAGGAAAGCGAAAACATTTCCGGTAACGTTTCCGTTCAGCATAGTTATCCTATCAGTGTTTGCCGCAATTGTCAATTGCTTCGCCGCATTTTTGCCGAAACGCACAGAAAAGGCGGTGGTTTTCTTGTGAAAATCACAAGAAAACCACCGCCCGATTGAACGGGCGGCGGCGAAGTATCGAATGTACGGCGCAAAATGGCGGAATTACCGGCGAAGGAGGGCACGGCACTCTCTCCAGTCAGGCAGATAGGCTTCCACCTCGCGGTAGAAGGCGGGGGAGTGGTCGTGGTGGCGAATGTGCGCCAGCTCATGGACCACCACGTATTCGATGGCGGCTTCGGGATAGGCCATCAGGTAGAGGGAGAAGCTGAGACGGTTTTTGCCGGAGCAGCTGCCGAAGCGGGTGCGGGCGGCGGTGACAGTGATACCGGCGGGCTGCACGCCCATGCGCTGGGCCCAGTGGGCCACCAGAGGCGGCAGTGTCTCTTTTGCCTGCTGCCGCCATGCATCCGTCTGTGCCGCAGACGGCTCCGGGTGGGCGGATAGATAGGCCTGCCGTGCTGCCAGATGTTTTTCCAGCCAGCCGCGGTGACTGTCCACAAAGCGGGCGATGTCCGCATCGGAGGCCCGCAGGGGGGCGCGGACCAGGGCGGTGCCCTGCCGGGTGACCTCCAGCGCCAGGGTGCGGCGGCGGGAGCGTATCACAGTATAGTCGATCATTGGCCGTCCTCCGGGATGAAACGCGGGCCGCGGTAACCGTCGCGGTCCACGATCTCGGACCACATGGCGGCGGGGCGCACCCACAGACCGCCATTATCATACAGGGCACGGTAGACCACCAGTTCCTCCAGTGTTTCAGAGTGGCGGGCGGTGCCGATGACCTCATATTCATTACCCTTAAAGTGGCGGTAGCGGCCTGGTTTTATCGTTGTCATACTATATACTCTCCTGACAGGTAACAGTTGTGTTGACGATACGAATAGTATATACTATTGGCAGTGATTTGTAAATCGGAGGTGCAAAGATGAAAAACACCACGCTGTGCTATATCGAAAACGAACGGGGCGAATACCTGATGCTGCATCGGGTGAAGAAGCAGAACGACCTGAACCACGACAAGTGGATCGGCGTGGGCGGCAAGTGCGAGGAGGGCGAGAGCCCGGAGGAGTGCGTTTGCCGCGAGACGCTGGAGGAGACGGGGCTGACCCTGACCGACTATCGGTACCGGGGCGTCATCACCTTCGTGTCGGATATCTGGGAGGGGGAATATATGCACCTGTTTACCGCCACCGGCTGGACAGGGACGCTGCGGGAATGCGATGAAGGTGTGCTGGAATGGCTGCACAAGGACGCGCTGGCGGCGCTGCCCCAATGGGAGGGGGACAAGCTGTTTCTGGCGCTGATCCACGAGCCGGAGACACCGTTTTTTTCCATGAAGCTGCAATACGCGGGCGATACACTGGTGTATGCCGCTCTGAACGGAAAGGAGCTGGCGGTATGATCCTGGTGAGCGCGTGCCTGCTGGGCTGTGCCTGTCGCTACGACGGGCAGAGCAAGCCCAACCCGCTGGCGCAGGAGCTGGCGAAGCGCGGCTTGGCGGTGCCGGTGTGTCCGGAGCAGCTGGGAGGATTGCCCACGCCCCGAAAGCCCTCCGAGCGGCGGGGCGATCGGGTGGTGATGAACGATGGCCGTGACGTGACGGCGGAGTAC
>FR881563.1 GCA_000435555.1 Firmicutes bacterium CAG:176
CCGGCGTCGTCATCGAGATCGACGAGTAATTTGACCCCACAGGGACAAAGCCAATTAAAAAGAGGAAGCCGTAAGGCTTCCTCTTTTTTTGCCTATCCTGACAACTCTTTGTATAATCGTGTCGAAAAACGCCTGATTGTATTCGAATTTATACCGCCGGATAGGCCAGTCCGTGCTGGAAGCCGCCCTTCCCGGTGGCCACAACGTCCCCGCCGATAAGCGTATCACCGCACAGGTACAGGTTGGCCTGCACGCCCCCGTCCATTCCGGGATAGTTGGTGATGCGGAATGTGTAGCGCCGTATCGGCTGTCCCGTAAAGTCTGCAAAGGGGAGGCCCTGTTCGGTCTGCATGGCGGCGTAGTCGCCCCAGGTGTCGCCCAGGGTCTGGGGAAGCTGCAGGTCCAGCGTCTCGATCGGATCAGGCTCCACCTGCCAGCCCAACTGCTGTAAATAGTCTGCCATTTCTGCGGTGTCGGCAAGTGTAATGGTATTTTCCTTGTCAGAGAAGCACCCGGCTAACACCACGGTTACGGCAGCGATCACCATAAATGACACCGCCATAACGGCAATGCGCCGTTTGGATATATGTAATATCATCATATTCATCACCTCATAATTACCTATTTTCAATCTGATGAGAATATGCTATCATAGGGTAAAAATCCGAAAGGAGGCGGCCTATGGAGCGTCTCGACAAGCTGCTGGCGGGCACTGGGAAGTGGTCCCGCCGGGAGGTGAAAGCGTTGGTACGGCAGGGCCTGGTGCGTGTTGACGGCCGGCTGGCCGCCTCCGCCGAGGACAAGCTGGACCCGGCCGCGACAGTCGTCACCGTAGCCGGTGAGACCGTCGCGCTTCACCGCTTCACCTATGTTTTGTTGCACAAGCCCGCCGGCGTCCTCACCGCCACCGAGGACAGAAAGCAGCCCACGGTCCTGGACCTTTTGCCGCCGGAGCTGCGCCGCATTGGCCTTGCTCCGGTGGGGCGGCTGGACAAGGACACGGAGGGCTTGCTGTTGTTGACCAACGACGGCGAGCTGGCCCACCGGCTGCTGAGCCCTAAATACCACGTGGACAAACGCTACCTCGCCCGGGTGGACGGTGAACTCTCAGCGGCGGATGCGGAGGCATTTGCCCGCGGGATGACGCTGGGGGACGGGCTGGAATGCCTGCCCGCCGGGCTGGAGGTTCTGCCTGACCGCGTGTGTGTCGTGACGCTGCGGGAGGGGAAATTCCACCAAGTCAAGCGGATGCTGGCGGCCCGCGGCGCGCCGGTGCTGTATCTGAAGCGGCTGTCCATGGGGCCGCTGACATTGGATGACTCCTTGGCTGCCGGAGCGTACCGTTTGCTGCGCGCAGAGGAGATATCAGCGTTATACCGTGTATGTGGTCTGTGATTTTTTTGACATAACCGCAAAAAACGCAACAAGTTTTTTGTGGAAAAGAGAAAAAAACGCTTGCAAAATCGTGATTATGACGATATAATAGGAGCAACGACTGAGCAGATTGCACAAAGTACCGTCGCGGGATTTGCGGGAGGATCACGTTATGTCCGGCAGAATTTTTCAGAACTCTGTACTCCAATTCAAAGAGACCACCGACCGTACCATCGGCGTGATCGATGCCGAGGGCACCGTTATCGCTTGCAGTGAGCTGACGGCCATTGGCAAGCGATGGAGCAAATATGTGGAGCCTATCGTTTCGGCGGACGGCACCTGCGTGGCGCTGGAGGGCAAGTGCTTCAAGGCGTTGCCCAGCTGGGGCAACACCTTTGACTATGCCGTGTTCGCCACCGGCGATGACAGCATGAGCCGCACGGTGTGCTCTATGGCCGCCGTGGCGCTGAACGCCGCCAAAAACTACTATGAGGAGAAGCACGACAAGGGCTCCTTCATCAAGAACATCATTTCCGATAACATCCTCATCAGTGACATCTATATGCGGGCCAAGGAGCTGCACGTGGATGCCGAGGTGGCCCGCGGCGTGTTCGTGGTGCGCCCGGTGGACGATCGACTGGACACCGTGCCCGTGGATGTGGTGCAGGGCTTGTTCCCCGACCGGCAGAACGACTTTGTACTGAGCGTAGGTGAGCACGACGTGGCGCTGATCCACCAGATGGGGGAGGATGCCACCGCCAAGGATATGGAGGAGGTGGCTCTCCGCATCGAGGAGGCCCTGCGCGCCGATGGAGAGAGCCGCGTGTTCGTGGGCATCGGCACCCTGGCCCTGCATCTGCGTGACCTGGCCAAGAGCTACAAAGAGGCCCAGATCGCCATCGAGGTCGGCAAGGTGTTCGATACGGAGCGCTACGTCATCAACTACGAAAATCTGGGTATTGGCCGGCTGATCTATCAGCTGCCCACCACCCTGTGCGAGATGTTCCTGCAGGAGGTGTTCAAGAAGAACCCCATCGATGCACTGGACCAAGAGACGCTGTTCACCATCTACAAGTTCTTTGAGAACAACCTGAACGTATCCGAGACGGCGCGTAAGCTGTTTGTCCACCGGAACACGCTGGTCTATCGTCTGGAGAAAATCAAGAAGCTGACCGGCCTGGATCTGCGGGAGTTCGATGACGCCATCACCTTCAAGGTCGCCCTGATGGTCAAGAAGTATCTGACCAGCCGCGGCATCGACGCATAAGTACATATACAGAAAAAAGAGCGCCCTGTGGGGCGCTCTTTTTGCGCGATGCTGCAGAAGCTTCCTTTTTTAGGAACTTTTGGGGAGGGAGGACCGTCTAAAGAACAAGCAATGCGCGGCGGGGCAAATTCAAAATATTTTCATATCTTTCCTGTTGCCATTTTGTAACTATTTATATATAATGGTATTTGTGGTCGTATTTGGCCACAATATGTTGCATTTTGACGGACAGGAGCGCTGCTATGATTCGTTTAATAGACGCCGAGAAGGTATACGACAACGGGACGCGCGCGTTAAAGGGCGTTTCCTTTACCGTGGACGACGGAGAATTCGTCTTTTTGGTGGGGCCCTCCGGCTCCGGTAAGTCCACCATCATCAAGCTGATGACCGGTGAGGTGGTGCCCACCGCCGGCCGCGTGATGGTCAACGGCTTTTCCATGAGCCGCATCGCTGAAAAACAGATCCCCTATATGCGCCGGACGATCGGCGTGATCTTCCAGGACTTCCGCCTGATCGGCAATAAGACCGTGCGGGACAACCTGGCACTGGCCATGCGGGCGGTGGGGGCGTCTCCGCGGGAGCTGAAGAACCGCATTCCCTATGTGCTGGAGCTGGTGGGGCTGGCGGACAAGGAGAACAGCTATCCCGACCAGCTTTCCGGCGGTGAGCAGCAGCGTGTGGCCATTGCCCGGGCGCTGGTGAATAACCCCAGCACCATCGTGGCGGACGAGCCCACCGGCAACCTGGATCCGGGCCGGTCGCTGGAGATCATGACGCTGCTGGAGCGCATCAACGCCCTGGGGACCACAGTGATCGTGGTGACCCACGAGAGGGGCCTGGTCAACCACTTCAACAAGCGGATCATCCTGCTGAACGACGGGCAGGTCATCGGCGACGGCCTGGGTAGCTACGAGGTGTGATATGAAGCACGATTTTAAATTTTTCGTCAAAGAAGGCGCGGGCAATATGTTCTCCCACGGGTTCATGTCCTTCGCCGCCATCGGCGTTACCGTGGCGTGCCTGCTCATTATGGGCACATTCACGCTGGTGGCCTACAATGCCAACGAAAACCTGGCGGACCTGCAGCAGGAGAACGCCATCGTGGCCTTCGTGGACGAGACGCTGGAGGAGAGCGAGGCCCGGGCCCTGCAAACGCAGATCGAGAGCACGGAGAACGTGGCTGATTGTACCTTCGTCTCACGGACGGAGGCCCGGGACGCCTACGTGGAGAAGTACGATGACGGCGGTGTGTACGGCGACCTGGACGCCACGGTGTTCCGCCATCGGTTTGTGATACACGTCACGGATCCGAACCGAATCATGGAGACAAAGACCGCAGTGGACAATATCCCCGGCATTGACAAGGCCCGCGCTGACGAGGCGGTGGCCAACGGCTTTACCACAGTCCGCAACGTGGCCGGCGTCATCTCTGTCGCGCTGATCGCCATACTGCTGTTGGTGTCGGTGTTCATCATCAGCAATACCATCAAGCTGACGACATTTGACCGGCGGGACGAGATCGCCATCATGAAAATGGTGGGCGCCACCAACGGGTTCATCCGCTGGCCCTTTGTGTATGAGGGACTGCTGCTGGGCCTGTTCAGCGCGGTGATCGCCTTTGGCCTGCAATGGGGGCTGTATGCCGCCGTGGCGCAGGGCATCGCTAACTCTGACAGCCTGCAGATACTGAACGTGGTGCCGTTTACAAGAATATGGCAGTTTGTGGCCCTGGTGTTCCTGGGCACGGGTATTCTGGTAGGTGTGGGCGGCAGCCTGACCGCCATACGCCGGTTCCTCCGGGTGTAAAGAAAGGAGCGCTTGCATGAAGAAACCGAAACGTATTCTGTGCGCCGTGCTGGCACTGCTGATGCTGCTGGGTGCGGCCGCCGCCGTGTCCGTCCGACCGGCTTATGCGACCAAGACCGAGGCTGAGCTGGAGGAGGAGCAGCGCAAGGCGGCACAGGTGGCCGCATTGGAACAGAAAAAGAAGGAGCAGCAGGAAAAGCTGAAGGAACTGGAGAAGCAGATCGCTGAGGCCAAGGCCAAGAAGAACGACGTGATGGCCACCAAGAATTTGCTGGACCAGCGGAACCAGCTGCTGCTGGAGCAGATCGACGATACCCAGAACCAGATCGACGACGCCGCGGCGCAGATCGCCCGGTATGAGCTGCTGGAGGAGGAGCAGTACACACTGTTCTGCCAGCAGGTCCGTGAGGAGGAAGAACGCGGCAGCCTGAGCTATCTGTCGGTGCTGTTCAAGGCCACCAGCATGGACGACCTGCTGAACCGCATGGAGTTCGTCAACGAGGTGGCGGAGTACAACAAGAGAATTATCTCCGCCCTGCAGGAGACGCGGGAGAACATCAAGGCCGAGAAGGCGGAGATGGAGGCCAAGGAGACCCAGCTGAGTGAGCAGCAGGACGAGCTGCAGGGCAAGCTGGACGAGACCACCAAGCTGATGAACGAGTATGCCGCCGACCAGAAAGCGTTGGAGCAGCTGCATGACGCGGAGGCAAAGGCGGCTGATGAGATCGACGCGCAGCTCGAGCAGCTGATCGCCGACTCCGACGTGGTGCCCAGCAACGAGGGCTTTATCTGGCCCGTCAGCACCAGTAAAAAGATCAGCTCGCCCGTCGGCTCCCGCGTGGCCCCCGGCGGTTTCGGCAGCACCAACCACAAGGGTGTGGATATCTGCAACGTGTCCTATACCAGCAGCGTATATGCCGTCAAGAGCGGTAAGGTGATCCTCACCAATACCAGCGGTTGGGGCGGCGGTTACGGCAACTATGTGGTCATTGACCACGGCGGCGGCCTGACCACCCTGTACGCCCATTTGAGCGTGGTGAAGGTGTCACAGGGCCAGACTGTCTCGCAGGGTACCGTGATCGGCGTCACCGGAAACACCGGCGCCTCCACCGGCCCGCATCTGCATTATGAGGTCCGCACCACCACCGTGGTCAACGGTGTGAGCAAGATCGTGTACCAGAACCCGCTGAACTATCTGGCGGGCTACATCAAGGCCTGGGAATAATGACATATTGAAAATGCTGTTCCATAGAATGGAACAGCATTTTTTTTGCATACCGCCGGGGGAGAAGGGAAACCGCATGATCGTTTACATGACGCAGGGCCAAAAGACAGTGCTTTCCCGCATAACGGTGGAGGGTCTGCCACTCCATTATCTTTCTGTGGGGAGGGGCTATTTCGCCCGCCGCCGTGCGCTGCACTGCCTGCGTCAGATGTATGACTCCGGTGTCCGCCGCTGTATCTGCGCCGATGTTTACCTCCTTTCGCTGGCGAAGCAGGCAGACATAACATCATACCCCGTCCTGCCGCTGCGCCTCGCCCTGCTGGGCAGTCTGCTGGATATTCTCTGCCCCGGCGGTCTGCAAAACGCCGCCGCGGTGCTGCGCTGCGGCCCCGGCGGAGAGGAGACGGCCCGGGCGGCGCTGACGGTGCTGGCCCGGCGGGCGCGGTATGTGCAGCTGGACATGGAGGACCCTGCGGCGCTGGCGGCGGAGCTGCTGTACCGCTGGGGGATCGCCGCCGGAGACGGGGGCCGGCGGGCGGCGCTGACGGTGGTGTGCGGCGATGTACGGGAGGATATGGAGGGCCCGGCGATATATCTGACGGAGGACTGCGGGGCGCGGCAGACGCCGGTATGGACATCGCCCCGGGCGGCGGCGCTGGCGGTGCCGGTGACGGAGCCTCTGGCCGCGGTGCTGACGGCGGCCGGAAAATGGCAGATATCCGACATTCATATCACAGACTTGCTTGACATACGCACGGAAAGTCACTATAATGCAACGTGACATATTGTTTATAGCCCTAAAAGGGTATCCTTATGGATAGAAAGGGAAGTGTGCAGCATGGCAAAGGAATTCAAAATGAGCCAGGCTCGGTATGACGAGCTGAAACAGGAACTGGATTACAGCAAGACCACCCGTGCCGACGAGGTGGCGGAGCTGATCAAGGAGGCCCGCGGCTTTGGCGACCTCAGCGAGAACAGCGAATATGACGAGGCGAAAAACGAGCAGGGCAAGCTCTACTCCCGCATTGCCGAGCTGGAGGACATTTTGCTCCATGCCGTGATCGTGGATGAGTCCGAGATGGACTCCGACAAGATATCCATCGGCTGTACCGTCACCGTTACCAATCTGGATATGCGAAAGCAGCTGCCCGCCTATAAGATCGTCGGCTCTCAGGAGGCCGACGTGATGAGCCGCGCCATCAGCGAGGACTCACCCTTTGGCAAGGCGCTGATGGGCCGCAAGGCGGGCGATGAAGTGACCGTGGAGGCGCCCAAGGGCGTGATCCACTACCGTATCGACAGTATTGAAAGATAAGCACCGCCGGCAACGGCGGTACGGATAGACGAAGGAGGCTGCATTATGGCAGACGAGACCAACCGCAACGTGAACGAACAGCCCCAGGCCCAGGACATGGGCGAGCTGCTGCGCATCCGCCGCGACAAGCTGAAGGTGCTGCAGGACGAGGGACGCGATCCATTTACCATCACCAGGTTTGATGTGACCCACCACACACAGGATATCAAGGATAACTTTGACGCCATGGAGGGGCAGGCTGTGTCCGTGGCAGGCCGCCTGATGAGCAAGCGCGGTATGGGCAAGGTGTCTTTCTGCGACCTACAGGACAAGACCGGCCGTATCCAGATCTACGCCCGTAAGGACGAGATGGACGAGGACAACTATAACCACTTTAAGAAGTACGATATCGGTGACATCGTGGGCGTCAAGGGCGAGGTGTTCCGCACCCAGCGGGGCGAGATGTCCGTCCGTGCACACGACATCACGCTGCTGAGCAAGTCCCTGCGGCCCCTGCCGGAGAAGTTCCACGGCCTGACCGACAAGGAGATCCGCTACCGCCAGCGGTATGTGGATCTGATCATGAACCCGGAGAGCAAGCGGAACTTCGAGATCCGCAGCCGGTTCGTGGCGTTCCTGCGCCGCTATCTGGACGGTCTGGGCTTTATGGAGGTGGAGACGCCCGTCCTCAGCCCCATCGCCGGCGGCGCCAACGCCCGGCCCTTTATCACCCACCACAACGCGCAGGATATCGATATGTATATGCGTATCGCCACCGAGCTGCACCTGAAGCGGCTGATCGTGGGCGGCCTTGAGCGTGTGTACGAGGTGGGCCGTATCTTCCGCAACGAGGGCATGGACACCAAGCACAACCCCGAGTTCACTACCTGTGAGCTGTACCAGGCGTACACGAACCTGGACGGCATGATGGATATCCTGGAGGGCATCCTCACCGGTGCCGCCAAGGAGATCCTGGGTACCTACCATGTGCAGTGGCTGGGTCACGACATCGACCTGACACCCTCCTGGCAGCGCGTCACCATGGCCGACGCGGTGAAGAACGTCACCGGCGCGGACTTCATGGCCTGCATCGGCGATGCCGACAAGGGCGTGGAGCTGGCCAAGAGCGTGGGCGTGGACATGGACGGCGTGGCCCATACCTGGGGCAACGCCCTGTATGAGACCTTTGACCAGAAGGTGGAGGAGACACTGATCCAGCCCACCTTTATCACCATGTACCCCGTGGAGGTCAGCCCGCTGGCCAAGCGCAGCCCCGAGCAGCCCGCCCTCACCGAGCGCTACGAGATGTTCATCTGCGGCTGCGAGATGGGCAACGCCTTCTCCGAGCTGAACGACCCCATCGACCAGTACGAGCGCTTCAAGGCGCAGGCCGCCAAGCGCGCCAACGGCGACGAGGAGGCCGACATGATGGACGAGGACTTCGTCATGGCGCTGGAGTACGGTATGCCGCCCACCGGCGGCCTGGGCTTCGGCATCGACCGCTGCGCCATGATGCTCTGCGGCACCGACTCCATCCGCGACGTGATCCTGTTCCCGACTATGAAGCCGCTGGACAACTGAAATGGCTGAAAACGCCCCTGCGCCAAAGCGGCGCGGGGGTGTTTTTTCTGTCCCCCACTTGCCAAATGCCGCACCGGATAGTATACTTAGCACATAACATCCCGTCGCGGTGCGTACAGTAGCACAGGCGCGAAGGAGGAGACTATGTACACCATCAACGACCTTTATGATCTGACACATACACTGGCGGGGGACTACCTGGCCCGCTTTACCTATCCCTGGGAGGCGCTCTCCGACCTGGCGGACTGCATTCGTGCGCTGGGCGCACAGCTGGACAGCGAATATCTGCCCTTTGGCCCGGAGGTGTGGGTGCACCGGACGGCGCACGTCGCGCCCACGGCATCCATCACCGGCCCGTGCATCATCGGGCCGGAGGCGGAGGTGCGCCACTGCGCCTTTATCCGGGGCAGCGCGCTGGTGGGCGCCCATTGCGTGGTGGGCAACTCCGTGGAGCTGAAGAACGTTATCCTGTTCGACAACGTGCAGACACCCCACTACAACTATGTGGGCGACAGTATCCTCGGCTATAAGGCCCACATGGGCGCCGGCTCCATCACCTCCAATGTGAAGTCCGACAAGACCCATGTGGTGGTCACAGACGGTGCGGAGCGCATCGACACCGGACGCAAGAAGGTGGGCGCCATGTTGGGCGACGGCGTGGAGGTGGGCTGCAACAGTGTGCTGAACCCCGGCAGCGTCATCGGACGGGGCAGCCGGGTATATCCGCTGTCCTCGGTGCGGGGCACCGTGCCGGCGGCGAGCATCTACAAGCGCAGCGGCGACATTGCCGCCCAGCGCTGACAGGGAGGAAGAAAAATGGGTAAATATTTCGGCACGGACGGCTTCCGGGGCGAGGCCAATGTGACCCTGACGGCGGACCACGCCTATCAGGTGGGCCGCTTTTTGGGCTGGTACTGCGGTGAATGCAAGCGCCGCGGCGGCGACAGCGAGCCGGCAAAGGTGGTCATCGGTAAGGATACCCGCCGCAGCAGCTATATGTTTGAGTATGCCCTGGCCTCCGGGCTGGTGGCCTCCGGCGCGGACGCCTATCTGCTGCACGTGACCACCACGCCCTCTGTGTCCTATGTGGCGCGGACGGAGGGCTTCGACTGCGGCATTATGATCTCCGCCAGCCACAATCCGTTCTATGACAACGGCATCAAGCTGATCGGGCGGTCCGGCGAGAAAATGGACGAGGACACCATCGCCCTGATCGAGGACTATCTGGACGGGAAGCTCAGCGTGTTCGGCCAGACCTGGGAGACGCTTCCCCTGGCGCAGCGGGACCATATCGGCCGCACGGTGGACTGGTCCGCGGGGCGTAACCGCTACGTGGGCTACCTCATCTCCCTGGGGATGTTCTCCTTCAAGGGCAAGAAGGTGGGCTTGGACTGTGCCAACGGCAGCGCTTGGATGATCGCCAGAAGCGTTTTTGACGCACTGGGTGCCACGACCTACGTCATGGGCGATGAGCCAGACGGCTTCAATATCAACAACGGCGTGGGCTCCACTCATATCGAGGCCCTGCAGCGCTTCGTGGTGGAGAAAGGCCTGGACGTGGGCTTTGCCTACGACGGCGACGCGGATCGGTGCCTGGCGGTGGACGAAAAGGGCCAGATCATCACCGGTGACCATATCCTGTATATCTGCGGCCGCCATATGAAGGAGCTGGGCGAGCTGCCCCACAACACGGTGGTGACCACGGTCATGTCCAACTTCGGACTGTACCGGGCCTTTGACCGGTTGGGGATCCGCTATGCCAAAACCGCTGTGGGCGACAAGTACGTATACGAGTATATGAGCAAAAACGGCTGCGCCCTGGGCGGCGAGCAGTCGGGGCATATCATCTTCTCCAAGTACGCCTCCACCGGCGACGGCATTTTGACCAGCCTGAAGCTGATGGAAGTCATGCTGGAGCGCAAGCAGCCCATGAGCAAGCTCACCGAGGGACTGACCATCTATCCCCAGGTGCTGGAGAATGTGCGGGTGCACGACAAGGCTGCCGCCCGTCAGGACCCGGCCGTGCAGAAGGCTGTGGACGACGTGGCCCGCCGTCTGGGCGATACGGGCCGTATTCTGGTGCGTGAATCCGGTACGGAGCCGGTGCTCCGCGTAATGGTGGAGGCGCCGGAGGATGCTATCTGCCGGGAGTGTGTGGCACAGGTGGCGGAGATCATCCGGGCGCAGGGACACGCGGTTTGAGTACGCAATAAGGGAACGCCGTACCGCGTTCCCTTATTTTTTGTTGACATTCGCAGAGGATACCTATATTATAAGGAATATTCTGAGAGGGGAGGGGCACCGTTATGACAGAGCGCATTACCAGCCGGCGCAATCCGCTGCTGGAACAGGTCCGCAGGCTGGATACGGCGGCGCTCCGGCGGAAGGCCGGGGTGTTTTTGTGCGACAGCCCCAAGCTGGTGGGCGAGGCGGTGCAGCACGGCGTGTCCGTGCAGTGTGTCATCGCCGCGGATGGTGTGGCCTTCCCGGAGGGACTGCCGGAGAATGTGCGGCGGGTGACGGTGCCGGCGGATGTGATGGCGTCCATTTCGCCCATGCCCACGCCCCAGGGGATGCTGGCCCTGTGTGCCCTGCCGGATATGGCGGCGCCTGCGCGCCTGTCGCCGGGCCGCTATGTGGTGCTGGACGGTGTGCAGGACCCGGGCAACGTGGGGGCGGTGCTGCGGACGGCGGACGCCTTCGGCTGCACCGGTGCGCTGCTGTTGCCGGGCTGCGCCGATCCCTATGGGCCAAAGACGCTGCGCGCCGCCATGGGCGCGGTGTTCCGCCTGCCGCTGTACGCGGTGGGGCTGGAGGACCTGCCCCGCCTGCTGGCAGACGCAGGGCTGCCGCTGTACGGCACGGCCCTGCGCCACGACACGGTAGACGTGCGGCAGCGGGATCTGCGCCGCTGCGCGCTGGTCATTGGCAGCGAAGGCCGGGGCGTCAGCGCGGAGGTGCTGGCGCTGTGCCGCGAGACGCTGCGTATCCCCATGTCACCCCACTGTGAGTCGCTGAACGCCGCGGCCGCGGCGGCGGTGCTGCTGTGGGAGGCCTATCGCGCGGAGGAGGGGAACTGAGATGGCGGCTTTGAAGTATTGGGTGTGGCTGACCACACTGCCGGGTCTGGGGGAACGGGCGAAATTGCAGCTGCTGGCGCATTTCGGCTCGCCGGAGGAGATCTATTTTGCCCCGGAGGGCGAGCTGCTGCTGGCAGAGGGCATAACAAAATTACAGGCCGCCCTGCTGGCGGACAAATCGCTGGACCGGGCGGAGAAGGTGCTGGAGGACTGCGCCAGAGACGGCCAGTTCCTGCTGACCATGGACGACGCGGGATACCCCGCGCGGCTGCGGAACATCTACGACCCGCCCCTGCTGCTGTACGGCAAGGGCAGCCTGCCCCTGTTCGATGATGAGGTGGCCGTCACGGTGGTGGGCACCCGGGACTGCACGCCCTATGGCGTGCGCGCGGCGTCACAGCTGGGCTATGAGCTGGCCAGGCAGGGGGCGCTGCTGGTGTCCGGCATGGCCAAGGGCATCGACGGCGAGGCGCTGAAGGGCGCCCTGCGCGCCGGCGGCTTTACCGCCGCGGTGCTGGGCGGCGGTGCGGACGTGGTGTATCCGGCGGCCAACCGCCGGCTGTATGAGGACATCGCCGCCACCGGCGTCATCCTGTCGGAGTACCCGCCCGGGACGGAGCCCAAGGGCGACCACTTCCCGGTGCGGAACCGATTGCTCAGTGCGCTGAGTCTTGCCACCGTGGTGGTGGAGGCCCCGGAGAAAAGCGGCGCGCTCATCACCGCCGCCACGGCACTGGAGCAGGGCCGCGAGGTCTTTGCCGTGCCGGGCCCCTTCGACGCGCCCAAGAGCCGGGGCTGCAACGCCCTGATACGCGAGGGCGCGGGCCTGGTGTGCGAGGCCTGGGACGTGCTGAGCTTTTATGAGAGCCGCTTCCCCCATAAGCTGCGGCCTCTGCGGGCCACGATCCCGCCCCTGCCCAAAGGCGCGGAGCCGGAGAGCGACACGCCTGCCGTTCCGGTGCAGGAGACGCCCGCACCCGCCGTGCCGGTACTGCCGGTGCTGGATATTTCACAGGACACCGCCGGACTCACCGACGATCAGATCGCGGTGCTGTCCGTTCTGCAAGCGGATATACCCACCCTTACCGATGACGCGGCACTGCTGGCCGAACTGCCGGTGCGCCGTGTGCTGTCGGCGCTGACGGTGCTGGAGATCGACGGCTACGTCTGCCGTCAGGGAGCGCGGAGCTTCCTGCGGACGGTGGAACTCAAAAAGGAGTAAGTAACAATATGGCAGCAAAGAAAAACCTGGTCATCGTGGAGTCCCCGGCCAAGGCCAAGACCATTGGCAAATATCTGGGGCCGGACTATGTGGTCAAGGCCAGCATGGGTCACCTGCGTGACCTGCCCAAGAGCACACTGGGCGTGGACGTGGAGGGTGACTTTACCCCCAACTACCGGCCCATCAAGGGCAAAGAGGATATCATCAAGGACCTGAAGACCACGGCGGACAAGAGCAAGACCGTGTACCTGGCCACCGACCCGGACCGCGAGGGCGAGGCCATCAGCTGGCATCTGCAGCACCTGCTGGACCTGCCGGATGACAAGGCCCGGCGCGTGACGTTCAACGAGATCACCAAGAAGGTGGTGCAGGAGTCCATCCAGCACCCCCGCGCCATCGACCAGGACCTGGTGGACGCCCAGCAGGCCCGCCGTGTGCTGGACCGCATCGTGGGCTATCAGCTCTCCCCCCTGCTGTGGAAGAAGATCCGCCGCGGCCTGTCCGCCGGCCGTGTGCAGTCGGTGGCGATCCGGCTGGTGGCCCAGCGTGAGCAGGAGATCGCGGCCTTCGTGCCCCAGGAGTACTGGACGTTGGACGTACACCTGCAAAACCACGCCGCCGCGTCCTTTACCGCCCACTACTACGGTGTGGACGGCAAGAAATACGAGCCTAAGGACGAGGCGGATACCCAGCGCATCGTGGAGGAGCTGAAAAAAGAGGCCTTCGCGGTCAAGACCGTGAAGCGTACCGACAAGCAGCGCAGCCCCACGCCGCCCTTTACCACCTCCAGCTTACAGCAGGAGGCCTCCCGCAAGCTGAATATGACGCCCCGTCGGACCATGGCCATTGCCCAGCAGCTGTATGAGGGCGTGGACATCACCGGCGAGGGCACCGTGGGTCTGATCACCTATATGCGTACCGACTCGCTGCGTATCTCCGACGAGGCCCAGGCCCAGGCCCGCGAGCTGATACAGTTCCGCTACGGCGCGGCCTATTGCCCCGACGTGCCCCGGAAGTACAAGACCAAGGCCGGGGCCCAGGACGCCCACGAGGCCATCCGTCCCTCCGACCCGGCGCTGACGCCGGAGCAGGTGAAGGGCGACCTGACGCCGGAGCAGTACCGCCTCTACCGGCTGATCTGGAGCCGCTTCCTGGCCAGCCAGATGGCCAACGCCGTGTATGACAGCATCTCCGTGGAGATCGCCGCCGGTGCCCATGCCCTGCGGTGCTCCGCCAGCAACCTGAAATTCGCCGGCTATACCGCCGTATATGAGGAGAGCCGGGACGACGACAAGGAGGAGAAGGACTCTCCCCTGCCGCCGCTGGAGGAAGGCGAGCAGGTGACGGCGGTGGGCTTTGCGCCCCTGCAGCATTTCACCCAGCCCCCGGCCCGCTATACCGATGCCACCCTTATCCGCACCATGGAGGAGAACGGCATTGGCCGCCCCTCCACCTATGCGCCCACCGTGTCCACTATTCTGGACCGCGAGTACGTCATCAAGGAGGGCAAGTACCTGCGCCTGACACCGTTGGGCGGCGTGGTCAACGACCTGATGTGCCAGCGGTTCCCGGACATCGTGGATGTAAAGTTCACCGCCCGCATGGAGCAGAAGCTGGACGATGTGGAGGCCGGCCAGGTCAAGTGGAAGGACCTGATCCGCCAGTTCTATGTGCCGTTTCACGAGAACCTGGAAAAGGTCGAGAAGGACATGGAGGGCGTGTACCTGAAGGTCCCTGATGAGGTGACCGAGGAGAAGTGCGACCTGTGCGGCCGCAACATGGTGGTCAAGTCCGGTCGGTTCGGCCGGTTCCTGGCCTGCCCCGGCTACCCGGAGTGCAAGTTCACCAAGCCTCTGGTGGTGGAAATGCCCGGCCGCTGCCCCAAGTGCGGCGGACGCATCCTGAAAAAGACCAGCCGCAACGGCTACACCTACTACGGCTGCGACAAGTTCCCCGCCTGCGATTTTATGACCTGGGACGTGCCGGTAAAGGACGACTGCCCCGTGTGCGGCAAGACCATGTTCAAGAAGGCCGGCAAGGGCTTCAACAAGCCCTTCTGCGCCAATCCCGAGTGCCCGAACTTCCTGCCGGAGGACAAGCGCGGCTATCGCCGCCGCAAGACCGATGACGCCGCGGCGTCTGCCGAGGGTGGCGCGCCGGCCGCGGAGGAAAAGCCTGCGGCGCAGCCCGAGACGAAAAAGTCCGCTGCGAAAAAGACCACGGCTGCCAAGAAGCCGGCTGCTGCCAAGAAGACCACGGCGGCCAAGAAGCCTGCCGTCAAAAAGACGACGGCTAAGAAAACCACGAAGAAAGCGGAAGAATAAATGGAAAGCGTAACTGTGATCGGCGCGGGCCTGGCCGGGTCCGAATGTGCCTGGCAGCTGGCCCAACGGGGCATTCCCGTGGTGCTGCGGGAGATGAAGCCGGAGAAGAAGACCCCCGCCCATGTGACCGGCTATTTTGCGGAGCTGTGCTGCTCCAATTCCCTGCGGGGCGCGGGGCTGGAGAACGCCGTGGGCCTGCTGAAAGAGGAGCTGCGGCGGCTGGACAGTCTGATCCTCCGCTGCGCGGACGCCACGGCGGTGCCCGCCGGCGGCGCGCTGGCGGTGGACCGGGAGGGCTTTGCCCGCATGGTCACCGAGTCCGTGCTGGGCCACCCCAATATCACCATGGTCCCCGGCGAGGTGACCGCTATACCGGAGGGGAATGTGGTCATCGCCAGCGGCCCGCTGACCTCTGACGCGCTGGCCGACGCCATTGCGGAAAAGCTGGGCGGCGGCCATACGCTGAACTTCTTTGACGCGGCGGCCCCACTGGTAACCTTCGACAGCGTGGACATGGACAGTGCGTATTTCGCCTCCCGCTACGATAAGGGCACCCCGGACTACATCAACTGCCCCATGACCAAAGAGGAATATCAGGCCTTCTGGGCAGAGCTGGTGAAGGCGGAGGAGGCCGAGGTCCACGGCTTTGAGGACAGCGGCGTGTTCGAGGGCTGTATGCCGGTGGAAGTCATGGCCCGCCGGGGCGAGGACACCCTGCGCTTCGGCCCCCTGAAGCCCCGGGGCCTGGTGGATCCCAAGACCGGCCGTGAGCCCTACGCCGTGGTGCAGCTGCGGCGCGACAACGCCGACGGCACCATCTACAATCTGGTGGGCTTCCAGACCCACCTGAAATGGGGCGAGCAGAAGCGGGTGTTCTCCATGATCCCCGCCCTGCACGACGCCCAGTACCTGCGCTACGGCGTCATGCACCGCAACACCTATCTGGATTCGCCCCGGCTCCTTGACCGCTATTACCGGCTCAAGAGTGATCCCCGTATCGCCTTCGCCGGTCAGATGACCGGCGTGGAGGGCTATGTGGAGTCCTGCGCCAGCGGTTTTCTGGCGGGTATAGAGTTGGCCCGGCGGCTGAAGGGACAGGCGCCCCTCGACCTTCCCCGAGAGACGGCCATCGGCGCCCTGGGCCTGTATGTCAGTAACGAGAGCGTGGCGGACTTTCAGCCCATGAACGTGAACTTCGGCATTATCCCGCCGTTGGACCACCGGGTCAAGGGTAAGCGCAACAAAAATGCCGAGCTGAGCCAGCGGTCGCTGGCCATTCTGGATACCATGAAAGAGGAGGTGCTCTCTCTGTGAAGATCATCATCGACGCCATGGGCGGCGACAACGCCCCGCTGGAGATCGTCAGGGGTGCGCTCAGCGCCCACAGCCGCTTTGGCTGTGACATCGTCCTCACCGGCGACGAGGCGGCCATCCGGGCCGCGGCCGCCCAGTGCGGCGCGGCAACGCTGCCGCAGGGTGTGACCCTCCGCCCCACCACGGAGACGGTGGAGATGTGCGACGACCCTGCCACGGTGTTCCGCCGGAAGAAGGACACCTCCATGGGCGCGGCATTGACTATGCTGCGCGATGGAGAGGGCGACGCAGCGGTGTCCGCCGGCTCCACCGGTGCGCTGCTGACCGGTGCGACGCTGATCACCAAGCGTATCCACGGCATCCGCCGTGCGGCTATGGCGCCGGTCATCCCCACCACCACCGGCAGCGCTGTGCTTATCGACTGCGGCGCCAACGCTGAGTGTACCCCGGAGTATCTGCTCCAGTTCGCCTATCTGGGCAATTTCTATGCCCAGCGGGTGCTGGGGGTGGCGACGCCCCGCGTGGGCCTGCTGAATATCGGCGCGGAGGACAGCAAGGGCACCGATCTGCAAAAGCAGACCCTGGCCCTGCTGCGCGCGGCGGACGCCCGGGGCGATCTGCACTTCATCGGCAATATCGAGGCCAAGGACGCCATCAAGGGCGGCTGTGATGTGATCGTTACCGACGGCTTCTCCGGCAACGTGATGCTCAAGTCCATCGAGGGCGTGGGTTCCTTCGCAGGCAGCGCCCTGAAGGGAATGTTCAAAAAGAACCTGCTGACGAAGCTTGCCGCCCTGCTGGTGATGCCGGGGCTGAACGCCTTTAAAGCGCGGCTGGACCCCAACAAGGTGGGCGGCACGGCCTTCATCGGCATCTCCAGGCCGGTCATCAAGGCCCACGGCGGCTCCAACGCCGAGGCCATCGAGAACGCGGTGGGGCAGGCCATTCAGGTGGCCGAAAGCGGTATTACCGAGGCCATCGCGGCGCACATAGACAAAATGCAGCTTCCCACCGTATAAATTTACCAAAAAGGTATTGACACTGTCACACGATTGCCGTATTATTTTCGGAGATAACAAGCAAAGAAGGAGGAATACCCTTGACTATGGAAGAGATCTTCAAGACGATGCAGGATCTGATCGCCGAGCAGTTCGCTATCGATGCCGACGAGATCAGCATGGACAGCTCTTTCGTGGACGACCTGGGTGCCGATTCTGTGGATCTGGTGGAATTGGTCATGGCGATGGAAGAGGAGTTTGACATCGGCGAGATCGACGAAGAAGACCTGGCCGGCCTCAAGACCGTCGGCGACTGCGTCCGCTATCTCAACAGCAAGCTGGGCTGATCCGACTATAACGACAGAAAATACGGCCCGGCAGGGCCGTATTTTTTCAGGAGGTTCCTATGGAAGAACTGGAAAAAAAGCTGGGCTACACCTTCCGCGACCCGGAGCTGCTCCGTGCCGCCCTGTACCACAGCTCCTACGCCAACGAGCACCGCAGCGAGGGCATACGCAGCAACGAGCGCTTGGAATTCCTGGGCGACGCCGTGTTGGGCTTTGTGTCCGCCGAGCACCTGTTCAAAAAGCACCCGGAGCTGCCGGAGGGCGACCTGACCCGCATCCGTGCCGCCCTGGTGTGTGAGGAGAGCCTGCACGAGGTGGCCCAGTCCCTGGACCTGGGCAGTCACCTGCTGCTGGGCAAGGGCGAGGAGCAGGGCGGCGGCCGCTGCCGGCCCTCCATACTGGCCGACGCCACCGAGTCCGTGTTTGCCGCCGTGTATCTGGACGGCGGGATGGACGCCGCCAGCGACCTCATCCACCGCGTCCTGCTGGACAAGGAGCGTGAGGAGGTGGTGGAGGAGCGCCGCCGGGACTATAAGACGGAGCTGCAGGAGTTGGTCCAGCGCAGAAGCGGCCAGGTGCTGCACTATGAGCTGACGGGGACCTCTGGCCCCGACCACGCCAAGCAGTTCACCTTCCGGGTGACGCTGAACGGCAGAGAGCTTGGCCAGGGTACCGGCCGCAGTAAGAAGGAGGCGGAGCAGTCCGCCGCCCGCAGCGCCCTGGCACAGTGGAACGAGCAATAAGCAAAAAGAGAACGCCCATCGGGCGTTCTCTTTTTGCGTCAGTCCTCCAATATCACCCCGGTACGCCAATTCACCTTATGCATCACGCCGTCAATCAGATCGTAGCATTCTTCCGGGATCGCTTCGGGGTCCACGTCCGCAAAGCGGTGGTGATACCAATCCCGTTCATAGAGAATGACTACTGTGTCCTCCACCTCGGAACTGATGGTATCAGAGCTTCGTCCTCCGGTCAGATAGTCGTATGCGCCGCTGTCGCCTATGGGAAGCGAATCCTTACCGTCCCGGGGATAGAGGTACATCAGCACCAGATAATTATCGTCTTCCGAATCGTCCCAGTTCGGGAATACGTTGGTGCAATAGTAATCCTTAAATTCCAATGGGTCTTGGCAGACGTACATCAGATAGTCCAGGCCAGTGTTGCTGATGACATCGCTTCTGGGAAAGTCGCAGAAGTAATAGTATCCATCCTGCTTGATGTAGTTGAAGATGTGGCCGCCCAAATACTGCACGTAGCCCTGTTCTTCATAATCTCCTGCCAGCAGGCGGTTCATCAGGTTGGAGGTCCCGGCGCACGTCCCCGCCATGTACTCATAGGTGTAGTCCGCAGGCAAGCCCCAGCCCCAGCCATAGCCGTTGATATAGCCGCCCGGATTGAGATTGAAATTGACGTAGCGCCCCCCCAGAAAATGGGCGGCTTCCTCATCTATGCGGTAGCCGCTGGCCCGCAGGAACAGCGCGGCGTCCTCTATGGTGTGCAGCTTGTCGGCGGCTTCGTCCAGCGTCAGGCCGGCGCTGGCAAGCGCCTGTATCTCTTCGTCAGTGTACTCCCGCTGCTCAAAGGCCTTCCGCTGTTCCTGCTCCTCTTTGCTCAGAACGGGGTACGCGTTTGCCGTGTAGGCAGACGTACTGAAGCCGCACGCTGTCCGCAGCATATCCGCCAGCTTCTGTGCATCCGCGTTCACATAGTTCTCGCCGGAGAGGACGAGCCAGCAGTCGCCGCGTATCTCAAACGGGTCAAATGCATAATACAGTCCGTCCTGCGCTATGGCGGCATAGGCGCCATAATTGCTGCTGGAATACAGATCGATGCGCCCGCTTTCCTCATAGTCCCCTGCCAGCAGATACAGCAGCGCATCCACCCAGCCGCGGGGCTGGTTGCTGCCGCGCAGCAGCGTGGTCTCCACGTCCTGACTGTCGATATCCTCGCTGTCCTGCTGCCGTGCCTTCAGCAGCCGCAGCGCGTCCGGCACGGTGCTCACAGTCACCGCCATCTCCGTGGTGTCTCCGCCGTCCAGCAGCGCCGTGATCTCCTCCCCAGTCAGCTGCGGTTCGCCGAATACTGCCGGATAGCACACGCCGTCCACACGGTAACATTCCACACCGTTGGAGGTCACTGTTTTGGCGCTGCTCTCGCCGCACCCCGCCAGCGCCGCCAGCGCCAGCAGGCACAGCACCAGCGCAACACATCTCTTTCGCATGATATTCTCTCCCTTTTTCGTGTTTTAACCATCATAGCACACGGAGTACGGCATGGCAAGCAAAAAGCACCGCCCTCGGCGGTGCTTTTTTGTGCGCATTACGGCTGGTAGTGGTGCGCGTCCTGCAATACCATCTCCTTGACCTTCATCAGCCGTGTGGTGTTGCCGCGCTCGTTCTCGTCCAGCTTCATGGTGATATAGCGGATGTTCTGCTCCGTCTCCGGGATCATCACATACTCCAGCGCGTTGACCCGCCGGCGGGTCTTTTCGATATCCTGGGCCAGCAGCTGCATGGTCTTTTCCACCTGCGCCAGCTCCAGCATGTCGGCGAATACCGCCTGCATCTTCTCCAGCGCCGCGTCCAGCTCGCCGCTGGTCTGGGCGAAGCCATAGGGCAGCAGCGCGTCGTCGCCGCTGTCGGTCTGGAAGGTGAACACCGGCACGTTCACGCTCATGATGTTCCGGGTGGATACCTCCAGCGACACGCTGCGCCTCGGGCAGGACAGGGCCTCCTCCAGCACCTCCGGTCCCATCAGGGCGGCGGCCACGGTGAAGGCGGCGTTGGCCTCCTTCAACCCCTGCTCCACCTTGGCGCGGAGCGCGCGGTTGCGCCGCACCACGTCCATAAACTGCTTCATCAGCTCGTCCCGCTTGTCCTTCAGCAGCTTGTGGCCCCGGCGTGCGGTCTTCAGCCGGCCCTTCAGCCGGGTCAGCTCCATCCGGGTGGGATTGACAGTCTTTCCCGCCATGGCGCTCACTCCTTCACCGGCAGATACTTGTCCAGCATCTCCGGCTTGATGCGCTTCAGCTCACTGCGGGGCAGCATACGCAGCAGCTCCCAGCCCAGGTCCAGTGTTTGCTCTATGGTGCGGTTCTCGTCGAACCCCTGCGAGACGTAGCGCTTCTCGAACTCGTCGGCGAACTTGGCGTACAGCAGGTCCGTGGGACTCAGGGCAGCCTCGCCCAGAATGGTCATCAGCTCCTTGGCCTCCTTACCGCTGGCGTAGGCGGCGAACAGCTGGTTCATGGTGGGCGCGTGATCCTCCCGGGTCTTGCCGGCGCCCACGCCCTTGTCCTTCAGACGGGACAGAGAGGGCAGCACGTCCACCGGCGGCAGGATGTTCTTGCGGTACAGGTCGCGGCTCAGAATGATCTGCCCCTCGGTGATGTAGCCGGTCAGGTCGGGGATGGGGTGGGTCTTGTCGTCCTCCGGCATGGTCAGGATGGGGATCATGGTGATGGAGCCCTTGCACCCCAGCTTGCGGCCGGCGCGCTCGTACATACTGGCCAGGTCGGTGTACAGATAGCCGGGATAGCCGCGGCGTCCGGGGACCTCCTTCTTGGCGGCGGAGACCTCACGCAGCGCCTCGGCGTAGTTGGTGATATCCGTCAGGATCACCAGCACGTGCATATCCTTCTCAAAGGCCAGATACTCCGCGGCGGTCAGCGCCATGCGGGGCGTGGCGATACGCTCCACGGCGGGGTCGTTGGCCAGGTTGGTGAACAGCACCGTGCGCTCGATGGCGCCGGTGCGCTGGAACTCTCGCACAAAGAACTCCGACTCCTCAAAGGTGATGCCGATAGCGGCGAACACCACGGCGAAGTTGGAGCTGTCGTCCAGCACCCTGGCCTGTCGGGCGATCTGCGCCGCCAGATTGGCGTGGGGCAGGCCGGAGCAGGAGAAGATGGGCAGCTTCTGGCCGCGGACCAGCGTGTTCAGTCCGTCGATGGTGCTGATGCCGGTCTGAATGAACTCGTTGGGATAGTCACGGGCCGCCGGGTTCATGGGCAGGCCGTTGATGTCCCGGTATTCCTCCGCCAGCAGGGCGGGGCCGCCGTCGATGGGCTCGCCCATGCCGTTGAACACGCGCCCCAGCATATCGGCGGATACGCCCAGCTGCAAGGGGTGGCCCAGGAAGCGGATGGTGGCATCCCGCAGGTTGATGCCGGCGGAGGAGTCGAACAGCTGGACCACGGCGCGGTCGCCGTTGACCTCCAGCACCTTGCAGCGGCGGACCTCGCCGCTGTGCAGCTGGATCTCCGCCAGCTCGTCATAGGTGACGCCCTCCACATGGTCCACCACCATCAGGGGACCGGACACCTCGTGGATGGTACGGTATTCCTTCATCATTCCTCTTCACCAGCCTTTCGGATCAGCTCGGCGATCTCGCGCTCCATATCAGCGCGGACGGCGGCGTAGTTGGCGGCGTATTCCTCTGCGGCGGCGTACTTGGCCCAGCCCAGCTTCTCCCGGGCGGGGATGGCGTACAGCGCGGATGGGGCCACGGCCTTGTCCACAGCGCCGCGGCACAGGGACTCGTAGTGCAGGATAAGCCCCAGCAGCTGCATCTGCCGGTCAAAGCTGGAGTAGGAGTCCACGTCCATAAAGGCATTCTGCTGCAGGAAGTCTTCTCGCAGCATCCGGGCGATCTCCAACGTCAGCTGGTCGTGGGCGGAAAGGGAATCCTTTCCCACCAGCTGGACGATCTCGTTCAGCTCGTTCTCCTCCTGCAAAAGGTGCATGGCGCGGTTGCGGTTCCGGATGAAGTCCTCGCCCATGTTCTCGTTGAACCAGGGCGTCACCGCGTCCAGATACAGGGAGTAGGAGTTCAGCCAGTTGATGGCCGGGAAGTGGCGGCGATAGGCCAGCGAAGCGTCCAGCGACCAGAAGACCTTGACGATACGCATGGTGGCCTGTGCCACCGGCTCACTCAGGTCGCCGCCGGGAGGCGACACCGCGCCCACGGCGGTCAGGGAGCCGGTGCGCTCGTCGCTGGCCAGGCACTGCACCACGCCGGCGCGCTCATAGAACTGCGCCAGACGGGAGGCCAGATAGGCGGGATATCCCTCCTCGCCGGGCATCTCCTCCAACCGGCCGGACATCTCGCGCAGGGCCTCGGCCCAGCGGGAGGTAGAGTCGGCGATGACGGCCACATCGTAGCCCATGTCGCGGAAATACTCCGCGATGGTGATGCCGGTGTAGACCGATGCCTCACGGGCGGCCACAGGCATATCCGAGGTGTTGGCGATCAGCACCGTACGCTTCATCAGGCTCTCGCCGGTGCGGGGGTCGGTCAGCTCCGGAAACTCCCGCAGTACGTCGGTCATCTCGTTGCCGCGCTCGCCGCAGCCGATATAGACCACGATGTCCACGTCGGCCCACTTGGCCAGCTGGTGCTGCACCACGGTCTTGCCGGAGCCGAAGGGCCCGGGCACGGCGGCGGTGCCGCCCTTGGCGATGGGGAACATGGTGTCGATGACACGCTGGCCGGACTGCAAAGGCTTTACCGGCGGGAATTTCTTTTTATAGGGGCGGCCCACGCGGACGGGCCACTTCTGCACCATGGTCAGCTCACGTACCTCACCGTTGGCCAGCTTCACCCGGGCGATGGGCTGGGTGATGTTGTACTGTCCGGCCTCGGCCAGCCACGCCACCGTGCCCTCGGCGCCCTTGGGCACCATGATCTTGTGCAGCACGGACTCCGTCTCCGGCACGGTGCCCAGAATGTCGCCCACAGCCACGGTGTCGCCCACAGCGGCGGTGGGGGTAAAGTCCCACAGCCTGTCGCGGTCCAGCGGCGGCACCTGAATGCCGCGAGTGATGTTGCTGCCCACCCGGCGGACGATCTCCTCCAGCGGACGCTGGATGCCGTCATAGATATTCTCGATCAGGCCGGGGCCCAGCTCCACGCTCAGCGGTGCGCCGGTGGTGACCACGTCGGCGCCGGGGCCCAGACCGGACGTCTCCTCATACACCTGTATGGAGGCCCGGTCGCCGGTCATATTCAGGATCTCTCCGATCAGCTGCTGGGGACCTACGCGCACCACGTCCGCCATGTTGGCGTCCGCCATGCCGTCCGCCACCACCAGCGGGCCGGAGACTTTGATGATCTTACCCATTCTCTTGCTCCTTTCAGGAAATATCCGCGCCCACGGCGCGTTCCACCGCGTCGTGCAGGGCGGCCCCGGCGATGCCCAGCGAACCGGTCTTGCCGGGGATGAGGATAACGGCGGGCAGGGGTGCGTCTTTATACCGGGCGATCTCGGCGGTCAGCTGCTGCGCCAGCTGCTCGGTGATATAAATGACGGCGTAGTCCTCCTGCGCCAGGCGGTGCAGCGTTCTGCGCCCCGCGT
Source organism: Firmicutes bacterium CAG:176 (assembly GCA_000435555.1). Classification (GTDB taxonomy): domain Bacteria; phylum Bacillota; class Clostridia; order Oscillospirales; family Oscillospiraceae; genus Vescimonas; species Vescimonas sanitatis. The sequence goes on from FR881563.1 coordinate 24,188, forward strand.
CGGTATCCTCGGTGGGGAACACGTCCAGCCCCAGCGCACGGAAGCCCAGCACGCTGTCCCGGTCCCCAATAACGGCGATCTTATACATATTGCTCACGCAGCCTTTCCCGGAGCGCCTCCGCCGGCACACCGGCCATCCGGCCGGACAGCACGGTACGCACCGCCGTCCACTCCGCTTCCTTTGCCGCCAGATAGCCCAGCGCCACCTCTGCGCCGAAGGGTATCCGGCGTGCCGCGCCGGCGGCGCGGAGCACCGCGTCGTCGCAGGCCTTTTCAAAGGCGGTCAGGCTGCCGCCCTTGGCGGCCTCGTCTCCCAGCTCCGCCTCCCGGGCGAAGGCCGTGCCCCGCCACAGCGCGGCAGCGCCGCTGCCGCTTCCGGCGCGGATCGCCTCCGGCGTCACGCTGCCGCCGGGGAACAGCACCTCCCGCAGGAAGCCGGCGTCCAGCCCCAGCCGCTGGGTGCGGATGAGTGAGCGCAGGTTCGCCGCGTCGATCATGGCGCGGACATAGTCCTGCAAATAGGGTATGTGGCTGTCCGCCGCCAGCTTTTCCAGCCGCGCGAAGTAGGCCCGATCCAGGATGCAGTCGCTGCTGCGGGCGCTGCCCGTCTCGGCCAGCACCCGCTGGGCCTCATCGGCCGCGGCGGCCATGTCGGCGGGCAGAAAGTCCCAGCCGCCGTTTTCAGCGTGCTTTTTCCGCATCGTCTCTGCCGATACGGTCCCGGCGTCGATCAGCAGACGCTCCGCGTCCTGCGGCGCTTTCAGCAGCGTTTTGATGTTGTGGTAGTCGTATTTCAACCGGAACACGTCCAGCACCTCCGCCTCCGGCATAAAGCGGGAAACGTCGGCGAACACCGCCTCGCGCTGCGCGCTCAGCGCCGCCTGCAGGGACGGCTCATCGTGTACGGGCGCGTAGCCCCACTCGCTCAGCAGCTGGGCGCACGCCTCGACGGAGGGTGCCGTCAGCAGCTGCTCCAGCCGCTGTGCCGTCAGCAGCCGGCGCTCCATGGCGCGTATGCGGGCGGACAGGAACAGATAGTCCGTGTCCTTTCTCCGTTTTGTCAAAGGGACGCCCCCTTTCAGTCAAACAGCACGGCGGCCACGGCGGAGGAGTCCTCCTGCCGTGCCCGGCGCAGCAGCTCGGCAAAGCCGCAGTTGATCTCCATGCGGCCCCGCTGCAGTACCACGCCGCCGCCCGTCTCCCGGGTGTCGGCAGCCAGGGTAAAGCCCGCGCCGGGCTTTTTGCCGTTGGCGGCGTCCACCACCGCCTGACCCACCGTGTCCCGGTCGGCGGCGGAGAACACCAGCGCTTCGCCGCCCTGCCCGTTTTCCGCGGCCAGCGATGCCAGCAGGTCGATATACTCCGGGCGCGGCAGCTTCAGCAGCGCGTCGGCGGCGCGGGCGAAGGCCTCGTCCAGCATCCGCTGCTTCTCCGCCAGCACCCGCTGGCGGCAGGCCAGACGGCTGCCGCCCTCCAGGCGCTCCACCTGCTCGTGCTCCAGCACCTTGCAGCGGGCCTCGCCCTCGCGGAGCAGCTTGTCCGCCTCGGCGCGGTACCGGGCCAGAATGGCCTCGGCCTCCGCCGCCGCCTGGGCGGCGATGTCGGCGCACTCGGCCTGTGTGTCGGCCTCCATGCGCGCGATGATCTTGTCGATACCGTTCATAGGCGCACCCGCCTTACTTCATGATGTTCAGGGAGATCATAATGGTCGCCACCAGAGACAGGATGGCGTAGAACTCCACGATGCCGCAGTAGATGATGCCCTTGGTAGCGGCCTCTGGGTGCTTGGCCACGATGTTGATGGACGCGGCGGCCACGCGGCCCTGGAAGATGGCGCTCAGCCAGCCGCCCAGCATGATGGGCAGGCAGGCGGCGAAGAAGGACAGCCCCTGGGTCAGGGAGAGATCCAGCACGCTGCCGCTGAGCAGGCCGGTCTGGCCCAGCACCAGGAACAGCGCCACAAAGCCGTACAGGCCCTGGGTGCCGGGCAGCACCTGCAGGATCAGGCACTTGGTGGACTTATCGGGGTCCTCGCTGGTCAAGCCGGCGGCGGCCTCACCCACCATACCGGTGCCCTTGGCGGAGCCGATGCAGCACAGGCCGGCGGTCAGCGCCGCGCCCAGGATGGCGAAACCCAGTCCGCCCACAGATTCAAGAAAAGCTAACATGATTTAGTATCCTCCTTAATGATCTCTACGTGTTTGGCCCGGACGCGCAGGGGACGGTAGGCCTTGCCGCCGTCCTTGTAGAAGCGTCCGAAAAATTCCAGAAATTGCAGGCGCATATCGTGGACGTAGCAGCCCAGCAGGTTCAGCGCCAGGTTCAGCATATTGCCGACGAATGCGATGATGATGAAGGTGACCACGTTGCCGGTGGTGGCGCCCAGCATATTGAACACCTGGGCCAGCACTGCGCCGGACAGCATCAGCGCCATCAGCCGGACGTAGGACAGGATATCGCTGAAGAAACCCGTCACGCCGTTGTACACCGCCGCCACGAAGCCCGTCACCTTGCCGAAGCCCTTTTTGCCCCGGCCCGCGCCGTATACCAGCATAAGAACGCCCGCGATCAGCACCACCGGCACGCCGGATACACTGCCGATGCCAAGCACCGCAAGACCCGTGCCCGCCAGAATGATCCACCAGGTGATCTCGTCAAACAGGGCATCCATAAAGCAGCCCTTTTTGCATTTTTCCACCACGCTGACGGTCATGCCGGTGAACACCTGCAAGGCGCCCAGGATCAGCGAGCCCACCATGATGGCCATGGTGTCGTCCAAGGGTGAGAACAGCGCCGGCAGGGCAAAGGTGCTCTCCGGGTCAAAGAACTTGAAGAGCTGCGGCAGGAAGTCGCCGAAGAAGCTGCCGGTCATGGCGCCGAAGACCACGGTGGTCACGCCGCACCAGAAGATCATCTCCATAAAGCTGCGGTCGTCCGGCCGTTTTTTCTTCAGGAACAGCCATGAGCCGAGGAGCATCAGCAGCCCGTAGCCGATGTCCGCCATCATCATGCCGAAAAACAGGATGAAGAACGGTGCCATCACCGGGTTGGGGTCCACGCCGTCATAGGCCGGCAGGGAGTACTGCTCGGTGATGCAGTTCATGGACCGCGCCACCGCGTTGTCCTCCAGCAGCACCGGCACCTCCGGTATCTGCTCCGTCGTGGGATCGGACAGGGTGTAGTCGCAGTCCGCCGTGTCCAGATACGCCGTCAGCCTTGCCGTCTTTTTCTCCGGCACCCAGCCGTCGAATGCCACGATGCACCCGTCGGTCAGCAGTCTGCGGCGGTTTTCCTCCCGCTGCAGGCGGGAGGCCAGCCGGTCGGCGCACAGATACAGCTCCGGCAGCCGTTCCGCCAGCTCATCCAGCTGCTTTCGCAGGGCCTCCTGCTGCCTCTTGACCTCTGCCAGCCGGTCCGCATCCCGCCGCAGGTTTTCCTCCGGCGTGCCGGTGCGGCCCTTCAGGGGTGAGGCTGCGAAGCCCCGGCCCCGCAGCAGCTCCAGCACCGGTGCCGTCGCTGCCTTGTGGGTGATGAGCAGCACGCACTGCTGCTGCCGGTCGGCAGAGAGCAGATGCAGCTCGCTCTCCGGATATTCGTTTTGTACCTGCCCACACAGTTCGTCCCAGGGGACGAAGGGCGGCAGTACGCCCAGGGTCACGTCGCAGCAGCGTGTCTCCGTCAGCTCCAGGGGCAGGTCCAGACTCAGCCAGGGCCCCAGGGTGATCCGGTCGGTCTCCAGCTGGGCGGCCAGCGCCGTCAGCTGCTGTAATTGTCCCGTCGCCTCGTTGACCTGGCGGGCCAGCGCCAGCCCGTCGGCCAGCCCCGTCTCGCTCAGGTATTCCGCCTCGCCGATGGCGGGGCGGGGTGCCAGCAGCGGCGCTTTCTTGGGCGGCGCAGCCCGCCGCAGGGCGTCGATCGCCGTCTGTACCTGCCGCTGGCGGGCCAGGCAGTCCGCCGTCTCGCTGTCGCAGCGCCGCAGGCTCTCCGGCGCATCCGGCGCGTCCGGCTCACTGATCTCCACGCAGCCCATACGCTCCAGCTGCCGCAGCAGCGCGTCGTGGTCCCGCTCCAGCGCCAGCACCTGCAGGCGCTTCATTTTTGCAATGGGCATTTACCGCTTCACCACCTTTTCCACGATGGCGCGGACAGCCGTGTCCATGCGCTGCTCCGCCTGCTGTCGTATGGCTGTGCAGGTGCGCTCGGCGTCGCTTCGCAGGGCGGCGTCCGCCGCCTGTCCGGCTTCACCGGCCCGCTGCATGGCTTCGTTCTCCAGCACCTTCACGGCGTTCTGCGCCTCACGCACCAAACCGTCGCCGTCCCGGCGGGCCTGCTCGGCCAGCGCCCGGGCGGCGCGCTGGGCCTCGGCCTTCTGCTCCAGAAGCCGCTGCTCCGCCGCCTGCAGCTGGTCTATTTTTTCACGGTACAGTTTACTCACCGCCTTTCCTGATCTGGGAAACAGACAGGGGAAGACCCCGTTTCCGGAAGCCGTCCCCCTTTGAAGTATATATTCCGCGGAGGAAACTCCCTTCGCCTGCCTCTGATTACACATAGTTTATCATACCACAAAAGCACGGGGAACAACAACAGGCAGAATGGCAAAAATAACCGGCATCCTTTGTGCAGGGTGACAATAAGATGACAGACAGGTAAGAAATAAGTGGTGGCATTTTTTTGCCCCATGTGGTATACTCTTCCTATATTGGAACAGTATTCCCGTTTTGCGGGAGTGTATAATGACGTGAGGTGTGTCATGACCTATCTGAAAGCGATCCTGTTGGGACTGGTGCAGGGCATAGCGGAATTCCTGCCCATCTCCAGCTCCGGCCATCTGGCCATTGCCCGCAATCTGCTGAATATGGAGGGCGCGGGGAGCATCCCGGAGTTCTTCGACGTGCTGCTCCACCTGGGCACGCTCATTGCTGTGTTCGCCGCCTATTGGAGCGACATCCGCGACATGGTGGTGGAGTTCTTCCGGGGCATCGGCGACCTGGCGCACCGCAGCACCCCCACACCGGTGCCGCCCGCCCGCCGGCTCATCCTGCTGATCATCGTCGGTACGCTGCCGCTGTTTGCGGTGCTGCCCATCCGCAAGACGGTGCAGGGCCTGGGCGACAATATGTATTTCGTGGGCGCGGCGCTGATCTTCACCGGCTTCCTGCTGTTCCTGTGCGATCGGGTGCGCCGGGGCCGCAAGACCGAGCGCAGTGCCACCTGGCTGGACGCTCTGCTGGTGGGCGTGGGGCAGGCGGTGGCCACGCTGCCCGGCGTCTCCCGTTCCGGCATGACCATCACCGCCGGGTGCTTCGTGGGCTATGAGCGTCGCTTCGCCGTGCGCTTTTCCTTCCTGCTGGCTTCGCCGTGCGCTTTTCCTCCCTGCTGAGCATCCCCGCCGTGCTGGGGGCCAATATCCTCTCCATCAAGGACGCGGTGCAGGCCGGCATCGTCGGCGCGGAGGTGCCCATGTACCTGGTAGGCGTGGCCGTGGCCGCCGTGACGGGCTATCTGTGCATCCGGCTTCTGAAGTATATCGCGGACAAGGGCCGTTTCGGTGCCTTCGCCTACTACTGCTGGGCGGCGGGCGTGCTGACCCTTGTTCTGCAGGGCATCAAGTGAGGTAGATAGACTATGGCATCGACACAAAAGAAAGGAAACAGCCGCAAAAAAACGCCTGCCCCCCCGCCTCCGCCGGGCAAAAAAACGCCTGCCCCGCCGCCTCCGCCGGCGTATAACGCCGCGGCGCGTATGGCCGGCGGCATCGTCTGCGCCCTGCTGGCGCTGTGCGTGCTGGTGAGCTATTTCAACGTGGACGCCCTCCTCCTGGTGTGGATCGCCAGGGTGCTCAAGGGTACGCTGGGCTACGGCTATTACCTGACGGCCCCGGTGCTGGCGGCTATTGCCGTCATCCAGCTGGGCCATCGGGGACGGCCCGTCGTCCTGCGTACCACCTGCGTGGCGCTGCTGCCCCTGCTGGTGGGCGTGCTGTGCCACCTGACCCTGTGCCGCACGGCCTACACCCTCGGCCTGGACAGCGTCAAGACCCTCTGGGCCGACGGACAGGCCCTCAAGTGCGGCGGCGTGCTCTCCGGCGGTCTGGCCGTGGGCTGCGAGGCCCTGGTCAGCAAGGTGGTGTCCATCATCGTGTTCGTGGTGGTGCTGCTGGCCGCCCTGCTGGGCGCCCTGCACCTGACGCCCCAGGAGGCCGCACAGCGCGTCCGCAGCTATGGCGAGAGCCTGCGCCGTGACGACGAGGACGCGGATGACGAAGCCCTCCCGGAGGGTTTCACCCCCACCGCCGCTCCCGCCCCGGCAAAAAAGCCTGCCAAGGGCCGCAGGCGCCCCAATATCGACATCCCGCTGGACGGCGAGCGCGACGACACGGTCCTCCCGCCCGCCAGCTCCTTCTTCCCCCGCCGCAGCGATGATATCCGCACGCCGGATCAGGTGCTGCGGGGCGGCCCCGCCCCCGCGCCCCAGCCCCTCAGCGACGAGCCCGCACC
>FR881564.1:0-7249 GCA_000435555.1 Firmicutes bacterium CAG:176
AAAACCGTGTCTGCCCTTGTCAATCGATGGTATGGAACAGTATAGCACACTTCCCGCAGAATTCCACCCCTGTCTGCGCAATTGTGCGCTCCGCCGCCCGAACATTCATATACCGCGTATAAACATATACCAAAGGTGTATATAATGCCGCGTAGAGGTGTATAAAACGTACACGATAGATATGTGAAAGAGAAAGGGAAAGAAAGGGGAATGTTCAATGAAAAAAGAACGGGAACGCCGTACCCTTGAGACGGCGGGAATGCTGTTTACCCTGCTTTTCGGCAACCTGCTGCACTTTGTCTACGACTGGACCGGTCAGGCCGGCTGGGCCGCGTATCTCTCCGCCGTCAACGAATCCACCTGGGAGCACATGAAGCTTTTGGCCGTTCCCTGGCTGGTGTGGACCGTCGTCACGATCGCCGCAAACCGTTGTGCCGCAAGCGTTTTGCCCAGGGCCATCGGCCTGCTCGCCGGCCTCGCCGCCATCCCGGCCCTGTTCTATACCTACACCGGGATCCTGGGAAAAAGCATAGATGTGGTCAACATCCTGATCTTTCAGGCCGCCGTGCTGCTGGCATATTTTGTCAGTGCCTCCCTGCAAAAGAGCGCCCGCCTCTCGTCCGTTCCTTTCCAGATATTGGGCATTCTGCTCCACCTGCTCGCCGCCCTCGCCTTCCTTTTTTTCACGTCCTTTCCCCCGTCCCTTCCCCTGTTTGTGGACCCCACAAACGGCACCCGCGGCATACCGCCAAAAACGCTGTGATACCAACGGTTTGCAGCTGAAAGAAGACGGCGTTTCCCACATCGGAAAGCGCCGCTTTTTTTGCGGAAATTTGCCTCTTGACAAACGTACAGCTGTTGATATAATAAGCTTGTGATTACAAAAATGCACTTGCTTAGGAGGTGGCTGTGTGACCCGAAGAGAACGGCAGCTGCTGGAGTGGATACGGGAAAACCCGTGTATTTCCCAGCAGGAGCTGGCCGACAAGGCCGGTATTACGCGGTCCAGCGCCGCGGTCCACATTTCCAACCTGATGCGGAAGGGTTACATTGCCGGCCGCGGCTATCTGCTGCGTGAGGCGCCCTACATCGCCGTGGTGGGCGGCGTGAATATGGATATCGGCGCGGTGTCTGACGCGCCGCTGGTGGCCCGGGACTCCAACCCCGGCCGGGTGACCACCTCTCTGGGCGGCGTGGGACGGAACATCGCCCACAATCTCTGCCTGCTGGGTGAGCAGGTGTCCATGATCACGGTACTGGGGCAGGATAGCTTTGCCCAGTCTGTGCGGGAGAACGCGGCGGATATCGGCCTTGACCTGAGCCACAGCGCCACCATTCCCGGTGGCCGGACGGGCACCTATCTGTTTATCGACGGCTGCGACGGCGACATGGCCCTGGCCGTGAACGACATGGCCATCTATGAGCACATCACGCCGGAGTTCCTGCGGCAGCGGCTGGATTATATCAACCATGCCGATCTGGTGGTGGTGGAGACGAACCTGCCGGAGGCGTCTATCCAGTGGCTGTGCAGCCACTGCACCGCGCCTGTCCTGGCCGATCCGGTCAGCACCATCAAGGCGCCGAAGCTGCTGCCGGTGCTGGATAAGCTGACGGCGCTGAAGCCCAACCGCATGGAGGCGGAGCTGCTCAGCGGCGTGACCATCCGCGATGAGACAGACGTTCAAAAGGCCGCAAAGGTCCTGCTGGACAAGGGCGTTCAGCAGGTGTATATCTCCCTGGGGAGCGATGGCCTGTACGCCGAGGACCAGGCGGGGCGGCACGTGCGCCTGCCCTGTCCGAAGGTGCAGGTGGTGAACGCCACCGGCGGCGGGGACGCCATGGCGGCGGCGCTGGCCGCGTGCATCGCCCACGGGAAACCACTGGCGGAGTGCGCGCGGAAGGCCGCCGGGGCCGGCGCGCTGGCCTGTACGGCGGCGGAGACCATCCACCCCGGCATGAGCTGGGAGAATGTGGACTATATTTTGGACAATACAGGCATGAGCAAAAAAGCGTAAATAGAATTGCATGACATAAGGAGGTACAAGCTATGAACCGTTATCTGGACGTGGCCCCTGAGGTGCAGGAGGCTTTGAAGGCCGGCAAGCCCGTTGTGGCGCTGGAGAGCACCATCATCTCCCACGGTATGCCCTATCCCCAGAATGTGGAGACGGCACTGAACGTGGAGAAGATCATTCGTGACGGCGGCGCGGTGCCCGCCACCATCGCCATCATCGGCGGTCGGCTGAAGGCCGGATTGACCCCCGAGGAGATCGACTATCTGGGCAAGACCGGCGCCGGCGTCACCAAGGCCAGCCGCCGCGACCTGCCTATTCTGGTGGCGGAGGGCCGCGACGGCGCCACCACCGTGACCACCACCATGATGATCGCCGCCATGGCGGGTATCCAGGTGTTCGCCACCGGCGGAATCGGCGGCGTGCACCGCGGAGCCGAGACCACCATGGACATCTCCGCCGATCTGGAGGAACTGGCCCACACCTCGGTGATGGTGGTGTGCGCCGGCGCCAAGTCCATCCTGGACCTGGGATTGACCCTGGAGTATCTGGAGACGCACGGTGTGCCGGTCATCGGCTATCAGACCGAGGAGCTGCCCGCGTTCTATACCCGCAAGTCCGGCTTTAAGGTGGACTACCGGCTGGACACCCCCAAGCAGCTGGCCGAGGCCTTCCATGTGAAGCGCGAGCTGGGGCTGGAGGGCGGTATGCTGGTGACGAACCCCATCCCCGAGCAGTACTCTATGGATGCCGACGTGATCAACAAGGCCATCAACGAGGCGGTGGAGGAGGCCAAGGAGCAGGGTATCCACGGAAAAGCCACCACGCCCTTCCTGCTGGCCAAGATCAAGGACATCACCGGCGGCAGCAGCCTGGATGCCAACATTCAGCTGGTGTATAACAACGCGAAGCTGGCTGCGGCCACGGCCTGCGAGCTGGCCAAGCTGGCCAAATGAGCCAGCCGTCGCTGGGCTTTGTCGGCGGCGCGGACGGACCTGTGACGGTATTCGTCTCCGGCGGCGGTACGGCGCTGCTGGTCTATCTGGTACTTATCAATCTGGTGACATTTTTCGTGTATGGTGCGGACAAGCGTCGGGCCAGGCAGGGGAAATGGCGGGTGCCGGAAAAGACGCTGTTCCTGCTGCCGCTGTTGGGCGGCAGTGTCGGTGCGCTGCTGGGTATGCGGGTGTTTCACCACAAGACGAAGCACTGGTATTTCGTCTGGGGCGTGCCCGCCATACTGCTGGCACAGCTGGCACTGGCGGTCTGGTTACTGACGAGGTAAGGAGGACATACTATGCTGGTACGAAAAGCGGTTCCGGCGGATATCCCTGCTGTGACCGCCATTTACGGGGCGCTTCTGGATCGTGAGGAGCGCGGCGAGCTGTCCACCGGCTGGACCCGGGGCGTATACCCCACGGAGCAGACGGCTCTGGACGCGCTGGCTGCCGGCACACTGTATGTGCTGGAGGACGGGGGACGTGTTGCGGCCGCCGCCAAGCTGGACCAGAACCAGATGGCGCAATACAGCCAGTGTACCTGGCGGCATGACGCGCCGCCGGAGCAGGTGCTGGTGCTGCACACACTGGTGGTGGACCCCACTGTGAAGGGTAAGGGGTACGGCACGGCTTTTGTGGCCTTCTATGAGCAGTTGGCCCGGGAAACGGATCGGCCGTACCTGCGGATCGACACCAACGCCCGCAACACGCCCGCCCGGGCGCTGTACAAAAAGCTGGGCTACACCGAGGCGGGCATCGTGGCCGGGACCTTTAACGGCATCCCGAACGTGCAGCTGGTGTGTCTGGAGAAAAAGGTATAAAACAAAGGACAAGGAGGTGCCGGAGATGGCATTGATCCATGTAAACGAGAGCGACTTCCGGGAGCAGGTCCTGGAAAACAGCGGCACGGTGCTGGTGGATTTCTGGGCCAACTGGTGCGGCCCCTGCCGTATGCTGGGCCCCGTGCTGGAGCAGCTGGCCGCTGACCGGCCGGACGTCACCGTGGCCAAGGTGGATGTGGACGAGAATATGTCCCTGGCCGCGGCCTACGGCGTGGAGAGCATCCCCATGCTGCTGGTGTTCAAGAACGGCCAGCTGGTGAACAAGTCCATCGGTTTTGTCTCCCAGCCGGAGATCGAAAAGCTTATCGGATGAAAAAGGCCCGCAGGCCGTTGTCTGCGGGCTTTTTCCGGCTTGACAGGCAGCGCTCCGGCGGGTACAATGGGGCCAAAATGACGCCCGCGCAGGCGGGACGACCCAAGGAGGTAACGACTATGATGCATATCGGTCTGCTGGGCTTTGGCGTGGTAGGCGGCGGCGTGTGGGCGCTGTGCGCGCCGCGCGATGACCTGAATGTGAAGCGTGTGCTGCTCCGCAGTCCCAAAGAGGGCCTGCCGGAGGAGGTGGTCACCTTCAACGCCGATGACATCCTCAATGACCCGGAAATCGACACGGTGGTGGAGGTCATGGGCGGGCTGCACCCGGCCTATGAATATGTCTCCGCCGCGCTGGCGCAGGGCAAGAATGTGGTCACGGCCAACAAGGCGCTGATCGCCGCCTATTACACGGAGCTCACGGCACTGGCCCGGGAGAAGGGCGCGGCCCTGCGCTGCACCGCCGCCGTGGGCGGCGGCATACCCTGGCTGACGAATTTGGAGCGCGTGAAGCGGCTGGATACGGTGTGCGCCGTGGGCGGTATTATGAACGGCACCACCAATTTTATCATGGACGCCATGCACAAGGCTCCGGTGGACTTCCCCGCTATTCTGAAGGAGGCCCAGGACCTGGGCTACGCCGAGGCGGACCCCTCCGCCGACATCGACGGCGACGACATCCGCCGCAAGCTGTGCATCTCCGCCAACATCGCCTTCGACGCGGCGCTGGAGGAGACAGCCATCCCCACCTTTGGCATCCGGACGGTGACGGCGGCGGATATTGCGGCCTTCCGGGCCCACGGTTTTGCCTGCAAGCTGCTGGCCCGGGCCGAGAGCACGGAAAACGGCGTGTGCGCCTATGTGGAGCCCACGCTGGTGGGTGCCGGCGATCTGGAGGCGGCGGTGCCCGCCAACTTCAATCTCATCACCTATGAGGCCGAGCAGCTGGGCCGCCAGAGCTTCTACGGCCAGGGCGCGGGGCGCTTCCCCACGGCGGAGAACGTGGTGCAGGACTGCCTGACGGTGCTGTCCGGCAAGCGGGGCTTTTACACCGACAGGGCTGTGCCCATGTTCCTGACCAGCGGCGAGGCGCACCCCTACTACGTCCGCACCGGTGCGCCGGATGCGTTCCTGCGGGGCCGCACCGCGGAGACGTGGGACAACGGCGCGGTCATCACCGGCGCGGTGGACGTGTACGAAATGCTGGCCTGGGCCAAGGCTCAGCGTGAGAAGGACCCCGGCGTGTTCATCGCCGGTATTCGATAAAAAACGACGCAATGCGACGCAGTTCGACATCCTGCGGCAGTCTTTCACAAGGAGGATACATACCATGACCTATCAGGAGATCTTAGCCAACGCGCGGACCTGTATGGGACCCTACTGCAAGTCCTGTCCCGTGTGCAACGGCGTGGCCTGCAAGAACACCGTGCCCGGCCCCGGCGCCAAGGGAATCGGCACCGGCTTCATCCGCAACTATCAGAAGTGGCAGGAGCTGTGCGTGAACATGGACACCATCTGCGAGAACGTGCCCGTGGACACCAGCTATAATTTCTTCGGCAAGCAGGTGGCCCTGCCCGTGTTTGCCGCGCCGGTGGGCGCCATGCAGCTGCACTACGGCGACAAGTACGACGACCTGACCTATAACGACATTCTGGTGTCCGCCTGTGCTGGCGCGGGCATCGCCGCCTTTACCGGCGACGGCACCAACCCCGCCGTGATCCAGGCGGCGGCCGGGGCACTGAAAAAGAACCACGGCTGCGGCGTGCCCACCATCAAGCCCTGGAATATCGACCTGGTCCGCGAGAAAGCGGAGCTGGTGGGCGCGGCGGATCCCATTGCCGTGGCCATGGACATCGACGCGGCGGGCCTGCCCTTCCTGAAGAACCTGACCCCACCCGCCGGCAGCAAGACCGTGGACGAGCTGAAGGAGATCGTGAAGCTGATGAACGGCAAGCCCTTCATTCTCAAGGGCATTATGACCGTAAACGGCGCGAAGAAGGCCCTGGAGGCCGGCGCCAGCGGCATCGTGGTCAGCAACCACGGCGGCCGCGTGCTGGACCAGTGCCCCGCCACGGCGGAGGTCCTGCCCGCCATCGTCGACGCGGTGGGCGGCAAGATGACTATTCTGGTGGACGGCGGTATCCGCACCGGCATGGACGTGTTCAAGGCTCTGGCCCTGGGCGCGGACGCGGTGCTCATCGGCCGGCCCTTCGTGAACATGGTCTACGGCGGCGGTGCCGAGGGCGTGCAGGTCTACGTGGACAAGCTGAAGGCCGAACTGGCCGATACCATGGCCATGTGCGGTGCCCATAAGCTCAGCGACATCAAGCGCTCCATGATCTTTGGCTATTGAGCCGGGAGGTGAGGATATGAAAGCATTGCTCATCAACGGCAGCCCCCACGAGCACGGCTGCACCTACACCGCCCTGCGTGAGCTGGCCGACACGCTGGAGGCCGAGGGCATCGAGACGGAGATCATCCAGGCGGGCAAGACCGCCCATGCCTGCAACGCCTGCGCCAGCTGCAAAAAGACCCACCGCTGCGTGTACGACGATCTGGTCAACGAGACGGCGCCCAAGCTCGCCGCGGCGGACGCGCTGGTCATCGGCTCGCCGGTGTACTACGCCTCCCCCGCCGGCGGGGCCATCTCGTTTATGGACCGGCTGTTTTTCAGCACGCCCCACATCGACAAGACCATGAAGGTGGGCGCGTCGGTGGTGTCCTGCCGCCGGGGCGGCAACACCGCCACCTTCGACGCGCTGAACAAGTACTTCACCATCTGCGGTATGCCCGTGGCCAGCAGCCAGTACTGGAACATGGTCTACGGCAACACGCCGGAGGAGGTCCGTCAGGACAAGGAGGGCCTGCAGACCATGCGGACCCTGGGCCGCAACATGGCCTTTCTGATGAAGTCCATCGCCCTGGGCAAGGCGCAGCTGGGCCTGCCGGAGAAGGAGCCGGTGCAGCAGACGAATTTCCATCATTGACATGGATAGACCCCCGCGGCTGACGCCGCGGGGGTCGGTGTATATAAGCGGCAATGGGCCGGCTGACGCCGCGCTGGTCGGTGTATATAAGCGGCAAT
>FR881564.1:7343-21834 GCA_000435555.1 Firmicutes bacterium CAG:176
TCGCTGCGTTTTCGTCGAATGTCGTTGACAAGTGGCGCTTTCTGGTGGTATACTACCACTGTTAAGTGAATAGGGTCCGGTGAAGTCGTGCGGCTGCCCGCTGCAAAGGCCAGGTCTGGCCAGGCGGCAGCCTAAAAGGAAATGGGTCAAAACCCACCGCGAACGGCACTGTGAGCGCAAGGATGCACCGAAACAGCGAGAGCTGTGTGACGAAAGTCAGCCATTGGGCGTGAGCCTGAGAAGGTAGGCGGCAGACGGGGAGCAAGAGCTCCGCGGCGCGAGGCAGAAGAATTGCACGTCGGAGGACCAGGCACAGCGGGCGTTTTCTCCGTGTGGCACCACAGGAAGGACCACGCTGTTTTTGCGATGCAGAAACGGCGTTTTTTCTTACCAAAACGCACCGCCTATCCCTGCAGAGGGATGGGCATTTCTGTTGCGGTCAAGTCGGGGCGGCGTCAGCCGTCTGCTTTCCATAGGGCGGGAGGGGTTTGCCGACCCCTTCCGCCCGTCTCTTTTCATGGCGAGCAGAGAGAACTGGGCGTATGATGCACAGACGGAAACGATCCTGGCTTCCAGTGCGGTGCGTGCTGTTGGCGGCACTCACCGCCTGCACATGGAGGCGGAATTCACCCCGCTGTACGACAGCTGCTGCATCTTGCGCCGAAACCTGTTGCGTTCCGGCGTGTCCGTCTGGTATAATCATGGTATCATTCTGCAAGGAGGTCGACCCATGCGAGATCTGAAGAACACCTGCCGCGTGGCGGTGGTGCAGGCCACCCCTGTGATGTTCCGCAAGGACAAATGTCTTGAGAAGGCCCTGCGGCTCATCGACGAGGCCGCCGGCGAGGGCGCGGAGCTCATTGTCTTTCCGGAGCTGTTCATCCCCGGCTACCCCTACGGCATGACCTTCGGCTTCACCGTGGGCAGCCGCAAGGCCGTGGGCCGCGAGGACTGGAAGATGTACTACGACAACTCCCTGCTGGCCGACGGGCCGGAGATGCGTAAGCTCCTCCGCCGCGCCAGGGAGCTGGGTGTCTATATCAGTATGGGCTATTCCGAGCGCGACGCCGTCACCGGTACGCTGTATAACGCTAACATGATGATCTCCCCGGAGGGCGAGGCCCTGAACCACCGCAAGCTCAAGCCCACCGGCAGCGAGCGCGTGGTCTGGGGCGATGCAGACCGGGATTACTTCCCTGTGATGGACACGCCCTGGGGCCCCATGGGCAATCTCATCTGCTGGGAGAGCTATATGCCCCTGGCCCGGGTGGCGCTGTACCAGAAGGGGATATCCCTGTACATCTCCCCAAATACCAACGACAATCCGGAGTGGCAGGACACCATCCGCCACATTGCCATCGAGGGTCACTGCTACTTTATCAACGCCGATCTGGTCTTCCGCCGCAGCGACTATCCCCAGACCGTCAGCGGCACCGCCGAGATCGCGGCCCTGCCGGACATCGCCTGCCGGGGCGGCAGCTGCGTCATCGACCCCTTCGGCCACGAGGCCTCCGTCACCGTCTGGGACAAGGAGGACATCATCTACGCCGACCTGGATATGCAGAAGGTCCCCGCCAGCCGTATGGAGCTGGACTGCGTGGGCCACTACGCCCGTCCCGACGTGCTGGAGCTGCGCGTCAACGAGAAATAAAAAGAAAACGCCCTCCCGCCGGGAGGGCGTTTTTGCATTACAGCTCTCGCACGACGCGCTCTACCAGCGCACAGAGCTTCTGGCTGCTCTCGTTGGCGATACGCAGCACCTCCTGATGGGAGTGCTTCTCCCTGGCGATGCCGGTGGCCATGTTGGTGATGCAGGCGATGCCCAGCACCGCCATGCCCAGATAGTTGGCGGCGATGACCTCCGGTACGGTGGACATACCGATGGCGTCAGCGCCCAGGTGCTCATAGGCCCGTATCTCCGCTGCCGTCTCATAGCACGGACCGGGGAAGATAGCGTACACACCCTCCTTGCACGCGAAGCCCAGCGCCCCGGCGGCCTGATGGGCCTTCTCCCGCAGGCGGTGGGGATAGGCCTCCGTCATATCCGGGAAGCGGGGGCCGAAGCGCTCGTCGTTGGGACCGATGAGGGAGTTGGCGCCCAGCATATTGATGTGGTCCGACAGCAGCATCAGGTCCCCGGGGACAAACGTCCGGTTGATGCCGCCGCAGGCGTTGGTGACGATGAGGGTCTTTACCCCCAGCAGCGCCAGCACATACACCGGATAGGTGACCTCCTTCATGCTGAAGCCCTCGTAGTAGTGAAACCGCCCCTGAAGCGCCGCCGCCACCTGACTGCCCAGCCGCCCGATGACCAGATTGCCCGCGTGGCCCGCCACGGTGGAGCAGGGGAAGTGGGGGATATCCCCGTAGGGGATGACGGTCTTGTCCGTCATGGCGTCCACCAGACCACCCAGCCCGCTGCCCAGAATGATGCCCACTGTGGGTGTCTGGGGGATGTGCGCCCGGATGTATGCGGCGGAGGCGCTGACCTTATCATAAAACTGTTCCATAAACTGTCCTCCTGCATGGGATGTTGTGCCTATTGTATCACGGCGGCCGGCACTGCGCCAGAGAAATCGCATATTTTGTGAACAAATATCG
The DNA here is from genome assembly GCA_000435555.1 of Firmicutes bacterium CAG:176. Lineage (GTDB taxonomy): Bacteria > Bacillota > Clostridia > Oscillospirales > Oscillospiraceae > Vescimonas > Vescimonas sanitatis. The sequence goes on from FR881564.1 coordinate 9,945, forward strand.
TGACTTCTGTGAACATTAGCACTCTCCTATTGACAGTGCTAAAATCGGCGTTATAATAAAGCCGAACCTTGAGAGAGGGGAACGGAAGCGAACCTCCGAGGGGCGATGAAATGTATACAAATCAGTGGCAGCAGCCCCTGTGCTGCGGCGGATGGCCGCAGCGCCCGGGCAGTGTTTCGAATGGAGGAATGACATATGTTGCCCAGCATTTTTGGTGAGAATTTGTTTGATGATTTCTTTGGCGATCCCTTCGGCATGATGCCCCGCGGCCGTGACCCGCTGTACGGCAAGCACGCCAGGAACCTGATGCGTACCGATGTCCGCGAGACGGAGGATACCTATGAGCTGGACGTGGATCTGCCGGGCTTCAAGAAGGATGAGGTCACGCTGGAGTTGAAGAACGGCGTGCTGACCATTCAGGCGGTCAAGGGCCTGGACAAGGACGAGACGGATAAGAAGGGCAAGTACATCCGTCAGGAGCGTTACGCCGGCGCGTGCAGCCGCAGCTTCTATGTGGGCGATGCGGTGGAGCCGGAGGACGTCAGCGCCAAGTTTGAGGATGGCATCCTGACCATCTCCGTGCCCAAGAATGTGAAGAAGCAGCTGCCCAAGAACAGCGCCATCTCCATTCAGTAACAGGAGCAAAACGCCCCGGCGCCTTTCGGCGCCGGGGCGTTTTTGCATGGCAGGGGAGGGGGATATTTTTCTTGCCTTTCTCCTCTATATGCGCTATACTGAGCCCAACCTGACCCATAGGAGGATGTACATGGACCCGATTTTTGATATTGAATTGCAGGACTGCCCCATCTGCCGCGGCGTGGGTGCCATGCAGGATGAGCAGGGCTGGTCTGTCTCCGTGGCCTGCATGGACTGCGGGGCCGAGACGGCGCACGCCGAGTACCGCACGCCCGAGGAACGTCTGGAGTCCGCGCGCCGCGTGGCGCTGCTGTGGAACATGGGCAAGGTCGTGCATACCGGCGCCAGCGATTGAACGGCTGCACATGACATGAAAGGGCCGCCCCGAACGGGGCGGCCCTTTTCCGCTCATTGTGCTACCGGCGCGTCCAGCCAGTAGATGACGTAACATTCCTGCATCTCTCCCATATAGAAGAAAATGTTTTCGCCCATCTCGATGTGCTCACCGAAGGTCAGATCCGGCACGAACAGACGGCCGCTGGTGCGCTTCGGCCCCTTGATGGTGAAGCCCTCCGCTGTGGGATGCTGCCGCAGCTCGTTGGCGGCGTCCGCCAGACCGGGGAAGTGCAGCGTCCGTTCCAGCTCTGCCAGCTGTGTCGCGCCGTTGATATAGACCAGGTGATTTTCGTCCTTGAACCAGTTGATATGCATGGTGGTGTCCTCCTTGCGGTCGTCCATATCAGTGTATCATATTTGGCGCGGCTTGTCACCCCCTATCGCCTCCGTATACCCGACCGGCAGGAGCGAAGCGGGGGGCATATGCGTTCTCCGGCGGCGGTGCGGCGCCTGCGTACCACGCGCGTACCGCCGGCATACCGCGTGTGTGCCATGCGCGCTGCTGAACGTGGCGACCAGCCTCGACAGCAAATACACCTTCGTGGTGGACAACAAGACCGGTAATGCCGGCCTGATCGGCATGGAGGCTCTGCCTGAGGCTGATCCCGACGGCTACACCCTGGGCACCCCTGATGATGTGCTCGCCGCCCTGCGTGACCTGATGGGTAAGGCTGTTGAGAGCGACGAGTACAAGACCCAGATCGAGTCCCTGGGTATGCAGTACATCACCCTGTACGGCGATGAGTTGAACACGTTCATCAACGAGCAGATGGCTTTCTATAAGGATATCTGCGCCGACATCGATATCAACGGCTGATTTGGCTGCGGTATGCTTCATCGCGTAAAATAAGAAGAGGTGCCTGCCGCATATATGTCCGGTAGGCACCTCCTTGTTTTGCGGAGAGAGGATCCCCTATGTTCTGGAGGTCATTTGCATGAAAAAATACAACTATATCGTATCCGTGGTGATGTTGCTGTTATCCGGATATATCTTTTATGAATCCAGTGGTTATACCATTGGATCTTCGGCGCAGAAAAACCCCGCGGTATGGCCCTGCATTCTGGCCGGTGCGCTGGCGCTGCTGTCTGTGGCGCTGATCATCGAAACGGCGCTTAAAAAAGAACCCGGCGAGGAAAAGAAGACCATCGACTGGAAGAGCCCCGGAATGATCCATGTGTACATCATGTTGGGAATTGTTGTGGGCTTTGTGGTGCTGATGAAGATCGTCGGTATGCTGCTGGCGCTGCTCATTATGATCCCTGCGATCGAATATCTGATGGGCTGCCGCAGCAAGGTCATGCTGATCGCGCTGCCTGTGGGCATGGTGGCTTTTGTGTATCTGTTCTTCGTGGTAGCAATGAAGCTGACCCTGCCCGCGCCTATCTGGGCTTGAGAAAGGAGGAAAACAATATATGGATACTTCCGCACCTGCGAGAGTCTGGGCGGCCACACAGTGGTCCCCGATGCCGGACGGATCGAGGAAGTCCTCAACGGCGGAAGCATTACAGTAGATATCTTATAAAGCAACGAAAGGATGCAATGAAATATGTCTCTTGTTACGATGCGTGAGATCCTCCCCTATGCAGAGGAAAAGAAGATCGCCATTCCCGCCTTTAATATTGACACGATGGAGATCACCCAGGCTATTCTGGAGACTGTGGAGGAGGAGAACTGTCCAGCTATCATCGCAGTCGGTCAGGCAGCCATCAAGGACGGCAAGCTGGAGAGCCTGGCCGCCACAGTTCGCACGTTGGCCAAGGATATGAAGACCCCTGTGGTGCTGCACCTGGATCACGGGCAGAGCGTGGAGCAGGTCGTCAAAGCCCTGTGCGCCGGTTTTACCTCCGTGATGATCGACGGATCCAAGCTGTCCTTCGAGGACAACATCGCCGTTACGCAGGAGGTCGTCCGCATCGCCAACGCTGCCGGCGCCTCTGTGGAGGCGGAACTGGGCGCGATCCTCGGCTCTGAGGACAACATTTCCCACGATGACTCCAAGCCGTTCCTGGTCCGTGTGCAGGATGTGATCGATTTTACCGCCGCGGTCAAGGTGGACGCACTGGCTGTGGGTATCGGCAATGCACACGGTCTGTATAAGGGCCGTCCCAATCTGGATTTCCAGCGCCTGCAGGAGGTCCGTGACGTCACCGATGTGCCCCTCGTGCTGCACGGTGGCTCCGGTATCCCTGACGATATGATCCAGACCGCTATTGAGATCGGAATTCGCAAGATCAATGTTGCCACGGAGATCCGCATGGCCTATGTGGAAGGGTTGCTCAGCGGCTCTGCCAATGGCGACTATTACGAGATGGTCAAGGCCGGTAAAGCCAGCGTCAAGGCCCGCGCCAAGTCTAAGATCGACCTGTTCCTGCGTAAATAAGTTACCTTCCTCCGCGGCGGCGCCTATTCCTTGCGCCCCGCCCCCTCCATACAAAGGACCGTCCCGTTTTAAGCGGACGGTCCTTTTCCCTGCGCAGCCGGCAGGCTACGAGGTGCCGCCGCGGGATATATTTCCGCCGGGAGCGGCATAGGATAGGGCAAAAAACAGAAAGGGGCGCACGTTTTATGAGCAAGGTCAAAATACTCCTCCTGCGGCGCTGGTACATGGTGGGCGGTGCGGCGCTGCTGGCCGCTGCGGCCATTTTTTACGCGGTGAACTACCCGGCATCTGTCAGCGCTGCGGCCACGACTCGGCAGCTGCCCATCTACTCTGTGGAGCGCAGCCAGAAGGTCTGTGCCATCAGCTTCGACGCCGCGTGGGGTGATGCAAAAGTGCGGCAGTTCAGTTGCTGAACTGCCGCACTTTATTGCCATATATGATACAAAAATAATTCAATGATGACCGTTCTCTGACATTTGAGAGACTGCTTCATTATAGAACACGTTCAGTTCGCCCAAATATCCCGGCTTCCAGGGCTTGTTCCGCCCACAGTAGTGGATGACCGCCGACTTCTGCCGCACGTCCTCCAGCGTCATGCCGTCTCCGTTGCGCCGGTGGAGGGCAAACAGCTTTTCCGTCATGTTGTAGCGGATAGGATCCAGCGGTAGGATGCGCTGGCCGTACAGGGCGCTGATGATGTCCTGATCCGGCAGCATGAGGCGCCCCTTGTGGGCGTCCATGTAGTCGAATACCGCCTGCGTATCCTGTTCCGCCCGCAGTGCCTGCAAATTCATCAGCATCACGCCGGAATTGATATAGGGACTGTCCTCGTCCATGTCCAGACGCAGCTCATTGAAACGGTGCAGAAAGCCGCGGATATGGGTGGCCGCCGCAAAAAACGCCGTGCCCATGGGCATCTCATACAGCTCCCGCAGGCTCTGGCGCACCACGATGTCCGGGTCAAGATACAGCACCCTCTCCAGCGTGTCCGGCAGATATTTGGCCGCAAAAATACGATAGTAAATGGCTTTTGGGTAGCGGTCGGAGGTCGGCGCGTCCGCCAGACCGTCCTCGTTCACTCGTATCAGGTGCAGTTCGCCCCGCTGCCCCAGCAGTACTCGCGTTCCCACCATATCCGCCTCCGACAGTCCCTCGTCGTGCAGCAGGTACACGTCAAAATGCGCGGCGCTGTCACTATGTAGCGCGGAGAACAGCATTACATTCAGCTGCGGAACATAGTTCCGATCCAATGTCATCAACAGGTTCATGTGCATACCTCGGCTTTTTTGTTTTCAGTATATTCTACGTCCTGTCAAAAAGCAAGGATGCCAACGTCACGCGCGGGCAAAAAAACGTTTTGCATTGTCTATGAAAGCAAAACGCTGCATTATGCTTCGTTTCGCGAATTCAGCTCATAGGTGCACAGATAGAACAGGAACGAGGTCATCTGATAGCGGCTGATATGGGTGTCATAGGCCGCCAGCAGCTCACTCAGTCCGCTGTCGCGGGTGGTGATATCCCGATCGTCACACCACAGCATGGCCTTGACGACCTCGCCGCTGAGCCGGGGATTTCCCCACATGGTCTGCCGCAGCAGCTCCTGATCTACGCGGGTGTCAATGCCGGACATGGCGGCGTAGCGATAGATCAGCAGACAGGCCGTCTGATAATCCATGTCGTCGTCATAGGCCGTATGCAGATCGCCCTGACGGAGCAGCCCCGTTTGATACGCCCAGCACACGGCGTCGTAGTAGGGGCAGGCGGAGCCGTTGAATGTCTCGTTTTCATAGTCGGGCGGCAAGGCGGTGTTGTCCGTCTCCGGCCTTTGGGAGATGCGGTACAGCACATCCACGAATTCGCCCACCTTTGCCGTGGCCTTTCCGCCGAAGGTGTCCGGCGTTTCCGGGTCTATATATCCGTTGCGGTACATATAGAGGACGCTGGCCTGGTTGAAAATGCCTGTGATGTCCGTAAACACCACCGTATCCTCCAGCGTGCCGCCGCTGGACGCCTTGCCGAAAACATGGGCGTAGTAGTCACTGTTGACGATGTTGCTGGACATCTGGAACTTATTGTCCACATACAGCCGGTAGGCCTCCAGCTGCTCGTCAGAAATAACGACGCTCTCGTCGGCGGGGATCACCGTCTCCGTGCCGGCGTTATAGCGGAAGGTCTTTGTCAGGAAGGACTTGTCCGACAGCACCGCCATGTGTACACCGTTGGACAGCACGTCGGTGCCCGCCAGCAGCCGGGAGTCGTAGTCCACGCCGAACAGGTTCAGCAGCGTGGGCAGGATGTCCGCCGTGGAGCAGTACTCGTCCACCACAATGTTCTCAGAGAGGCCGGGAACGTAGCAGATAAAGCTGTTGCGATACTTCTCGAAGGTGAGATCCATCTCCTGCCCCGCCAGCTCGTTGTACTCATCCTCCGTCAGACCGTAGGGATAGTGGTCATTGGTCAGTACGATGCAGGTCTTATCGGCCACGCCCGCCTGCTCCAGCCGCTGCAGCAGGTAGGTCAGCGCGTTTTCCAGCTCCAGATTGCAGGCGATATACGCTTTCACCGGCTCGGAATAGGGCAGATCCTTCACCGCGTCGTGGTTCTTGGCGCTCATGGCGTTGTCCCAGTTGTACTGATAGTGGCCGCTGAAGGTCATGTAATAGGCGTGGAAGGGCTCCCTGCTGCTGAGGTAGTCGTCCACGGAGGCCTCCATCATCTCCAGATCGGAGGAGGGCCAGTCGATCTTTATATCCAGCCCGGAGTCCGCCGCCTTGAAGGTATAGCCCATGTTGGCGTGGGTGATGTTCCGGTTGTAGAAATCGCCGATGTAGTCGTGATAGCCCCAGGTCTGGTATCCCTTCTCAGTTAGGGCGTTGCCCAGGCAGAAGGGCAGATAGTTGGTGCCTGCCACATTGAAGCTGGAATCGGTCTTAGTGCGGGACATATCCGGATACAGCCCCATGCACATGGTGTACTCGCCGTTGGTGGTGACGGATTGGAACGTGCCGTAGTAGTTTTCAAAGATGATGCCCGTGTGGGACAGCTTGTACAGGGTGGGCGTCAGCTCCTCGCTGATGAACCAGGGGCAGAAGCTCTCGGCACAGATGGTGATCAGGTTGTAGTCCTGCAAAAGCCCAGTGTAGTTGTTCTTCCGGGTGGGGACCACCTGCGCCAGATACTCATCCGTGGTCCTGCACATGATGTTATCCGCAGACTCCGCCAGCTTTGCAAAGTCGATGCTCTCGATCACATTGTAGGAATTGCTGCTGTAGAGCCGTCTGGTGTCTGTACCCAGCGGGGACGGCGTGATGATGACGCTGCCGCTGCTGCCAAAGACCATATAGCGAAGCTCCTGCACCGTGGTCGCCAGCATGCCCACGCTCTTATAGCTGCTGTCGGTAGAGGTGTTCACGTTGGTGAAGGTCTTGTAGACGGAGAACGATTTACCCCGCCCGGCGTACATAATGCCCATCGTAGCCAGCAGCAGCGTCAGCAGGATACCCAGCGTCGCCAGCGCCTGCCTCCACTTGAGCCGCACGGTCAGCACCCGGAGCTTGCGCAGAGCAAGGCAGAGGATCGTCACGATCAGCGGCACCAGCAGCAGAAGGATGGGCACGATGTTCTTGCCGATGCTGTACAGGATCTGCGAGTCGAAATTGGTGATGACGTTCCCACCCATGCTCACCTGACTGATGGGCATGAAGTTGCCGAAAATGGCGTGGTACATCAGCTGCACCTCGGCAAACAGCACCTGCACGGCGACCAGAAGCACGCCCACGATCTGCCGGGCGATCTTGGGCAGGTGCGTGGTCAGCAGCGCGCAGACCGTGCCGCCCAGCAGTCCGAACAGCACCAGATAGACCGCCCGCCTGTCCAGCGAGCGATAGACGCACAGGTGCAGGCACAGCTCCACATAGACGCTGGCGCCGCAGAACAGCAGCAGGCTGCGGAGCCACGCCTGCCACATGCTGCGGCGGAGGGCCTCCGCCGTTTCAGGCGCCTCGCAAGGCGCCTGATGGGTGTCTGTTATCTCATTGGATTTTGTTTTCAGCATATATATCTCCCGCAGCAGACTTTTTCTCGGAGAAAAGCCTGCGAAATTTGTCAAAATATTGGCGCGCAGCATATCATACTGTAAACGTAAAGAAATTGCAATGATTTCTGTAAAAATTAAAGAAAGGTTCACAGTTGTTCTCGGTCGTTCTGAGCCGAAATCTTAACAAAATGTGCATAGCCGAAACGCGAAAACCGTGCTATACTGTACGCGAAATTGGGAACGCAGTCGATTTTAGGAGGTGAGTCCCGTGACAGAATCCGGTTTTCATCTGAAACACCATCTGACATCCTTCCAGATCATGATCCTCGGCTTTGCGGGCGTCATCCTGCTGGGCGCGCTGGTGTTGATGCTGCCTATCGCCACCGCAAGCCACACATGGACGCCGTTTCACGAGGCGTTGTTTACCTCCACCTCCGCCGTCTGCGTAACGGGGCTGGTGGTGCAGGACACCGGCAGTTACTGGTCCGGCTTCGGTCAGACCGTCATCCTGCTGCTGATCCAAATCGGCGGCTTAGGCGTCATCACGGCGGCTGTAACGTTTTTGATGCTCTCCGGCAAGAATATCTCGCTGAAGGAGCGCAGTGCCATGCAGGATGCCATTTCCGCTCCGGTGGTGGGCGGCATCGTGCGCCTGACGCGGTTTATTCTCAAGGGAACGTTCTTTGTGGAATTGGTCGGCGCTCTTGCGCTGCTGCCGGCGTTCTGCCGGGACTATGGACTGCGGGGCGTGTGGATGGCAATATTTCACTCCGTTTCCGCCTTCTGCAACGCGGGCTTTGACATTCTGGGGCGGGCGGATACGCTCTACCCTTCATTGACGGCCTACATATCCGACCCGCTGGTCAACATCGTCATTATGCTGCTGATCATCGTGGGCGGTATCGGCTTTCTGACGTGGGACGATGTCTGCACCCACCGGCTGCACCTGCGGCGGTACCGGATGCAGAGCAAGGTCATTCTGAGCGTAACTGCTATCCTGATCGCGCTTCCGGCATTGCTCTTCTTCCTGACAGACTTTGCAGAGTTTCCCACAGGACAGCGCGTTCTGGCGTCGCTCTTTCAGGCGGTCACGCCGCGAACGGCGGGCTACAACACCGCAGACCTGACGAAAATGAGCGACACCTCACAGGCGGTCACGATTTTGCTGATGCTGACCGGCGGCGCGCCCGGCTCCACCGCGGGCGGCATGAAGGTCACGACGCTGGCTGTACTGGCGGCCAATGCGGTCGCTGCCTTCCGAAGGCGGGAGGACCCACAGCTTTTTAAGCGCAGGCTGGAGCCCTCCGCTGTACGGAACGCCGCCGCCATCCTGCTGCTGTATCTGGGACTGACCTTCGCGGGTGCGGCGGTCATCAGCGCGGCGGAGAACCTGCCGCTCGGTGCTTGTCTCTATGAAACGGCATCCGCTGCCGGAACGGTAGGGCTGACACTGGGGCTGACGCCGCAGTTGGGTACGCTGTCGCAGGGCATTCTCATTCTGCTGATGTTCTTCGGGCGTGTCGGGGGACTTACCCTGATCTACGCCGCTTTCTCCGGGCATGATCTGACCTATGCCCGGTATCCGAAGGAAATGATCACCGTAGGCTGAAAGGAGCGCACGATGAAAAACGTATTATTGATCGGACTCGGCCGCTTCGGGCGGCACCTTGCCATGCAGCTGAGCGAGCTGGGGCATCAGGTCATGGCGGTGGACCGGGACGAGGAGCGCGTCAACGAGTGTATGCCCTTTGTCACCAACGCGCAGATCGGTGACAGCACCCGCGTGGATTTTCTGCGCTCGCTGGGCGTTGGAAACTATGATGTCTGCTACGTTACCATCAGCGGAGACTTCCAGAACTCGCTGGAAACGACGTCCCTGCTCAAGGAGCTGGGGGCGAAATATGTGGTGTCCCGCGCCGAACGGGATGTGCAGGCAAAATTTCTGCTGCGCAACGGCGCGGACGCGGTGACATACCCGGAAAAGCAGCTGGCGAAGTGGGCGGCCATCCGGTACACCGCCGACCACATCTTCGATTACATAGAGTTGGACGAGAAGCACGCCATTATCGAGGTCGCCGTCCCGGACAGCTGGCAGGGGCACAGCATCGGTGAGCTGGACATCCGCCGAAAGTATGGCGTCAATATCCTCGGCGTGAAGCGAAGCGACAAAACCGACGTGACCATCTCGCCGGAAACCGTGCTGGACAGCAGCCTGACGCTGCTGGTGCTGGGCGAGTATACGGCGCTGAAAAAGTGCTTCCGGCTGTAAGGCTGCATCCGTCGGCACTCGTGCGGTTGCAAGCGGCTCGCTGGAGTATGTTACGCTGCCAAGCTCTTCGCTCAAAACTTCGGGTCTGAGGCTGCCGGTATAGGAAAAGCGCTCCTGCGAGGATCGACCTCGCAGGAGCGCTTTTTTGTTTCAGGTGTCGGGAGAGCTGTGTTTACTCGCCGATGTCATCCAGCGACAGTACCTGCTCATAAGAATCTGCACCGGCGATAGAGCCGATGGGCAAGACCACATGGAGATTTCCGTCATTATCAGCGTATGTGCGGACGCTCATGTTGATGTTCTCATCGGACAGCGTCCAATCGCGGCGTTCCGTCAGGAACTCATCCGTATCACCGCCCGCAATTGCTCCATACTGTGTGTCGAACTTTGCAGCGGCAGCGCGGCGTACCGTCTCCAAGAAGACTGTCTCATCCACATCCAGTGCCTTCAGCAAGCCCGCTGTGGTGAGCTGCTGGCCGCTGGCGATGTCATACAGATAGACATTGTATTCGTTCACATCGGCATCCCAACCGCAGGAGACGACCAGCGACAGGATATTCTCATACTGATATGACTCCCATGCCACATAGAAGCAGGACAGGCTGACCTTATCCGAGACATCTTCAAGCACGCCATTCACGATAGGGGTGTACGCATCGGAGATGGCCTTGTTGATGGCCTCCGCACCCTGTGTATCGGCCTCGATTTGAGGTACATGGTAGGTATAGTGGCCGCTGTTACCCACGCCGTCGGTGTAGTCGAAGTCCTCGTTATACAGTTCGGTGATTTGAGGTGCTTCATAAGACGCGTCGGGCGTCTCGGCCTGATGGTCGTCCTGTGTGTTGTTATTGTCTGTCCCATTGGGCGTTGCGCCGCAGGCGGCCAGTGCGAAAATCATTGCTGTGGCCAGCAGCATGGTCAAAAGCTTTTTCATGCGAATATCCTCCTTCGGCTTACTTCCACGAGAACCGACCCACAACGGCTTCCGTATACTGATCGTCCGTGATAGCCGTATACCTCTCCCCGTCATACCAGTCGGTAAAGCCGTTGTCCGTCTGATAAATCTCGCCGGTCTCCGTGTCCATCACCCGCTCAAAGCCCATGGTGGCATCGCTCTGCTTCTGGCTGATGATGTCCTGACTGGTATTCCGGCTTTCCCATGAGGACATGATGGCATCCTGCATCTCATTGGCGGACTGGCTCAACTGCTGGGATTGCCGCATCGCCGCGTCGCTCTGCGCCATGGCGGAGGAGGTATAGCTGCCGGAATAGTCCAGGCTGCCCAAGCTCCGTGTCAGGATGTCCTCCCAGTTCTGGAACATCCCCTTTTCAGCGGAGACGATGGTGGTGCTGTACGCCATGTAGTACCCGCCAAGGCCGGGGATGGGGAAGGGGACAAGCTCCACCGAGCACATACCCTCCGCCTCGACGCCGTCCTGCGTAAACTCCGCACGCAGCACGCCGGCTGTTCCACCCAAAGAGCCGGTCGCGTCAAAGGTCTCTGTCACCGTGAAATCCTCATACTGCGGGAAGTGGAGGCTGCTGTAAAACGGCTCTGCGGCAACCGCCGACAGATACTGCGGCAGCACGTCGAAGTAACCCTTCACGGACGCCTCTGCCATTACGGGGAACGCTGCGTAGGCAGCGTTCCAGTATGTATAATTCTGCTTCAGGAAGTCATCCGCAAACAGCGGCTCTGCCTTTAAGATATACAAAATCTGATTTACGCTGCACGCGGGGTCATACGCTCGCAAAGCGTGGTACATACCCGCGTTGGACGTGGCCGCCTCCACCATCCAGCCCTCCGGAACGCTCATAGAGAAATCCGCACAGCTATATGGTGCCAGTTCCAGCCCGGACGCCATGGGCGTAATGACAAATTCTTCCTGCTGCGTGTTTCCGCCGTAGTCCTGTGTGTCATCTCCGTTGCTTCGGCTTCCACAGCCGCACAGCAGCGTCAGAGTAAAGGCCAAAATAAGACAAGTAGTTTTCCTCATAAGTCCCCTCCTTGCTGATTATGCTTTAAGTATAGCATAAGCTCAGCCCCACCGCAATGTGTTCTGCGATGAGACCTGCCCCAAAGCCACCATGCGTATATTTTCTTGACGAAGATACGCGGCAAACAGCAACTTCTTGTCAAAGAAACACAAGAACGGCAGCAACATCCGGAAC
>FR881565.1:0-20364 GCA_000435555.1 Firmicutes bacterium CAG:176
GCATGACCTGTGAAGTGCTCAGACTGCTATTTGACTACTACCGCAAAAAACCTCGGAAGTCTTGCCCTGTAAGGCTTCCGAGGTTTTTCTTCAGAATGGTGGAAATTTGTGCAACACCAACCAAACCCTTGCCCTGCAGGGCTTTCCGGCTTGACGGCCTGATAACTCCGACTCTAAAGGCCGCTGGTTCGAATCCAGTCGGGCGTACCATAAAGAATTACCGGTATAGATGCGTCTGGCACAAAGCCAAACGCATCAACCGTTTCCGTTCATAAGGATGTATTTTCTTACGGTGAGATAAGAATGGCCTCAAGTACATCGGTGTCTCCGGCTGACCGAAGCGTATGTTGTCGATAGGCAGCCGACAGGAAAACGTGAAACCAACGTATCGTTTGAGGTGGGTTTGACGATAACTGGACCGGTGGTTGCAAACAGCGGGGGCGGATGGTATACTCTGTGTCAGAGCGCAGCCCGCACTATGGGAACTGTATCCGATCATAGTCTCACGGTGTTTAGCGGCGGTGCCTGCCTGTATGTGAAGATGAAAGGACGGTGACAGTGGTGTATTTCGAATACGGGGAAACAGAGCTTTCTTATCTGCGGCAGAAAGACAGGCGGCTTGGTGAAGTCATTGACCGTATTGGATATATCGACCGTGCCGTGGATACGGACTTGTTCTCTGCCATTGTCCATCATATCATCGGCCAGCAGATATCGACTAAGGCGCAGGCGACCATCTGGCAGCGGATGCGGGATGCGCTGGGTGAGGTGAACGCGGAGAGCATCCTTGCGGCGGGAGTCCCTGAACTGCAAGCCCTGGGTATGACCTTCCGTAAGGCGGAATACATCACAGATCTGGCGCAAAAGGCCCGGGACGGTGCGTTTGATCTGGACGGCATATGGCAGAAAACGGACGGGGAGGTGATCCGCGAACTGAGCAGTCTGAAGGGTGTTGGCATCTGGACAGCGGAGATGATCCTGCTGTTCTGTATGCAGCGGCCCGATGTGTTTAGTTACGACGATCTGGCTATTCAGCGCGGACTGCGGATGCTCTATCACCACCGCAGCATTGACCGTAAGCGGTTTGAGATATACCGCCGTCGGTTTAGCCCGTATGGCAGCGTGGCGAGCCTGTATCTGTGGGCAGTGGCCGGCGGAGCGATTCCGGAGCTGAAAGATCATAATCCGAAAAAGAGTGTGGAGGGAAAGAGATGATCTGGACATCCGAGTATGTGTCGCCGCTGGGTACGATCACGCTGGCCTGCGACGATGAGGCGATTGTTGGTCTATGGTTCAACGGGCAGAGGTATTTTGGTAGCGTTCTGCCAGAAGTGACTGCACAAAGGGAACACCCGCTGTTTGCAGAGGCCGGTCGCTGGCTGGATATCTATTTTTCCGGTAAGGAACCGGGGTTTCTGCCGCCGCTGCGCTATGATACCACACCGTTCCGTAAGCGTATCTGTGACATCATGCTGACGATACCATATGGAAAGACTATGACCTACGGAGAGATCGCCGCTGAAGCGGCTCGCCAGCAGGGACTGGCCAAAATGTCCGCGCAGGCGGTGGGCGGCGCGGTGGGGCATAACCCGATCTCTCTCATGATCCCGTGCCACCGTGTGGTGGGTACAAACGGCAGCCTTACCGGCTATGGGGGCGGCATCCGGAGGAAAAAAGCATTGCTGGAGCTGGAGTGTGCCGATATGCGTGGCTTGTTCGTACCGAAGAATGGGACCGCGCTTTGACCGGGTCTCGCTTCCTGTGAGGCCTGAGAATATACGCACGTCCGGCCTGACTGGGCCGGACGTGTGTTTTTGTTTTTCCTGCGGGGGTATTTGACGAAAAAATGTGAGAAAAGAGCAGACAGCGTCTTGAAAACAGGCGGCGGGACTGCCATCATGATCGACGCCGGCTATAACTACGAACGGCTGGCGGAGAAGATGGCATGGCCGGGTATTGCACCGCAGTCCATTCGGCACATTCTCATTACCCATCAGGATACTGACTGGAAAACAAGCCGTTTTCGCCGTTGCCGGAAACGCTGCAAAGGCATACGCGGCTCAGCCGTGACCCTCGGCAGCGATCATGTGCAGTGCGTTCTCCAGTGCGCCGATAACGGCGGAGGTATGGCTTACAAAAGCTCCTCCGTTTTTCGATAGCCCAGCGCAGTGGAGATCATGGACGCGGTGGCGCAGACCTGTTCCACCGCCGCAAGGAATTCATCGGAACGGGTGCTGCGGAACATACCGATCACGCCAACGGTGTATCGTGCTTTGCCCTCCACGGTATAGACCGGTGCGGAAATGGAGCGCAGGCCGATCTTGTATTCGCCGTTTTCAATGGCGTAGCCGTCGGTACGGCACAGATCGATCTCCTGCATCAGCGCGGTCAGATCGGTGATGGTGTGCGGGGTGAACTGGGTCATATGCTGCGCGCGCAGCAGCGCCTCGGCACTGGTGCGGGACATATGTGCCAGAAAGACCTTGCCCTGCGACGTACAGTAGATTGGCAGCCGGGAACCTATATCCGACACGATACGCAGATTGTCCCGGGTCTCCACCTGATCCAGCGTGATCACGCTGCCGCCCTCACACACCGAGAGCATAACGGACGCTCCGGTCCGCTGGCACAGGTGCTCCATATAGGGGCGGGCCACCAGAGAGATGTCCCAGGACCGTTCCACCTGACGCCCATATTCGAACAGCCGCAGGCCCAGCGTGTATTTCCCGTCCGGCATCTGCGCCGCCACGTCATAGGCCCGCATGGTGGTCAGCAGGCCGAATACGGTGCTCTTCGGATATCCGCACCGGGTGGCCAGCTCCTTCAGAGACAGCGGACTTTCCGCCTGACTCAGGACCTGTAGGACCTCCATGGCCTTCGCCACGGATAATATGATATTTCCGTCCATCATGGCGCCTCACCTCCCGTTGCTATCAGCATACTGGCTTCGTTATTCTCTGTCAAGAACGATCCGAGAAAACTGACACAAAATAAGAGAAAACCTCCGGAAACGGAGGCTTTTTCTGCGCAGCTGAAGAACAGCGGGAAGGCCATGAAAACAGAGAGGTACTTGCGGAAACGGTCATGCTACGCTATAATATAAGGCGATCCAGGGAGAACCATTTGTAGTTTCCGGGGTGGACAGAAGCCTATAAGGAGGACCTTGTACCATGGAGAAAAAGCTGACTCATAGTAAGTGGTTTTTATACCTGACAGAGTTTTTCGCGGGAATGTCCGTCATGGCGGTGGAACTGGGCGCCAGCCGCCTGATGGCGCCGTATTTCAGCTCATCTCAAATCGTTTGGACGGTCATTATCGGCGTTATAATGGTCGCTATGGCTGTGGGCAACATCTGGGGCGGACGGATGGCTGACAAGAGCAAGTCGCCGGACCGACTCTATGGCCGGGTCATCATCGCCGCGATCTGGATCGCGTTGATACCCTTTGCGGGCCGATGGATGATCGCCGGGATATCCTTCCTGCTGGCCACGTTCGTAACGAAGAACTTTCTGGTCTGGGCGGCGCTGGCAGCCTGCCTGGTGATCTTCGCCTTCCCCTGTGTGCTGCTGGGCACCGTAACGCCGTCCCTGACCAAGTTTACAGTGGACAATCTGGATGATACCGGTAAGACCGTGGGGCAGCTAAATGCGCTGAACACCATCGGCAGCATCATCGGTACCTTTGTGCCCACGTTTCTGACCATCCCGGCGGTGGGTACGGCGGCCACGTTCCTGATTTTTGCGGGTGTGCTGGCCGCCATCGGCATTGTCTACTTCATCTTTGAACGAAAAAGGACGGTCACCGGTATCATTGCGGTGGTATTGGTGGCGGGGCTGTGCTTTGCGCTGCCCACCTATAGTTTTGCCTTCTGGGAGAGGAATCTGGCCCTGGAGGACGAGTCCATCTACAACTACCTTCAGGTCAAGGATGACGACCACACCACCACGCTCTCCACCAATGTGCTCTTCGGTGTACAGTCGGTGCAGAACAAGGACGGTAAGCTCACCGGAATGTACTACGACTACGCGCTGGCAGCCCCCTGTATGGCGGGTATGGACGGTACCGATAACACAGGCCGCAGCGCCATGATCTTGGGCATGGGGTCCGGCACCTACGCCGGATACTGCGTCCGCTATTTTCCGGGCATGACCGTGCAGGGCGCGGAGATCGACGGCAAGATCGCCGATATCGCCCGCACCTATTTTGGCCTGCCGGAGGAAGTGGAGGTGGCTGTAGCCGATGGGCGGGCCTACCTGACCGCGTCGGAGGAGAAGTTTGATGTGATCATGGTGGACGCCTATCAGGACATCACCATTCCGTTCCAGCTGTCCAGCCGGGAGTTCTTCGCGGCGGTGGCGGAGCACCTGAAGCCGGAGGGTGTCATGGTGGTGAACCTGAACATGACCTCCCGGGAGGATGGCTCCATCAACCAGTACCTCTGCGATACGATGGCCAGCGTGTTTGCGTACACCTACTTGGCCGATGTGCCCGGAAACACCAATACGGAGGTGTTCTGCACCAACGCGCCTGGCCTGCCGGAGCGCTTTGCCGCCAGCCGCGCCGCGCTGACCGACGGGGACTACGCCGCCATGATGGCGGAGGTGGCCGCCGATCTGACGGTCTACACCGGTGGGGACTGCCTTCTGACGGATGACAAGGCACCGGTGGAGGTGTTGGGTATGCGTGTGCTGGATGAGCTGATTGCCGGAGAACTGGACTATTACCGGGAGAATTTCAGCCTGCAGGAGATACTGGGGATGCTGGGCTGACGACGGCGCTTGACAAGCCCCACCGCCGGGGCTATGATAGCCGTGCCGTCCATCTGCCCGGCGGCCGAAACGAGGAAATGAGGTATCGCTATGGACGCAGTTGTTCTTGACCATGTGGATAAGGCCTATACCACCTACGGCACGGATATCGTCCTGACCGGCGAGACGCGGCCCAGCCGTACCCGACAGGTGCTGCGCGACCTGTCGCTGACCATTCCCGCCGGTGAGATTACCGTGATCGTGGGCCGCAGCGGCTGCGGCAAGAGCACGCTGCTGAAGCTGCTGGCGGGGACGGAGATGCCTGACACCGGGACAATACGGATTCCGGAGGGTTGGCACAGTGCCATGCTTAGTCCGGATCCCTATGTCATCACCTGGACCAGCGTGCAGCGGAATGTGGCCATGGCCTGCGGCGTGGGAAAAACGCCGGAGGAGCGCTATGAGCGCGCCAGCGAATTCGTGCGGCTGGTGGGCTTGGAGGACTACGCCGACCTGACTCCGGTGGAACTGTCCACCGGCATGAAGCAGAGACTGGGCCTGGCCCGGGTGCTGGCGGGGCAGGCGGAACTGCTGCTGATGGATGAACCCTTTGCCTCGCTGGATTTTTTGACCCGCGCGGAGCTGCAGAGCCAACTCCTGGCCATTCAGGAGAAGCTGCCCCGCACGATCGTGCTGGTCACCCACCAGCTGGAGGAGGCGCTGCTGCTGGGACGGCGGATCATTGTCATGCACCCGGACAGTACGATCTGTGAATTTGATCTGACGGATCTGTCCTATCCCCGGGATCTGGACGATCCGACGCTGCGGCGGCTGAAGAAGGCTATTACCGACCAATGCCGCTATACCGCATAAGAAACGGCGATGCACACTATACTTGCTGTACCATACCTGCGGCCTGTGCCGCTGAAAGGAGACTGTTATGCTTTCCGGACTGACGCAATATGTGCCCGAAGCGACCCTGACTGTTTACGACAATCTGGAATTTCTCATTCGCCTGCTGCTGTCTGCCGCCTTGGGCGCGCTGGTGGGCCTGGAGCGCAGCAAGCGCCGTAAGGAGGCGGGCATCCGTACCCACTGCATCATTGCCTGTACCTCCGCGCTGTTTATGATCGTCTCAAAATACGCTTTCCTGGACTGTGTTACGCTGGATGGTCTTCGCGGCGCCGACCCTGCACGCATTGCCGCCCAGGTGGTCAGCGGCATATCCTTTCTGGGTGCCGGTGTCATATTCAAAAACGGCAACTCTATCCGCGGACTGACCACCGCCGCCGGTATGTGGGGTACCGCCGCCATCGGTATGGCTGTGGGTGCCGGTATGTATTGGCTGGGCCTGTTCGAGGCGGCTGTCCTCGTTGCCATCCAGATCATTCTCCACCGCTTCCCTGTGGGGGCGGACGCCCTCACGACACAGGAAATTTTGGTGGAGCTGGAGGATACGGATGAGCTGCGGGCCCGCTTTGACGATCTGCTGAAGCAGCACCGCGGCCAGGTGACAGAGAGCAGCCTCACCCGTCAGGACGGCTGCCTTCGTATGGAGATCACCGTCCGGCTTGAGCCGCCGATCACCCATGATGAAGCACTGGCCTTTATGCGGGAGAACCCCGGTGTGAAAAGAATGTCTGTATAAGCGACGCATGAAAAGCCGGCCACCAAGCCGGCTTTTTCATGCGCAGTTGCGGTTTTCACTGGAGTTTGCTATACTCTGTGTGAGAGGGGAGATGTTTCTGTGCTGCATACTGTTATGGCGTTCCTGCCGTTGGCGTTTTTGATCGTATATGCCCTAAAGACCCGCAAAATGGCAGATGCAATGGTCTTGGCTACCCTGCTGGCCGTGCTGCTGGTCCATCGCCAGCATTTTTTCACTGGGCTGATCGACGCCATGTATACTACACTGGGCAACAGCTCCTATCAGTTTGCGCTGTGCAGTATTCTGGGCTTTGGCGGAATGATCTCGCTGTTTCAGGCCTCCGGCGGGCTCATGGGCTTCCGGGATCTGCTGGCGAAGGCGGCCAACACGCCCCGCAAAACGCTGCTGCTGGCGTGGCTGCTGTCTGTGATCATGTTCGTGGACGAGTATCTGAATGCCCTGACTACCACCATCTGCCTGCGGGATGTCTCCGATAAAAACCGTCTGCCCCGGGAGCACCTGGCGATGCAGACCAACATTATGGCCTGCTGCCTGTGCGTGACGGTGCCCTTTACCAGCTGGACGGCCTTCAGCGTGGGCCTGATCTCCGACTTCGGCCTGGGGTTCACGGATTACCTTCAGGCGGTGCCCTTCATGTTTTATCCGCTGGCGATGATGCTGGTAAGTCTGCTGCTGGCGTTGGGCTGGTTTCCGAAAGTGGGCATGCTTCGTCAGGCGTATCACCGGGTGGCCTCCGGCGGCGCAGCCTTTGAACCGGGCGAGAAGGGCGAGAAGCTGGTGGACATTGACGAGGTGGATGAGCACAATGTCTCCTCGGCTTGGAACGCTGTTGTCCCGCTGGCGGCGCTGGTGGGCGGCACGGTGCTGTTTGACAATGATCTGCTCCACGGTATCATCGTGTGCCTGGTGGTGCAGTTCTTGCTGTATGTGATACAGAAGCGTATGACGGTGGGAGAATACTTTGCCCGATTCTTTTCCGGCGTTAAGGGTATGACCACCATCGCTGTGGTGGTGGGCTTTGGCCTGATGCTCAGCGACGCCAACCGTACATTGGGGTTGTTTGATATTCTCATCAACGGTATCGGAGGGGCGGTGCCCCGCTGCCTGATCGCGCCGCTGGCGTTTGTGCTGGTGGGATTGACCGTATTTGCCGTAGGTGGCTGCTGGGCGGTAATGACCATCGCTATTCCTGTGTTCATCCCGATGGGACTGGCTGCCGGGGTGGCTGCGCCGCTGATGATCGCCGCGGTGATGAGCGGCGTTACCCTGGGATATAGTCTGTGCTTCTATGCGGACGCGGTGCTGATGACCACCGCCGGCTCGGGCGTTTCCAACCTGACCACCATACGGGCGGCAACGCCCTATGCGCTGGCGGTGGGGGGCCTTTCGGTGATAGCGCTGTTGGTGGCCGGGCTGTGAAAACGGTGGCTGGGCTGTGAAAGCAGCGGGTGGAAACAGTAACATTTTTGATAGAAAACCGGTGGTTTACAGGGCGGGGAAATCGTGGTACACTATGTGGGACCGGCGTTTGACACGCCGGAAAAGCGCGTGCTTTTTGTGCGCTTTCGCTGTACACTTATGGTACATTCATGATACATTTACGATACGTTTGCTATACATTCTCTTTCGCTTTTTGCGGGCTTGATGCGCTGTATGCGGCCGCAGAGGAACGGATATGCGCGCCGTTCGGGGGAAATGCGAGGGAAGGGAGGTGCCGCCATGCTGCGACGGATACGGGAGCTTTTTAACGACGTGTTCCGACAGGCCGATCTTGTCCTGCTGGCGCTGTGCATCGGCACGTCGCTGTTCGGCATACTGATGATCGCCAGCGCCACACGCTATATGCACACCAGCAAGCTGGTGCTGGTACAGGCGGCGGCGCTGTGCATCGGGGCGGTGCTGTATATCGTGGTGTCGCAGGTGGACCTGAACGAGCTGGCGAAGTACTGGAAGTGGATATTCCTGGTGGGCGTGGTGTTCATCCTGCTGCTGGCAACGCCCCTCGGCATTGCCGGGGATACCGGCAACAAGGCATGGCTGGAGTTCCCGTTCCTGCCGGTGAAGGTGCAGCCGGCGGAGATCGTGAAGCTGACGTTTATTATCGTGCTGGCGAAACAGCTGGCGTGGCTGAAGGAGAACCGGGACCTGCGGTCGATTTCCTCCATCGTCATGCTGGCGGCACACTTCGGCGTGATCTTTGCGCTGTACTACAAGATATCCTCCGACATGGGCAGTGCGCTGGTGTTCCTGTTCATCTTCGCGTGTATGTGTTTTGTGGCGGGGGTGGCGCTGCGGTGGTTCCTGATCGGCGGCGGCGCGGCGGGACTGCTGTTCTACGCCATGTGGGACCTGGACCTGCTGGATACCTACATGAAAAACCGGTTCATCGTCCTGTTCGACCACAGCTATGACCCGCTGAACACCGGCTGGCAGCAGACCCGGAGCCTGCTGACACTGGGCGGCGGAAGGATATTCGGGCAGGGGCTGTTTCGCGGCACGCAGACCCAAAGCGAGGCGGCGTCCAGCCTGCCGCACCGGCACACGGACTTTATTTTCTCCGTGATCGGTGAGGAGCTGGGGCTGGTGGGCTGCCTGCTGACGCTGGCGCTGCTGACGGCCATTATACTGCGGTGCCTGTATGTGGCGCGGCACGCCAAGACCCGGCTGGAGGGCTATGCCTGCATCGGCGTGGCCAGTGTCATTATCTTTCAGGTCATCATCAATGTGGGTATGTGCCTGTTCGTGATGCCGGTCATCGGACTGACGCTGCCCTTCATCAGCTATGGCGGCTCATCGCTGGTGATGCTGTTTGCTTGTATGGGGCTGGTGTCCGGCGTACACGGGCGGGCGAAGCCCGACTGGCTGCGATAGGAAAGACAACAAAAGAACGCCGCGGCTGTGCCGGGGCGTTCTTTGTTTGTTTACACACCGGCGGGCAAAATCGGTTGTAATCAGCGGGGCGCTGTGCTATAATAATGTATCAAATCATGGGGGCACAGGGCCGTTTTTCGCTGTGCCGCCTAAAAGTGAGGGTACGCTTATGAAGATCGTGGTATTGGCGGGCGGACTGTCCACAGAGCGCCAGGTGGCGCTGACCAGCGGCACCGGCGTGTGCAGGGCGCTGCGGGAGAGGGGACACAAGGCCATTCTGGTGGATATGTTTTTGGGGTTGGAGGACTACGAGGGCGCGTTGGAGGATATCTTTGACGCGCCGGACGGCCTGTGCGGCCAGAGCCGTGTGGAGCGCGTGGAGCCGGACCTGGAGGCGGTGCGCCGCAGCCGGAGGGACCAGAGCCCCAGCCTGCTGGGCAAGGACGTGCTGACCGTGTGCCGCATGGCGGACGTGGTATTTCTGGCGCTGCACGGAAGCTGCGGCGAGGACGGCCGCATACAGGCCACGCTGGATCTGTTGGGCGTACCCTACACCGGATCCGGGTATCTGGGCAGCGGCATGGCCATGGATAAATCCGTGACGAAGCGGATGATGGACTCTCTCGGTATTCGCACGGCTCCGTGGCACGACATCCACTATACCGAGAGCGATATCCCCCGGCTGGCGGAGGAGCTGCCGGTGCCCTGTGCCGTGAAGATCGTCAACGGCGGCAGCTCCATCGGTGTGGCGCTGCCGGACACGAAGGAACAGCTGGAGAAGGCCCTGCGCGACCTGCTGCGCTACGGCGACCATGTGGTGGTGGAGCAGAAGATCAAGGGTCGGGAGATACAGATCGCCGTGCTGGGCGACGGCTATCTGCCGGCGGTGGAGATCATCCCCAAGGGCGCCTATTTCGACTATGAGAGCAAGTATCAGGCCGGCGGCGCGGTGGAGCTGTGCCCCGCGCCTATCACGGACGCGGCGTGGAAGCAGGTGGGCGAGATGGCCCTGAAGCTGCACAAGGGGCTGGGGCTGAGCGTGTACTCCCGTTCGGACTTCATTCTGGACGAGAACGGTCAGGCCTGGTGCCTGGAGATCAACACCCTGCCGGGCATGACGCCTACCAGTCTGGTGCCCCAGGAGGCGGCGCAGGTGGGACTGAACTACGGCGAATTGTGCGAGAAGATCGTGGAGCTGTCGCTGGCGGCGCGAAAGGCGGCGCGGGCATGATGCCGCTGACGGTACAGACCATCTGCGCCGCGGTGGGCGGCACGGTGCTGCAGAGCAGCGGCGCGGCGGTGCGCGACGTGACCACCGACAGCCGCCGCGTGCCGCAGGAAGCGCTGTTCATCCCTCTGGTGGGGGAACGCTTCGACGGCCATGCCTATATCGAAAAGGCACTGGAGGCCGGGGCGGCGGGATGCCTGACGGCAAAGGCGCCGGA
Organism: Firmicutes bacterium CAG:176; assembly: GCA_000435555.1. Lineage (GTDB taxonomy): Bacteria > Bacillota > Clostridia > Oscillospirales > Oscillospiraceae > Vescimonas > Vescimonas sanitatis. The sequence continues at coordinate 10,734 of FR881565.1, forward strand.
GGCACTGCTGCCGGGGAAGTTTTACATTCAGGTGCCCGACACGCGGCTGGCGCTGAAGGCGCTGGCCGCCTGGTACCGGGGGCAGTTCCGGCTGCCGGTGGTACAGGTGACCGGCTCCGTGGGCAAGACTACCACCAAGGAGATGATCGCCGCGGTGCTGGCACAGAAATACGAGACGCTGCGGACGGAGGGGAACCTCAACAACGATATCGGCGCGCCGCTGACGCTGCTGCGGCTCATGCCGGAGCACGAGGCGGCGGTGATCGAGACGGGCATGAACCACTTTGGGGAGATACGGTATCTGGGCGAGATGGTACGGCCGGATATCGCCGTTATCACCAACGTGGGCGACGCCCACATCGAAAATCTGGGCAACACACGGCAGGGCATTTTGCAGGCCAAGTGTGAGATATTTGAAAATCTGACCCCGGAGGGCGTCGCGGTGCTCAACGGCGACGACGAGCTGCTGAACACGGTGACGCTGCCACAGATCATCCTGCGCTGCGGCGAGGGCGAGCACTGCGATGTCCGCGTTACGGACATCGACGACCGGGGGCTGGAGGGCGTGGCCTGCACCGTGACCACGGGACAGGCGGCCTATCGGCTGGAGACGGCGGCGCCGGGGCGGCACATGGTCTATCCCATGGCCATGGCGGCGGCCATCGGCGAACGGCTGGGCCTGACGGCGGCGGAGATCGCCGCGGGGACGGCGGCCTATGCGCCGGTGGGGAGCCGGATGCACCTGATCCGTATGGACGGGGATCGGCTGGTCATCGACGACTGCTACAACGCCAATCCGCAGTCCATGGCGGAGGGCATCCGTATGCTGGCTGCCAGCCGGCAGAAAAAGCGCCTGGCGGTGCTGGGCGACATGGGTGAGCTGGGCGCGCTGACGGCCCAGGCCCACCGGGATATGGGGACGCTGTGCCGGGAGTTGGGCATCGAGACCGTGGCGGTGGGGGAGAAGATGAAGGCCCTGACCGAAACGGATCCGGAGGCGCAGTGGTTCGCCGGCGTGGAGGAGGCCATGCCCGCTGTACGGGCGCGGTTCACGCCGGGGACGGCGGTGCTGGTGAAGGCGTCCCGCGCCATGCATTTTGAGAACATCGTAAAGGAATTAGAGAAAGAGTAAATGGTCGACATTCGCGTTTCGGGGCTGGTGAAGTCCTTTGATCTGGAAAAGAGAATACTGGACGGACTGAGCTTTCAGGTGGACAGCGGGGAGCGCGTGGGACTGCTGGGGCGGAACGGCGCCGGAAAGACCACGGTGTTCCGTATGCTCACCGGGGAGCTGGAGCCGGACGAGGGAGAGGTACAGATCGCCGCCGGACGGCGGGTGGGACTGATCTCGCAGATCCCCGTGTATCCGGAGGGGTACACGGTGGAGGACGTTTTGCAGACGGCCTTCGCGCGGATGTTTCGGATGAAGGACGAGATGGATGCGCTGGCCCTGCGGATGGAGCAGGGGGACAGCGGCGCGGATACGCTGCGGCGGTACGGCGAGCTGAACGCCAAATTCGAGGGACTGGGCGGCTGGGACACGGAGACGGCGGTGAACAAGGTGGCCAACGGCCTGAGCATCCCGAGGGAAATGCGGCAGCGGGAATTCGCGTGTTTGTCCGGCGGAGAGAAGACCCGGGTGAACCTGGGACGGCTCATTCTGGAGGATACGGACATCCTGCTGCTGGACGAGCCCACGAACCATCTGGACCTGCAGGCCACGGAGTGGCTGGAGGGGTATCTGCGGAGGTTCCGGGGCACGGTGCTGACCATCAGCCATGACCGGTATTTCCTGGACCGGACCGTGACGCGGATTATCGAGATACAGGACGGAAAAGCGGAGTTTTACAGCGGAAATTACAGCTTTTATGCTATCGAGAAGGAACGGCGGTATCAGGAGCGCATGAAGCAGTACCTGAAGGAGCAGGCGAAGATCGCGCAGCTGGAAAAGGCGGCGGAGCAGATGCACCTGTGGGCCTTCATGGGCAACGACGCGCTGCACAAGCGGGCCTTCAGCATGGAGAAGCGCATCGAGCGTATGCGGACCACGGAGAAGCCCACAAAGGCGCGGAGGCTGGAGGCGCGCTTCCAGAGCCGGGAGTTCAAGGGCGACGAGGTATTGCAGATCAAGGGCGTCAGCAAGGCCTTCGGCGAGAAGCGGCTGTTTGAGGATGTGTATCTGCGGTGCGAGGGGGGCGAGCGCATCGCTCTGCTGGGCGAGAACGGCACGGGAAAGACCACGCTGCTGAATATGCTGACCGGCAGCGAGCGCCCGGACAGCGGCGTTATACGGCTGGGGCCGGCGGTGAAGGCGGCGTATCTGCCGCAGGTGATACACTTCGAGCACCCGGAGAGGTCCATACTGGACACGATGCTCTATGAGCTGGACATCACGCCGCAGTCGGCGCGGAACCGGCTGGCGGCGTATCAGTTCACCGGAGAGGATGTGTTCAAGAGCGTCAGCGTGCTGTCCGGCGGCGAGCTGAGCCGCCTGCGGCTGTGTATGCTGATGGACGAGAGCATCAATCTGCTGATATTGGACGAGCCGACGAACCATCTGGATATCGACTCGCGGGAGTGGCTGGAGCAGGCGGTGGAGGCCTTCGACGGGACGCTGCTGTTCGTGAGCCACGACCGGTATTTCATCAACCGGTTTGCCACCCGTGTGTGGGAGCTGGCCGGGGGCGTCATCACGGACTATCCCATGGGCTTTGCACAGTACCGGCAGGCCAAGGAGGAGGAACGCGCCGCCGCGGCGGCCGCGGTACAGGCGCAGTCCGCTGCGCCGAAGAAGAACGGCAGCCGGGGCAACCGGGCCCAGCAGGCGGCGAAAAAGCAGCTGACCATCTGCGAGACGGCTATCGCCAGGCTGGAGGCGGACAGCGCGCGGCTGGAGGCGGAAATGGCGGAGAATGCCTGCGACGCGGAGAAGCTGAACGCGCTGTATCAGGAACAGCAGGACGTGCAGAAGCGGCTGGAGCAGGAGATGGAGCGCTGGGAAGAACTGAGCTTGCAGGCCGAGGAACAGGAGGAGCGATAACATGAGTGATATTTTGTGCATTTACTATTCCCGGACCGGGCATACCCGCCGGGCGGTCAAGGAGATCGCCGAGGCGCTGGGGGCGGAGATCACGGCGATCACCGACGACTGCGACCGCAGCGGCTGGCGGGGATATATGCGCTGCGGTATGGACGCCATGAAGACGTCCACCCGGCCCCTGCAGCCCTTTGAGACGGAGAAGCCGCTGGGCGCGTACAAGCTGGTGATCGTGGGCAGCCCGGTGTGGGCGGGGCGGTGCGCCAGCCCCATTCGCGCGCTGCTGAAGCGGCGGGGACTGGAGATGGAAAACGTGGCCTACGTGGTTACGCGGAGCACCACCCAGCGCAGTGAGGAGGTCTATGACCAGATGGATATGTACACCGGGCAGACCCATCGGCTGGCGGTGTCGCTGCGGCCGGACAGCGAGGGGTATGAGTTCTGGCGGAACGACTTTATCCAGAATGTGCGCCGCCTGCTGGAGAACGACTGAGGACGGACCATGCAGGAGAAGCTGAGCGCCCTTGCGGCGCATTTGACAGAGGTGGAGCAGCAGCTGGCAGACCCGGCGGTGTATGCGGACCGGGAGAAGCTGACGGCGCTGCGCCGGGAGCAGAAGGAGCTGGCGCCGGTGGTGGAATGCTGGCAGGCGTATCTGCGGGCGCAGGATACCGCCCGGGAGGCGGAGGAGATGCTGTCTGACCCGGAGCTGCGGGCTCTGGCACAGGAGGAGCTGGCTGGGGCGAAGGGGGATATGGAGCGCTTGCAGGAGGAGCTGAAGCGGCTGCTGCTGCCGCGGGACCCCAATGACGAGAAGAACGTGATACTGGAGATACGGGCCGGTATCGGCGGGGAGGAGGGTGCACTATTCGCCGCCGACCTGCTGCGGATGTACACCATGTACGCCGAGCGCCGGGGCTGGACGCTGAGCATCGTCAGTGAGAACATGACGGAGTTGGGCGGCGTGAAGGAGGTCAGCGCCGAGATCGAGGGCGCGGGCGCCTGGTCACGGCTGAAATTCGAGGCTGGGACACACCGGGTACAGCGGGTGCCGGAGACGGAGTCCTCCGGGCGCATCCAGACCTCCGCCGCCACGGTGGCGGTGATGCCGGAGGCGGAGGAGGTGGAGTTTTCCATCGACCCCAAGGACTTGCAGATCGACACGTTCCGTTCCTCCGGCGCGGGGGGACAGCACGTGAACAAGACGGAGAGCGCCATACGTATCACCCATCTGCCCACGGGCGTGGTGGTGGAGTGCCAGGATGAGCGCAGCCAGTATAAGAACAAGGATCGGGCCATGAAGATCCTGCGCTCGAAGCTGTACGAGGCGGAGCAGGAGAAGCAGAACGCTGCCATCGCCGCCACACGGAAGAGCCAGGTGGGCACCGGCGACAGAAGCGGCAAGATCAGAACGTATAATTTCCCGCAGAACCGGGTCACGGATCATCGGCTGACGGGAGACAATAAAAATTTCAACATTGCGGCCATCATCAACGGCGATCTGGATGACATGATCGACGCGCTGACCCTGAACGACCAGGCCCAACGGCTGCAGGAGGGAAAGGAGAGTTGACCATGAACGAGAATAAGAAGAAAATGTATGACCTGTCCGGCCCCAAGACGGTGGAGGCTATGAAGAAGCGGCACTTTGACGCCTATTACTGTTCCACCGCTGCCGAGGCCGTGGAGAAGGCGCTGGAGCTGATCCCCAAGACGGACAGTGTATCCTGGGGCGGCGTGATGACGGTGGACGAGCTGGGGCTGAAGCAGCGGCTGGCACAGGAGGGCTATACCCTCATCGACCGGGATACCGCTAAGGACCCGGCGGAGAAGCAGGCGCTGATGCACCAGGCGTTGAACTGCGGCACGTTCCTGATGAGCAGCAACGCCATCTCCAAGGACGGGCAGCTGGTGAACATCGACGGCATGGGCAACCGGGTGGCGGCCATGTGCTATGGACCCCGGCAGGTGGTGGTCATCGCCGGTATGAACAAGGTGCTGGGCACACTGGACGACGCCATTGCCCGCGCACGGAACATCGCTGCGCCGGCCAACGCACAGCGGTTCGGTATCAAGACGCCCTGCGGCCTGACCGGACAGTGCGGCGACTGCACCAGTCCGGACTGCATCTGTTCCTATGTGGTGGTGACGCGGTACTCCATGGTGCATGAGCGTATCAAGGTCATCCTCGTGGGGGAGGACCTGGGGCTGTAAAAAGAGGAGTTTTGCCGCTGCGGCGGAATAAAAGAGCAGAAGAAACGAGGTTCGGGTGATGGAGACCATCATATTCCATCCGGAAACGGACAAAAACGCCATCGCGGAGGCGGCGGCGATCCTTCGCCGGGGCGGCCTGCTGGGTATCCCTACGGAGACGGTATACGGGCTGGGGGCCGACGGGCTCAACGAGGACGCGGTGCGCCGTATTTTCGAGGCCAAGGGACGGCCACAGGACAACCCGCTGATCCTGCACGTGCCGGACGCGGGCTGGCTGGAGCGCTGCTGTGCAGATATCCCCGACACGGCCTATGCGCTGGCGGAACGGTTCTGGCCGGGGCCGCTGACCATGATCCTGCCCCGGCGGGACTGCGTGCCCCTGCGGACCACCGGCGGGCTGGATACCGTGGGCGTCCGCTGCCCGGACCATCCGGTGACGCGGGCCATTATCGCGGCGGCGGATACGCCGGTGGCGGCGCCCAGCGGGAATACCTCCGGACGGCCCAGCCCCACCTGTGCGCGGCACATGATGGAGGACATGATGGGCAAGATCGACGGGATCGTGGATGGCGGGCCCTGCGCCGTAGGCGTAGAGAGCACTATTATCGATCTGACGGTGCAGCCACCCCGGCTGCTGCGGCCCGGCGGACTGCCGCTGGAGGCACTGGAGGCGGTGCTGGGGGAGGTGGCCGTGGACAAGGCCGTGCGGCAGAAGCTGTCCGACGGGGAGAAGGCCAAGGCACCGGGAATGAAGTACCGGCACTACGCGCCCCGGGCTGCCGTGACGGTGGTGACGGGCGCGCCGCGGCGAAGCGCGGCGTACATCGCGGCGCACCTGCCGGCGGGGGCCGGGGTCATCTGCTTTGACGAGTACGCGCCGCTGTTCGCGGGGCACATTGTACATCGGTTGGGACCGGCAGGAGACAAGCTGGCCCAGGCACAGCGCGTGTTCGACGCGCTGCGGACCTTCGACGAGACGGAGGTGACGGCCATCTATGCCCAGTGCCCGGACGAGGCGGGACTGGGACTGGCGGTGAGCAACCGGCTGAAAAAGGCGGCGGGGTTCCACACGGTGGACGTGTCGCCGCTGGTCATCGGCTTCACGGGGCCTACCGGCGCGGGCAAGACCAGCGCCCTGCGGGCGCTGGAGCAGCTGGGCGGGCTGGTGCTGGACTGCGACGCCATCTACCATGAGCTGCTGCGGACGGACGGAGCGCTGCGGGGGGCCATCGCCGGGGCGTTCGGCCCGGTGTTTGCGGCGGACGGCGGTCTGGACCGGCAGAAGCTGGGGAACCTCGTATTCGGCGATCCGGCGGCGCTGGAGACGCTGAACGGGATCATCTATGCGCGGCTGCCCCGGGAGCTGCGGCGGCGGATGGACGAGAGCGACGCGGCGGTGGTGGGCATTGACGCCATCAACCTGATCGAAAGCGGGCTGGACGGAATGTGTCGGCGGACGGTGGCGGTGATCGCGCCGGCGGAGACGCGGGTGGTGCGCATCATGGCGCGGGATGGCATACCGGAGGAATACGCGCGGCTGCGGGTGCGGGCACAGAAGGACGAAGCGTTCTACCGGGCCCGGTGCACGGACGTGCTGGTGAACGACTGCGGCAGCGCGGCGGCCTTTACGGAAAAGGCACGGCAGGCGCTGGAGACGATATTGAAGGAGGAACGAGCATGAGCGAGGAAATGAAGGCGCTGCGGGAGCAGCTGCTGCGGAATGACAAGAACGGGTATGATACGCTGGACGAGGCGCAGCTGGCGGAGATGGAAGCCTACTGCGCGGACTACAAGGCCTTCCTGAACGCGGGAAAGACAGAACGGCTCAGCGCCCGGGCGGCTATCGCCGCGGCAGAGGCGAAGGGATTTGTGCAGTATAAGCGCGGCATGGCGCTGAAGGCCGGGGATAAGGTGTACACCTGCAACCGGGGCAAGGGACTGATGCTGGCGGTCATCGGTAAGGAGAGCCTGGCCGAGGGCGCGCAGATCGCGGCGGCGCATATCGACTCGCCGCGGCTGGATCTGAAGCCCACGCCGCTGTATGAGGACAGCGAGATGGCATATTTCAAGACCCACTACTACGGCGGTATCCGCAAGTACCAGTGGGTGACTATCCCCCTGCAGCTGCGGGGCGTGGTGGCCAAGAAGGACGGCAGCGTGGTAGACGTGTGCATCGGCGAGGCGGGTGAGCCCCAGCTGGTCATCACGGACCTGCTGCCCCATCTGGGCGGCGAACAGGGCCGGAAGCCCCTGAACGAGGCGGTGCCCGGCGAGACGCTGAACTTGCTGGTGGGCAGCCGGCCCATCGGGGACAGCGAGGACAAGGACCGGGTGAAGCTGCACGTGATGAAGCGGCTGCACGACAAGTACGGCATCACGGAGAGCGACTTCGCCTCCGCGGAGCTGGAGGCTGTTCCCGCCGCGGAGGCGGTGGACATCGGTATTGACGGCAGCATGATCGGGTCCTACGGTCACGATGACCGGGTGTGCGGCTACGCGGCGCTGCGGGCGCTGCTGGATATCGAAACGCCGGACAAGACGGCGGTATGCGTGCTGGCGGACAAGGAGGAGATCGGCTCCATGGGCGTGACAGGTATGCAGTCCGCGGCCTTTGACGCCTTTATGTCTGACCTGTGCGACGGCCAGAACGTGCCGCTGAAGGCGTGCTTTGAGAACGCCTTTTGCCTGTCCGCCGACGTGACGGCGGCCTATGACCCCAACTTTGCCGATGTGTACGAGAAGAAGAACGCGGCCTTCGTCAACTACGGCGTGGGTATCTGCAAGTACACCGGCGCGCGGGGCAAGTCCGGTTCCTCGGACGCCAACGCGGAGACGGTGGCTTATGTGCGCGCGGTGCTGGACGGCGCGGGCGTGCGGTGGCAGATCTGCGAGCTGGGCAAGATCGACGCCGGCGGCGGCGGGACGGTGGCACAGTATATGGCCAACCGGAACATCGCCACGCTGGATGCCGGCGTGCCGGTGCTGAGCATGCACGCGCCCTTCGAGGTGGTGGCCAAGGTGGACTGCTACGAGATGTACCGGGCCTGCAAGGCACTGTACGAGGCGAGATAACGGAAAAGCACGGTCCCAGGCAGTGCCGGGGACCGTGCTTTTTACGGGAAAGATACGGAAATCCCTTGTAAAAAGTGGGGGAATACGGTATAATTTTCTACAAGAACAGCAGGAAGGGAGGCGGCGGTATGTACGGCATCGGTCAGCGGGTGGTGCACCCCATGCACGGGGCGGGCGTTATCGAGAACGTGACGGAGGAGCTGCTGTACGGCGCGGCGCGGACGTACTATGTGTTCCGTCAAGCCGTCAGCGGACTGGTACTGAAGCTGCCCACTGATAACTGCGAGGCCATCGGCGTGCGGCTGCTGTATGATCGGGAGAGAATGGACGCGGTGCTCTCGGCCATCCCATCGCTGACGGTGGCGGAGGAGCGCAACTGGAACCGCCGCTACAGGGAGAACATGGCGCGGCTGAAAAGCGGCGACCTGACGGAGGTGGCACGGGTGGTCAAGTCCCTGATGCGGCGGGAGGCGGCGCGGGGACTGTCCACCGGAGAGAGAAAAATGCTGCACAGTGCCAAGGAGATACTGCTGTCGGAGCTGGCGATGGTGCGGGAGATCGGATACCAAGAGGCGGAGCGTCTGCTGGATGGCGCGGTGATGACGGGAGCGTGCGAATGACGATGGGGAAGCTCTTTGACAAGCTGTTAAACCGGAAAAAGGAACGGCACCCCCGCTGCGCGGCGCTGGTGCCTGCCGCGGGGCGCTCTGAGCGCATGGGCGGCACGGATAAGCTGACGGCGCCGCTGTGCGGCGTGCCGGTGCTGCTGCGGACGCTGCGGGCGCTGGATGAGGCGGCGCTGATCGACGAGATCGTGGTGGCGGTAAGCCCGGAGCGCCTGGAGGAGATCGCGGCCCTGTGTGCCGGGGCGAATGTCAAAACGCCGCTGCGCGTGGTGGAGGGCGGCGGGAGCCGCACTCAGTCGGTGCTGCTGGCGGCGCTGGCGGCCGGCGACAGCTGCGAGCTGCTGGCGGTGCATGACGGCGCGCGGCCGCTGATCCTGCCGGAGCAGGTGGACGACATGGTGCGGCTGGGACAGCGGACCTATGCCGCCGCGCCGGCGCTGCCGGTGACGGACACGGTGAAGGTGGCGGATATGGCGGGGCTGGTGCAGTCCACGCCGGACCGGAAAACGCTGTACGCCGTACAGACACCACAGGTGTTTCAGGCGAACATCCTGAAGGCTGCTCTGCAGTCGGCTATTCAGGCCGGGGCGGACATCACGGACGACTGCTCCGCCGTGGAACGGCTGGGCAAGGAGGTATGGCTGGCCCGCGGCTGGCGGGAGAACATCAAGATCCCCACGCG
>FR881565.1:20415-36190 GCA_000435555.1 Firmicutes bacterium CAG:176
ATTCCTGCGGGAGAGGGAGAACAAAGCATGGCGGATCTGCGCATTGGATATGGCTATGACGTACACCGGCTGGTACCGGGCCGCGCCCTGGTGCTGGGCGGTGTGACGGTGCCCTTTGAGAAGGGGCTGCTGGGGCACTCCGACGCGGACGTGCTGACCCACGCGGTGATGGATGCCCTGCTGGGCGCTGCGGCGCTGGGGGACATCGGCAAGCTGTTTCCGGACAGCGATGCGCGCTACGCCGGGGCGGACAGCACGGCGCTGCTGCGGCAGGTGACGGCGGTGCTGGCGGAGGCGGGCTGGACCATTGTGAATGTGGACGCTACGGTGGCGGCCCAGGCGCCGAAGCTGGCGCCCTATATCCCGGAGATGCGGGAGAGACTGGCGGCGGCCATGGGACTGGACGCGGGATGTGTCTCTGTGAAAGCGACGACGGAGGAGGGACTGGGATTTACCGGCAGCGGCGAGGGCATAGCGGCCCACGCGGCGGCGCTGGTGGAGAAAACGGCGTAAAAAACCCGGTGCAATCTTCACACATTATTAACAGCGGTGGGGTTGTGCCAAAAGTGAACATATGGTACAATATACCTGTTAAGATGCGGAGGCGTGTCTGCCCGATACGGACAGATGCGCCGCTTTTTGGTATAGGCTATGGAGGACGAGGAAAGGAAGGTAGACTTGAGCCACAGGACTATTCAGGACGAGCAGGCGAGACTGCGTAAAAAACGGCAGAAGGCGGAAAACGTCTTTGCTGTATTCAAAAAACCGCTGCACGAGTCGCTGACATCGGTATTGCCGGTAATGCTGATCGTGCTGGTGCTGTGCTTCACCATTGCGCCGGTGCCCAACAACGCCATGGTGGCGTTCCTGCTGGGCGGCTTGATGCTGATCGCTGGCATGGGACTGTTCACGCTGGGGTCGGAGATGTCCATGATCCCGCTGGGACAGGCGGTAGGCTCCGAGATCACACGGCGAAAGAAGGTATGGATCATCACGGTGGTGGGCTTCCTCATCGGCATGATCATTACCGTGGCGGAGCCGGATCTGCAGGTGCTGGCCAACCAGGTACCGGCCATCGAGAACAACGTGATCATCTGGTCCGTGGCGGTGGGCGTGGGTGTGTTCCTGGTCATCGCCCTGCTGCGTATCGTGCTGGGTATCCAGCTGCGGTGGCTGCTGATCGGGTTTTACGCCATTGTGTTCGGTCTGGCGATGTTCGTGTCGCCGGATTTCTGGGCGGTGGCTTTTGACTCCGGAGGCGTGACCACCGGACCCATGACGGTGCCGTTCATCATGGCACTGGGCGTGGGCGTGTGTGCCGTGCGAAGCGACAAGCAGGCAGGGGGCGACAGCTTCGGCCTGGTGGCGCTGTGCTCTATCGGGCCGATCATCACGGTGCTGATCCTTGGATTGCTGTATAAGCCGGACGGAAACGCTTATACTGCGGCGGTCATGCCGGATGCCAAGGACACGGTGGAGATGTTCGATCTGTATCTCAGCGAGATACCTCACTATCTGAAGGAGACGGCATCGGCGCTGCTGCCTATCGGCGCTTTCCTGATCCTGTTCCAGCTGGTGACCCGCAGACTCAAGCGCAAGGAGATACTGCACATGGTCATCGGTCTGGTGTATGTGTACATAGGATTGACCATCTTCCTGATGGGCGTGAACGTGGGCTTTATGCCCGTGGGCAGCTTTTTGGGCGGCAGCATCGCCAGCCATACCTATAATTGGATACTTATCCCCATTGCTATGGTCATCGGTTATTTCATCGTACAGGCGGAGCCGGCTGTCCATGTGCTGAACAAGCAGGTGGAGGAGATCACCGCCGGTTCCATCCCGGCTCACGCCATGAACTTGGCGCTGTCTGTGGGCGTGGCCATCTCGCTGGGGCTGGCTATGATCCGGGTGCTGACGGGTATCTCCATCATGTGGTTCCTGGTGCCGGGCTATGTGCTGAGTCTGGCGCTGAGCTTCGTGGTGCCGCAGATCTTTACGTCCGTGGCATTCGACTCCGGCGGCGTGGCCTCCGGACCCATGACGGCTACGTTCCTGCTGCCCTTCGCCCTGGGCGCCTGCGACGCTGTGGGCGGCAATCTGGTGACGGACGCTTTCGGTGTGGTGGCGATGGTGGCCATGACGCCGCTGGTGACCATACAGCTGCTGGGCCTGAGCTATCAGAGAAAGCTGCGCCGCGCACCTGCTCCTGCCGCGCCTGTGGCGGTGGAGGAGCTTATCGAGCTGTGCTGAGGAGGTGGAGATATGTCTGAAACAACCAAGAACCGTCTGTATCTGATGATCACCATCACCAACCGGGTCATGGGCGCCACGCATTTTCTGGATTTCTACCGGGCTTTCGGCGCGCCGGTGGTGTTCACCGCCCTGGGACGGGGCACCGCCAGCAACGACGTGCTGAGCTATCTGGGTCTGGAGGCTACGGAGAAGTCCGTGATGTTCTCCGTGGTGACGCCGGCTGTCAAGGAGGTGCTGATGCGGGAGCTGGTGGACACCATGCGGATCGACCGGCCCGGCAGCGGTATCGCCGTGTGCCTGCACCTGAGCAGCGTGGGCGGAAGGACGGCGCTGAACTATCTGATCTCCGGCAAAAGCGACGCGCAGCCGGATATGACTGTGAAGGAGGAAGAGCAGATGAACGAGAACGCGTATCAGCTGATCGTGGCGATCACCAATACCGGGTACACCGACGCGGTGATGGAGGCGGCCTCCGCCGCCGGCGCGCGGGGCGGTACGGTCATTCACGCCCGGGCTACCGACGCGGGGAACACCAACAAGTTCTTCGGCATGGCCATCTCGGAGGAACGGGAGATGATCTTCCTGGTGACCTCCGCCGATAAGCGGGCGGCCATCATGCAGTCCATCATGGAGAAGGCCGGCGCCCACACTGAGGCGCAGACGGTGACGTTCTCCGTGCCGCTGGACGACGCAGCGGGGCTGTACAGCGCCAACAGCAACTGAAAAGCAAGGTCTCCGGCTTGGCCGGAGGCGGAGAATGAGCCTCCCCCGGCGAAACCGGGGGAGGCTTTTGTGTGAAAGGAATCGCCGGAGGGTGGCTTGTTCAGCGGTTATTGGGGGGATGCAAGATGACGCTTCAGGGCCTGGAAGGTAGCGTCACTGATGACGTGCTCCATGCGGCAGGCGTCCTCGGCAGCGCTGGCCTCGTCCACACCCAGGCGGCGGAGAAAGTCCGTGAGGACCGTGTGGCGCTCGTAGATCTTTTCGGCTACCTCGCGCCCGGCGGCGGTAAGGGTGATGTAGCCGCCGTTGTCTACGTCGATATACTGCCCGGCCTTCAGCAGGCCAACGGCGCGGCTGACGCTGGGCTTGGAGTAGCCCATATAGTCCACGATGTCGATGGAACGGACGGCCTTCCCCTGACGAATCAGGACCAGGATGCTCTCCAGATACATCTCGCCGGATTCCTGTAATACCACGGCGGCACCTCCTTTGACACTTAGAGCACTCTAACTAAAGTATAACACACGACTGGCGTAAAAGCAAGTGACAGTTAAATATATTTAACTGTCGTTACAATGGCGGGTGTTTCTTGACAGAGCGGTTAGCCTGTGCTAACATCATACCACACAATACAGATAGGCTGTTGAGGTAACGCACTATGACACTGAATGAACTGAAGATCGGCGACAGCGCCGCCATCACTGCCGTGGGCGGGGAGGGCGCACTGCGCTGCCGCCTGCTGGATATGGGGCTGACGCCCCGGACCGTGGTGACACTGCGGAAGGTGGCCCCTATGGGGGATCCCATCGAGATACACGTGCGGGGCTATGAGTTGACGCTGCGGGTGGAGGACGCCCGACAGATCACCGTGGAAAAGAGGGATCGCGTATGATCTTTGCATTGGCGGGCAACCAAAACTGCGGCAAGACTACGCTGTTCAATGCTTTGACCGGCTCCAACCAGCACGTGGGGAATTTCCCCGGCGTGACGGTGGACCAGAAATCCGGAGAGGTACGGGAGCACAAGGAGTGCACCGTGGTGGACCTGCCGGGTATCTACTCCCTGCGTACCTATACCCAGGAGGAGATCGTCACGCGGGATTACATACTGAACCAGAAGCCGGACGGCATCATCAACATCGTGGATGCCACAAACATCGAGCGCAACCTGTATCTGACGCTGCAGCTGCTGGAGCTGCGGGTGCCTATGGTGCTGGCGCTGAACATGATGGACGAGGTGCGCGCCAACGGCGGCACCATCGACGTGCAGAAGCTGTCCGACGACCTGGGCATTCCCGTGGTGCCCATTACCGCCGCCAAGGGCGAGGGTGTGTCCGAGCTGATGGACCGGGCGGTGGAGACGGCGAAAAACCGGGTGCTGCCCAAGGTCTATGACTTCTGCGCGGCGAATTCGCCGGTGCACCGGTGCGTCCATGCGGTGGTGCATCTGATCGAGGACCACGCTGAGCGGCTGGGTCTGCCGCCCCGGTTCTGCGCCACGAAGCTCATTGAGGGCGACAGGGATATGGCGGACCGGCTGGTGCTGGATCAGAACGAGAGGGAGCTGCTGGAGCACTGCATCGTGCAGATGGAGACGGAGAACGGATTGGACCGCAACGCCTCGCTGGCGGATATGCGGTATACGTTCATCGAGCAGGTCACCGCCGACGCGGTGGTCAAGTGCCATGAGAGCAAGGAGCACAAGCGCAGCGTGGCCTGGGACAGGGTACTGACGGGGAAATACACGGCGCTGCCGGTATTCTTTGGCGTGATGCTGCTGATCTTCTGGCTGACGTTCGAGGTTATTGGCCAGGGGCTCAGCGATCTGCTGGCGCTGGGTATCGACTACGTGACCGCCGGCGTGGACGGGGCGCTGACCGCCTACGGCATCAACCCGGTGGTGCACAGCCTTATTATTGACGGTATCTTTGCCGGTGTGGGCAGCGTGCTGTCATTCCTGCCCATTATCGTGACGCTGTTTTTCTTCCTGTCCATTCTGGAGGACACCGGCTACATGGCCCGGGTGGCCTTTGTCATGGACAAGCTGCTGCGGAAGATCGGTCTGTCCGGGCGGAGCATCGTGCCGCTGCTGATCGGCTTCGGCTGCTCGGTGCCGGCTATCATGGCTACCCGCACGGTATCCTCGGACCGGGATCGGAAGATGACCATTCTGCTGACGCCCTATATGAGCTGCTCGGCCAAGATCCCCATCTATGGCTTTTTTACCGCCGCGTTCTTCACCGACCACAAGGCGCTGGTGATGATCTCCCTGTATGTGCTGGGTATCGTGGTGGGTATTCTGGCAGCGCTGGTGATGAAGGGGACCGCCTTCAGGGGCAAGCCTGTGCCCTTTGTCATGGAGCTGCCCAACTACCGTATGCCCTCCGCTAAAAGCGTGGGGCTGCTGCTGTGGGAGAAGGCCAAGGACTTTTTGCAGCGGGCCTTCACCGTGATCTTCCTGGCCACGGTGGTCATCTGGTTCCTGCAGAGCTTCGACACGCGGCTCAATGTGGTCACGGACAGCGCGGACAGTCTGCTGGCGCTGATCGGCCAATGGCTGGCGGTGCTGTTCAGGCCGCTGGGCTTTGGTGACTGGCGCTGTGCCACGGCGCTGATCTCCGGCTTTATCGCCAAGGAGTCGGTGGTCAGCACGCTGCAGGTGCTGCTGGGAAACGCGGCCATCACGTCGCTGTTCACCACGCGCAGCGCCATCAGCTTTCTGGTGTTCACGCTGCTGTATACACCCTGCATTGCGGCGGTGGCCACCATACGGCGTGAGCTGGGCTCCCGTATCAAAACGGTGGGCGTGGTGCTGCTGCAATGCGTAGTGGCGTGGCTGGCGGCGTACATCGCTTACGCTGTGGGAGGGCTGCTGCTGTGAACTGGATGGACTGGGTGCTGCTGGCACTGGTGGCGCTGTGCGGTGTGCTGGCCCTGCGTAGTGCGCGGCGGGCGCGGAAAAACGGCGGATGCGCCGGCTGTTCTGGCTGCGGCGGGAGCTGCGGCGGCTGTACCGGGAAAAAGGAATAAAAAACAAGGCCCGCGGGGGCCTTGTTTTTTTTACAGCAGGAGACCATATTTGGCGCACAGGGGCAGGAGCGTGTCCTCCGGCAGGGCGCCGTCGTACAGGGCGCGGCCCTGATAGGCCCGGAGGGCGGCCTCCAGCAGCTGGGTGTCGTCGCAGACGAAGCACACCGGTTTGGTGAGCATATACTGGTAGTCCGCCAGGGCCTGTACATCGTCCCAGGAGGCGATACGCAGGGCCAGGACCGTCTCACCGCTGTCCAGCGCGGCGGTGAGCGTCTCCTCCGCATCGCCGGTCAGGTCGACGACGGTGTGCCAGGAGACATCGACAGGCAGGGGGAAGGGCAGCTTCTCCGTGGCGGCGGGCAGCTCGTTCGTATGCTGCGGGGCCGGCGGCGTGATGACCGCGCCGCCCAGTGCCCGGGCCAGGGCGGCGATATGCGCGGCGGTGGTGCCGCAGCAGCCGCCGAACACGGCCACGCCGGCGGCCAGAAATTCCGGCACCAGGGCGGTGAATTCCTCGCCGGTGCAGCGGTAGACCGTCTCGCCATTCTCGATGATGGGCATACCGGCATTGGGCTTGGCGATCAGGGGGACCCGGGCATATTCCCGCAGGCGCTTCAGCTGGAGAAGTATCTGCTCCGGGCCGGCGGAGCAGTTCAGGCCAAAGGCGTCGATGCCCATGCCCTGCAGGACCACCAGCGCCGCGGTGATGTCGGTGCCGGAGACGCTGCGGCCGTTTTCGTCACAGGTGAAGGTGACGAAGATAGGCTTGTCGCTGACGCTGCGGACGGCCAGCACCGCCGCACGGGCGTCGGAGAGGGTCATCATGGTCTCGATGACGAACAGGTCCACGCCGGCGCGTTCCAGACCGGCGGCCTGCTCGGTGTAGATGTCCACCAGCTCCTCGAAGGACACGTCGCCCAGCGGGGCGAGGAACGCGCCGGTGGGGGACATATCGCCTGCCCGCAGGGCCTTGCCCTGCACCGCCTGGGCGGACAGTTCCGCCAGACGGCGGTTGTAGTCGGCGGTGCAGTTGAACAGGCCGGACTCCTCCAGCTTGCGGCGGTTGGCACCGAAGGTGGGGGTGTAGACCACCTGGCTGCCGGCGGCCACATAGCCGCGCTGGATGTCGATGATGGCGTCCGGATGGTCCAGTGTCCACTGCTCGGCGCAGACGTCGCCTGTATAGCCGCGCTTTTGCAGCTCGGTGCCGGTGGCACCGTCCAAAATCAGAGGAAAACGAAGCTCCATAGGTGTTACCTCCATTGCATGGATCTTAGGGGAATGTTTTTGGCAAAGGCGTCGGCGAAGTCGGGACGCCCGGAGAGCTCGAGATAGGTGAGACGGTTGACGATGCCGTCCGCGGCGGACATATCACCCCGCAGGGCCAGCTGTGCCGCGCCGGAGAGGGCGGCGTTGCCTACGCTGTGGAGCTTGGCGGCGGGGAGACGGGGGAGCATACCGATGGCCGCGGCGCTGGCGGGGTCAAGGTACATCCCGAAGCCGCCGGATAGGTACAGAGCGTCCAGCGCGGAAAGGGTCAGCCCCTGCTGCGCCAGCAGTATCTGCACGCCGGCGGCCACCGCTGCCTTGGCCAGCTGCAGCGCCCGGACATCAGCGGCGGTGAGATACACCCGGTCGGTCAAGTGGAAGACGCCGCAGCCGTTTTCGTCACGGGTCAAATAGCGGCGGAACGCCTCAGGCGCGTCTTCCGGCGGTAGGAGACGGCCGCCTTCGTCAATGACGCCCAGGCGCAGCAGGAGGGCCGTCAGGTCGATGAGACCAGAGCCGCAGAGACCGACTGCCTCGCCGCCGCCGATGACGTTCATCTTGAAGGCGCCGCTGTACCGGACGCGGCTGACCGCACCGTCCACGCCCAGCATACCGCAGGCGATGCCCGCGCCCTCGAAGGCGGGGCCGGCGGCCACGGCGCAGCAGGTGAAGCCATCCATGCCGCCCAGGGCCATCTCGCCGTTGGTGCCGATGTCCAGAAACAGGAAATGGCCCGCGCGTCGGGCAAGGCCGGAGGCCAGCAGGCCGGCGGTGATATCGCCGCCCACGAAGCCCGCCGCGCAGGGGACGCAGTACAGCGGCGCGTCCAGCAGCGTGAGGCCGGAACTCTGACGGAAGAAGGTCTCCGGGCAGAAGGGGGCGGCGGCCAGCGGGCGGACGGATACACCGGCGAGCAGGCTCTGCATGACGGTGTTGCCGGCGGTCACGGTGCGCTTCAGCTCGGCGGGCTGTCGCCCGGCCTGGGAGAGTGCCCGGGTGAGCAGGGCCTTCAGCTGCTGGCGGAGCAGGGAGGACAGGCGGGTGAGCCCGTCCTGGTGGTCGATGGTATACTGGATGCGTGTGATGACATCCGCGCCGTAGGGGGCCAGAGCCGTCCAGTCGGCGCAGGTGGCCAGGGCGTGGCCGGTGGCCAGGTCGTACAGCCGCAGCGCCGTGGTGGTGGTGCCCAGGTCGATGGCGGCGGCGCAGCCTGTCTCGCCGGTGGGGACGGCGGGGGGATCCAGCGTCTCGGTGAGGATGCGCCCGCCGGCGGCGGGAGGGAGGACGATCTCGTCGCCGTCCTCCGGCACCACACGGCAGGCCAGACGCGGCACGCCGTTGACGCTGACGCGGCATTTGCCGCAGCGGCCGTGGCCGCCGCAGGCGGCGGGCAGGGTACAGCCGGCGCGGCGCAGCAGAGCCAGCAGGGTATCGGTATCATTGCAGGGGAGGCGAAAAACATCTCCGCCGCGGGTCACGCGGATACTTGACACGGGCAACACCCCTTTTTATAATAATTCCACTACTACTTTTATCAGCCCAGGGCGGCTTTGTCAAGAGGATTTGCCATGAGAACGAAACTGATGACGCTGGCGGCGGAAAACGGGTTCTCCCACGCCGCGCCGGTGGACATGAACGCGCTGACGCCCCGGCGGGAGGTGCGGGAGATGTGCCGGGCGGACCGGTGCGGGAAGTGGAACGCCAACTGGGCTTGTCCGCCCGGCTGCGGGACGCTGGAGGATGCCGCGGCGGCCATGGGATGCTTTGACGCCGGGGTGCTGGTGCAGACCACCGGGACGCTGGCGGACGACTTCGACTACGAGGGGATGGAGGCGATCCAGCGGCGGCACAAGCGGGCCTTTGCGGACTTTGCGCGGCAGGCGCGGCTATTGCTGTCGGACTGCCTGCCCCTGTCAGCGGGAGCATGCACCGTGTGCCGACGGTGTACCTGTCCGGACCGGCCCTGCCGGTTTCCGGACAAGCGGATGTCCTCCATGGAGGCCTATGGCCTGCTGGTGGGGGACGTGTGTCTGCGGTCCGGGCTGTCATATAACTACGGACCGCGAACCATGACGTATACATCGTGCCTACTCTATACCGAAGAGGTGAAATGATATGATGACGCCCAAGGAGAACTTTCTGGAGCTGCTGAAGCCCAATGGCCAGCCGGATCGCCAGCTGTGCCAGTACGAGGCGCTGCATATGTGCCTGAACGATCCCATCAACACCTATCTGCGGGGCAACCGGAAGCGGGGGACCGTCAGCAAAGACCGCTGGGGCACCACCATCAGCTTTCCCGCCGACGCGCCGGGGCCTATGCCCGTTACCACGGACGGCCTGGCGGTGTGCCCGGACATCACCCGTTGGCGGGAGACGGTGCACGCGCCGGACATCGCCGCCTGCACGGAGGGCTGGGAGGCGTGCCGCGCCGCGGCACGGGCGGCCTGCGGGGAGGAGAAGCTGCTGGCGGGCTTTATGGGTACCGGTATCTTCGAGCAGTGCCACTTCCTGATGGGCTTTGAGGACACGCTGACGAACCTGTATGAGCACCCACAGGAGATGCACGCGCTCATTGACTACATCACCACGTATCGGCTGCTATACGTGAAGCTGCTCATCGACAATTTACGGCCGGACGTGATCTTCTCTCACGACGACTGGGGCACCAAGGACGCGCTGTTCATGAAGCCGGAAATGTGGCGGGAATTCTTCAAGGAGCCGTACCGGCGGTTTTACGGCTATATCCGGTCCCGGGGCGTGATCGCCATCCACCACGCGGACTCCTATTTGGTCCCGATCGTGGAGGACATGGCGGAGATCGGCATTCAGGTGTGGCAGGGCGTACTGCCGGAGAACGATATACCGGCCCTCCAGCAGAAGCTGCACGGGCGGCTGGTGCTGATGGGCGGTATGGGCGCCGCCATCGACCGGACGGATGCCGCGCCGGAGGAGATCTACGGCTATGCCATGGATACCCTGCGGCGGTGCTGCCCGGGTGGGCACTATATCCCCTCCATCACCTATGGCCTGCCGGGGGCGGTGTATCCCCATGTGGACGAGTACATCGACCGGGCCATAGCGGACTACAACCGGGCGCTGCACGTGCCGCGGTTCGATCTGCCGCCGGTGCCACGCCGGGTGCGGGCTGTCGCCGTGCGGCAGGCGGCGGGCGCCGCTGTCGAGAACGGCGACGTACTGGCCCGCCTGGCCGTAGCGCTGGAAAAGGGACAGCAGAAAAAGGTGCTGACGCTGTGCCGGGAGGCGCTGGAGCAGGGTCGGACGCCGCAGGAGATCCTGTCCGGCGGGCTGATCCGCGGCATGAACGATCTGGGTGAGGCCTTCTCCGCCAATCGGGCCTTCGTGCCGGAGATGCTGATGGCCGCCCGGTGCATGACGGCGGCGCTGGGGGAGCTGAAGCCGCTGATGACCGGCGGAAATGCCAAGACGGTGGGCCGGGCGTGTATCGGCACCGTCCGGGGCGATATGCACGACATCGGCAAGAACCTGGTGAAGATCATGCTGGAGGGCAGCGGTGTGGAGGTCATCGACCTGGGTGTGGACGTGACGCCGGAGCAGTTCGTGGAGACGGCGAAGCGGCAGCGCTGCGGCGTGATCGCCTGCTCATCCCTGCTGACCACCACCATGGGCGAGATGCGCCGGGTGGTGACGCTGGCCCGGGAGGCAGGTATCCGGGACCAGGTGAAGATATTTGTGGGCGGCGCGCCCATCAGCCAGAGCTTCTGCGATGAGATCGGCGCGGACGTATACACCGAGGACGCGGCGGCAGCCGCACGGGCGGCGGTATCGGCGCTGAAGGGATAAATCGGCAGTCATAAAAAGCGACAGACCCGCAGGCAATGCCTGCGGGTCTGCCGCTTTGTTGGTCGTAGTTGGGGAGAAAATAATATGGTACGGAACAGATATGTGCGGTAGGGGGGAGATCACATGGCTATGATGGACAGCTTCCTACATACGGTCC
Organism: Firmicutes bacterium CAG:176; assembly: GCA_000435555.1. Lineage (GTDB taxonomy): Bacteria > Bacillota > Clostridia > Oscillospirales > Oscillospiraceae > Vescimonas > Vescimonas sanitatis. The sequence continues at coordinate 31,669 of FR881565.1, forward strand.
GGTTGACTGCTTGCTTTCAATAAACACAGTTGACTTGCGCCCTCTATGTCAAAACGCGCGACGCTGCATCAGCATCCGCACCAGCGTGACAACGGCGAGGACAGCGATGACAGCCGCCGACGCGATGCTCACGAAGGAGAGCAGCGCACCGTGGGCGGGCGGCATCAGGAATGCGGCCACAGCGGAGGCGAGGCACAGGATGACCAGAGAGGTGATGAGCTTCGTTCTATCCATAGTAGTTGTTCTCCTTTCATGGTGTGGGAATGTTCGTTTCCTTCTGTGCTTACAGCATACCATATATAGTGGTACGTATCTTTACAGAAAAGCTACGAACCGGTGGAAAGACGGATACAAAATGGTTACAAAGTGGTCGGAACGGTGACAATGGGTGTAGACTTTCCGGCCGGTTTCTGCTATAATGCAGGAAAGCTGTCATTTTATCTCTCGGAGGCGCTGCTGTTGCAATATTTGACAAATCTTTGGAACGCGCTGGACTTCGGCTCGCTGGAGAGCATACTGCTCCGCGTGGCGTCCGTGTTCCTGTGCCTGACCATACATGAGACGTGCCACGGCCTGGCGGCCTATGCGCTGGGCGACCCTACGGCCAAGCGGGCGCACCGGCTGAGTCTGAACCCCCTGCGGCACATCGACTGGCTGGGCCTTATCATGATGGTGGCGGCGGGTTTCGGCTGGGCCAAGCCGGTGCCGGTGGACCCCAGCTATTTCAAGAAGCCCAAGCAGGGCATGGCGCTGACGGCACTGGCCGGGCCGGTATCCAACTTCCTGCTGGCGCTTTTGCTGCTGCTGATCGCCCGGGGCGAGTTCCTGCGGGCGGTGACCACGGGGAGCTTCAGCGGTACATGGTTTTCCTTCCTGGTGGATACGGCATCGCTGTCGGTGGGCCTGGGGCTGTTCAACCTGGTGCCTATCCCACCGCTGGACGGCTCAAAGGTGCTGGCGGTGCTGCTGCCGGACCGGGCGTACAACTGGCTCATGCGCTATGAGCGCTTCGGTATGCTGGTGCTGCTGGTAGTTATCTCCGTGGGTGTCGGCAGCAACGCGCTGAACAGCACCATACGCTGGACATTTACCCTGCTGTGCAGGCTGGTCGGTTTTGAGGTGTAAATTTGGACGATCCTATTTTTAAACTGGAAAAGGTGGTACAGACGCGGGGCGACGAGCCGCTGGAAGACTTCGAGGGGCCGCTGGATCTGATACTGTACCTGCTGGGAAAAAATAAGATAGAGATACAGGATATCCCCATCGCACTGATACTGGAGCAGTACCAGGATTATCTGGAAAAGCGCAAGCGGATGGATCTGGAGGTGGCCAGCGAGTTCATTACCATGGCCGCCCAGCTGATGTTCATCAAGACCCGTATGCTGCTGAACCTGGAGGACGAGGAAGCCCAGAGCGAGATGGACGCCCTCATCAAGTCGCTGGAGGAGCGCAAGCGGGGCGAGGCCTATGCCCGGGTGCGTATGTTGTCGGAACGGCTGGCGCCCCTGAGCGAGTTCGGACGGAACATTCTGACCCGGCCGCCGGAGCCTATGGAGCGCGGGAAGATCTATGAGTACGACCAGGAGCCGGCGGATCTGGTGCTGACCATGCAGGAGGTCACGGACCGGCAGGGTGCGCCGGAGGCACCGCCTATCCGGGCCTTTGACGAGATCGTGAAGCGGGAGCCGTATCCTGTGGAGACAAAGGCGAAGGAGATCCTGCGGCGGCTGCGGGGTGTGGGCATTACGCGCTTTTTGCTGCTGTTCCGCGGCAGCAAGACACGCAGTGAGCTGGTGGCCACGTTCATGGCGGTTCTGGAGCTGTGCCGGAACAATCTGATCAAGCTGGCCGGCGCGGCCAGCGACTGCACCGTCACCGCAGAGGGCGACGCGCCCGAAGAACTGATGTAAGGGGAGACCTATGGATACACTGGAAATGAAGGATATCGAGGCCGCCGTAGAGGGCATACTGTTTGCCTCCGGTGAGCCGGTGGCGGTGGATCGCATCTGCGTGGCGCTGAACATGGACCGCCCCACGGTGGAGCTGGTACTGCAGCATTTGCAGGACTATTACAGCTATGAGCGACGGGGCGTGCGGCTGCTTCGGATGGAGGACAGCTGGCAGCTGTGCTCCGCGCCGGAGTACGGCGACCAGATCCGCAAGGCGTTTGAGATACGCAAGCCCGCCAAGCTCAGCCAGCCGGCGCTGGAGGTGCTGACCATCATCGCGTACTATCAGCCCACCACCCGGGCCTATGTGGACCAGATACGGGGCGTGGACAGCTCGTACACGGTGGGGCTGCTGCTGGACCGTCACCTGATCGAGGAGTGCGGACGGCTGCAGGTGCCGGGGCGGCCGCGGCTGTACCGGACGACACAGGCATTTTTGCGGGCGTTTCATCTGAATTCGCTGGAGGAGCTGCCCCAGCTGCCGGGAATGGAGGCCGACGGACAGCTGCGGCTGGACGACGATACGGTACCGGCGGACGGGGAGAACGGCGCGGAGGCGCTGTAAGCATACGGGAGAGATAACGCGGGAGGAGGGAGCACGATGACGGCGGTGTACATCATACTGGGCATTCTGCTGTTTTTCTTCCTGCTGTCACTGCTGCGTATCGGCGTGCGGGCAGACTTCGCGGGCGACCTTGCGGACACAAGCGTCACGGTGATCGCGGGGCCGGCGCGGATACAGATGCTTCCCAAACCGGATAAACCGGAGAAGCCCAAAAAGCCCAAGAAAGAAAAGAAGAAAAAGACACCGCAGGAGGAGAGCACCAAGGGGAAGGAAAAGAAAAAGCCGTCTCTGTCGGCGCAGGATATCAAGACGCTTCTGCCGGCGGTGTGGGCGTCCCTGAAGGGCGGACTGCGAAAGACGCGGCAGCGGCTGCTGATCGACCCGCTGGAGCTGTCGGCGGTGCTGCCGGGAGCCATGGACCCGGCGGGGGCGGCGGAGCTGTACGGCTATATCAACGCCGGAATGTGGACGGTGATGCCGCAGTTGGAGCAGTTGACGCGGATACCGGACCCCGGCCTCCACGTGGAGGTGGACTTTGACAGCGAGCAGCTGCGGCTCACAGGCCGGCTGGGTGTGAGTTTGCAGATACGGGACCTGTTCGCCATCGGCTGGGCTTTCGCCAAGCCGGTGATACGGTGGCTCCTGGCCATGCGGAAGCGGCAGAGCGCCGCGGAGAAGGCGAAGGCGGCGCAGAACGCTGCAAAGCAGCGTGAAACAGTACACACAGCGCCGGACGGCGCGGGACATACGACCACATCAACTTCGACAAAGGAGAGCTGACAATGGAAATGACCGAGAAGAAAAATGACCTCAAGAGCATGATGGTGGAGTCTATGGAGAAGGTCAAGGAGATGGTGGACGCCAACAATATCGTGGGCGAACCTATCACCACGCCGGACGGCGTGACGCTGATCCCTATCTCCCGGCTGAGCTACGGCTTTGGCTGCGGGGGCGGTGACTACGGCAAGAACAAGGAAAATTCCGGCGCCGGCTGCGGCGCGGGCGTGCGGGTGGAGCCCATGGCCTTCCTGGTGGTCAAGGGCGGCGTGACCCGTATGCTGCCGGTGGGTGCGCCGGCCATCACTACCGTGGACCGGGTCATCGAGATGGTGCCGGAGCTGCTGGATCGGGTCGAGGGCTTCGTGGATAAGAAGCGGAACAAGGATTTCTGATACCAGACAAGAAGACAAGCAGCGCGGGAATAGACTGAGAGCATCCTGTGATGAGGGGGACTTTCTGTGACCCGAGGGATCTTGGCGGCGCTGTGCGCCGCACTGGCCGTGCTGACATGCATACCCGCTGTGGCGGAGGCTGTGGAGGTCTCCGCCACGGCTTGCGTCCTGATGGACGCGGACACGGGGCAGGTGCTGTATGAAAAGAACGGGGACAAGCGGATGCTCATCGCCAGCACCACCAAGCTGATGACGGCGCTGGTGGCTCTGGAGCTGGGGGAGCCGTCGCAGGTCATCACCGTAACTGCCGCCCACATGGCGGAGGGGTCCTCCATGTACCTGCGGCCGGGGGAGAGGCTGACGCTGGAGGAGCTGCTGTACGGGCTGCTGTTGTGTTCGGGCAACGACGCGGCACTGGCGCTGACGGAGTGTGCAGGGGGTGTGGCGCCCTTTGTGGAACGGATGAACGAAAAGGCCGCCGCGCTGGGCATGAGGAACAGCCATTTTGCCAACCCCAACGGACTGGACGACGAGGCGCACTATTCCACCGCCTATGACATGGCGCTGCTGGGGTGCGCGGCGGTGAACGAGCCGACGCTGCGGCGGATGGTCTCTACACGGACGGCGGTCATCGGCGGACGGACGCTGACCAACCACAACAAGCTGCTGAGTCGCCTGGACGGGTGCGTGGGGCTGAAGACCGGGTACACGAAGGCGGCGGGGCGGACGCTGGTGTCCTGCGCGGAGCAGGCGGGACATCGGCTGGTGGCGGTGACACTGCGGGACGGGGACGATTGGAACGACCACGAGGCACTGTACCGCTGGGGGTTCCTGCT
>FR881565.1:36232-101425 GCA_000435555.1 Firmicutes bacterium CAG:176
CGCTGGAGACGCGCCTGCTCGGCGCACTGGGAAACGGGAGAGAGGTATCGCCATGACCGAGCGCATACAGAAGCTGCTGGCCGCCGCGGGGCTGTGCTCCCGCCGGACGGCGGAAGAGTGGATCGCCGCTGGACGCGTGACCGTCAACGGACGGCGGGTCCATGTAGGCGACAAGGCGGATCCGGAGACGGACGATATCCGGGTGGATGGACGGCCCCTGCGGGGCGCGGCACAGCACGTGTATCTGATGCTGCACAAGCCGCGGGGCTATGTGACCACCCTCTCTGACGAACGGGGCCGCCCTACGGCGGCATCGCTGGTCAGGGGCTGCGGCGCACGGGTGTATCCCGTGGGACGGCTGGACCTGGACTCGGAGGGATTACTGCTGTTTACAAACGACGGGGCGCTGACCCATGCGCTGCTGCACCCCAGCCACCAGGTGGACAAGACGTATATCGTCACGGTCACCGGCGCGGCAGAGGACAGCGCACGGCAGCTGTCGGCGGTGGACAGACTGGACGGACAGCCCATCGTGCCGGCGGCGGTGACGGAGCTGTATCAGAAGGATGGTACGGCGAAATACCGGGTGGTGATCCACCAGGGTAAGAAGCGGCAGATCCGGCGGATGTGTGCCGCCGCAGGGCTGACCGTGACCCGGCTGTGCCGGGTGGCGGAGGGCAGTATCGCCCTGGGTGACCTGCCGCCGGGAAAGTGGCGGTATCTGACAGCGGAGGAGCTGCAATCTATCAAAGGAAGCCATCAACATGAATGAAAACGTGCTACAGACCATCCGGGCCGGGATGGATACCTTTTCGAAGGGACAGAAGCGCATCGCAGCGTTTATACTGGACAATTATGACCGCGCGGCGTTTATGACCGCCGCGCGGCTGGGCGAGACGGCCTCCGTCAGTGAGTCCACGGTGGTGCGCTTTGCCGCGCAGCTGGGCTACGACGGCTATCCGGAGATGCAGAAGGCCCTGCAGGAGCTGATACGGGGTAAGCTGACCTCCATCCAGCGGATACAGGTATCGCGGGATCAGATGTCCGGCGCGGACATTCTGGGCAGTGTGATGCAGCGGGATATGAACAGCATACACAATGTCATCGAGCAGTTGGACCGGGATGCCTTCAGCCGGGCGGTGGACAAGCTGCTGGGGGCGGAGCACATCTATATCCTGGGTGTGCGGTCCTCCTCATTTCTGGCGGGGTATCTGAACTTCTACCTGCACCTGATCTTCAAGAACGTGACGCTGGTGCAGTCCAGCGCCGCCGGTGAGATCTATGAGCAGCTGGCCCACATCGGCAGGGGCGACGTGCTGGTGGGAATATCCTTCCCGCGGTACTCCAAGATGGCTATCCACGCGGTGGAGTTTGCCTGCCGGCGGGGCGCGGAGGTGGTGGCGATCACCGATTCGGCACTGTCTCCGCTGTACGGCATGGCGGCGGTATCGCTGCTGGCGCCCTGCGACATGATCTCCTTCGTGGACTCCATGGCTGCGCCGCTGAGCCTGCTGAACGCGCTGATCCTGGCGGTGGGGCAGCAGCGGCGGGATGACCTGTCCGCCACGCTGGCGGATATGGAGCAGGTGTGGTCTAGGTACAGTATTTTCGGGAAAGATGACGAGTGACATGGCGAAGGAGATCGTGGTGATCGGCGGCGGCGCCGCCGGTCTGATGGCGGCCATCACCGCGGCCCGGCAGGGCGCGGCGGTGACGCTGCTGGAGCCCAACGAACGGCTGGGCAAGAAGGTGAATATCACCGGCAAGGGCCGGTGCAATGTGACCAATGACTGTGACCGGGAGACGCTGCTTGCCAGCATTCCCGGTAATGGGCGATTTTTGTACGGTGCGCTGACACGGTTCACGCCGCGGGACACCATGGCGTTTTTCGAGGCGCTGGGCGTGTCGCTGAAGGTGGAACGGGGAAACCGGGTGTTTCCGGTGTCTGACAGTGCCTTCGACATCACCAACGCGCTGGAACGGGAGCTGAAGCGCCGGAAGGTGCGGTGGGTCCGTGACCGGGCCGCAGCGGTGGAGACGGCGGATGGCGCGGTATGCGCCGTGACCGGAGAGAAGGGGACGTACCCCGCGCAGGCGGTCATCCTGGCCACAGGCGGGGTGTCCTATCCCGGCACCGGGTCCACGGGGGATGGCTACCGCATAGCGGAGACGCTGGGACACACCATTGTGCCGCTGCGGGGCTCTCTGGTGCCGCTGGTGTGCGCGGGCGAGGACTGTCCGGCTATGCAGGGCCTGAGCCTGCGGAACGTGGCAGTGACGGTATACAACGGGAAGAAAAAGGCGGTGTTCCGGGATTTCGGCGAGCTGCTGTTTACCCACTTCGGGGTGTCCGGACCGCTGGTGCTGTCCGCCAGCGCCCATCTGCGGCGCTGGGAGGGGGAGCACTATACGATAGAGATCGACCTGAAGCCGGCGCTGGACGAGCAGAAGCTGGACGCGCGGGTGCTGCGGGATATCGGAGAAAATCCCAACCGGGAGATGGGGACCATCGCCGCGGGGCTGGTGCCCCACAGCATGGCGCCGGTGGTGCTGCGCCGGGCGGGGCTGACCGGAAGCGAAAAGGCCAACAGCCTGACAAAGGAACAGCGCCGGGCACTGGTGCAGGTGCTGAAGCACTTTACGCTGGAGCTTACCGGGCCGCGGCCCGTCAGTGAGGCAATCGTCACCGCCGGCGGCGTGAAGGTGGGAGAGGTAACGCCAAACACCATGGCGTCGAAGCGGGTGGGGGGATTGTTTTTTGCCGGCGAGGTGCTGGACGTGGACGCCTATACGGGGGGCTTTAATTTACAGATCGCATGGGCGACGGGGTATCTGGCGGGGCTGAGTGCCGCAGAAAGCGAGGAAATGACATGACGGAGAGACAGTACGCAGTGGCCATCGATGGGCCGTCCGGCGCGGGGAAGAGCACGCTGGCCCGGGCGGCGGCGGAGGCGCTGCATATCTTATATGTGGACACCGGGGCCATCTATCGGACCATCGGCGTGTATATGTATCGGCACGACATCGCGCCAACGGACGCGCCGGCGGTGATCGCGGCGCTGCCGGAGATCACTGTGGCCCTGCGGTATGACGAGGAGGGTCTGCAGCGGATGTATCTCAACGGCGAGGACGTGACGAAGGAGATACGCCTGCCGATGATATCGAAGTACGCCTCAGACGTGTCGGCCATACCGGAGGTGCGGGCGTTCCTGATGGAGCTGCAGCGGTCTCTGGCGCGGGAGCACAGCGTCATCATGGACGGACGTGACATCGGGACCGTGGTGCTGCCGGACGCGGAGGTGAAGGTGTTTCTGTGCGCGGATGTGGAGACGCGGGCGCGGCGGCGGTTTTTGGAGCTGGAGCAGCGGGGCACGCCGAAGCCCTTTGACGAGGTGCTGCGGGATATGGAGCAGCGGGATTATAACGATACCCACCGGGCGGCGGCGCCGCTGCGGCCGGCGGATGATGCCATTATGATCGACAACACGGACATGGACTTCGCGGCCAGCCTGGAGCTGCTGCTGGATGTGATACGGGGGCGTGTGGCATCGTGAGAAATAAGTTTTACGCGGCGGCGTGGCGGGTGCTGCGCCCGCTGGTGCTGCTTTTTCTGCCGGTGGACCTGCGGGGAACGGAGCATCTGGAGGGCGGAGAACCGGTGCTGCTGTGCGCCAACCACTCCAGCGCCTGGGACCCCATCCTGTTCGTGCTGTCCATGCCCCAGCGGTTCAACGTGCGGATCATGGCCAAGAAGCAGTTGTTCGCCATCCCCATCGTGGGTGGATTCCTGCGGGCGATCGGTGTGTTTCCGGTGGATCGGGGCAACAGTGACATTGGGGCGGTGAAGACCGCCATACAGAGCCTGCGGGACGGGTGGAACCTGTTCCTGTTTCCGGAGGGAACACGGGTGAAGACACCGGGACAGGCGGATGTCAAGTCCGGCGCGGGCATGATGGCCATCCGTGCCGGCGTGAAGCTGGCGCCGGTATATATCGGCACGAAGAAGCGCATATTCCGCAAGACGCCCATCATAATCGGCGAGCCCTTCGAGCCGGAGTACACCGGCCGCAAGGGTACGGCGGAGGAATATACTGCCAACGCCCATGAGGTCATGCGGCGGGCCTATGCCCTGGGAGGGATCGAATGCAGGTGATACTGGCGAAGACGGCGGGGTTCTGCTACGGCGTGGAACGGGCCGTGCACATGGCGGAGGTGGCTGCCCGGGAGGGCGGCTGCGTTATGCTGGGCAGTATCATACACAATGACCGGGTCATCACAGCGCTGGAGGCGTTGGGTGCGCGGCAGGCGGACAGCCCTCAGCAGGTGCGGCCGGGAGAGACGGTGATCATCCGTGCCCACGGCGAGACACGGGAGGCTTTGCGGGTGCTGGAGGAGCGGGGCGCACAGATCATGGATGCCACCTGTCCCCATGTGCTGCGGATCCACCGGCTGGTGGAACAGGCAGCCCGTGCGGGCCGGACACCCATCATTATCGGAGAAGCGCACCATCCGGAGGTGATGGCCGCCGCAAGCCGCTGTGAGCGCAGCGTGGTGCTGGAAAACACGGCAGAGCTGGCTGATTGGGTGGCGGCGGACCCGGCGCGGAAGGACATGGATTTGCTGGTTACCGCACAGACGACCTGTATTCGTTCGATATGGGAAGAGTGTGTAAAATTTTTAAAAAAACAGTGTACAAACGCCGAAATCTTTGATACAATATGTGATGCTACGCAAAAACGTCAATCCGAGGCGGCGAATATCGCCGGACGGGCGGACGTTATGGTCGTGGTCGGAGATCGTAAAAGTGCCAACACCAGACATTTAGCGGAGATCTGCAGCACACGCTGCGCCCGGGTCTATCAGATCGAAGGGCCGGAGGAGCTGCGGGTCGGGTTCCTTAACGGATGTTCTGTGGCGGGGCTTACAGCCGGCGCGTCCACGCCTGCGGGCATCATTAAGGAGGTATATGCAACGATGAGCGAAGAGATCAAGAACATGGAAGCTACGGAAGAGAGCTTCGAGGAAATGCTGGAAAAATCTTTTAAGACTTTGAATACAGGAGAGAAGGTAACCGGTATTGTAACGGCGATCGGCCCCACCGAGGTGCAGGTCGATCTGGGCTGCAAGCAGGCGGGCTATATCTCTGTGGACGAGCTGTCCGCAGATCCCAATGTGAAGCCTGAGGACGTCGTCAAGGTCGGCGACGAGATCGAGACCTATATCATCCGCGTCAACGACGTGGAGGGTTATGCCATGCTGTCCAAGAAGCGTCTGGACGCTGTCAAGGTCTGGGAGGATATCGAGAAGGCCCGCGAGGACAAGACCACTCTCGAAGGTAAAGTCACCGAGGAGAACAAGGGCGGTATCGTCGTTAATGTCAAGGGCGTGCGCGTGTTTGTGCCCGCTTCCCAGTCCGGTCTGCCCCGCGGCGCTGAGCTGAGCACCATGATCGGCCAGACCGTGTCCCTGCGGATCACCGAGGTCAACCGTGCCCGCCGCCGCGTCGTCGGCTCCATCAAGGCCGTGACCTATGAGGCCCGTCAGGCCGCCCAGGCGGAGATCTGGAACAACATTGAGGTCGGCAAGCACTACACCGGCACCGTGAAGTCCATGACTTCCTACGGTGTGTTCGTGGACATCGGCGGCGTGGATGGTATGGTACATATCTCCGAGCTGTCCTGGAGCCGTATTAAGAACCCCGCCGAGGTCGTCTCCGTGGGCGATACCCTGGACGTGTACGTTATCTCCTTCGATCCCGAGAAGCACAAGATCTCTCTGGGCGTGAAGGACCGCAGCATGAATCCCTGGGATAAGTTCATGGCTACCTACCACGTGGGCGATGTGGCCAACGTGCGCATCGTGAAGCTGATGACCTTCGGCGCGTTCGCCGAGGTCGTGCCCGGTGTGGACGGCCTGATCCACATCTCCCAGATCGCGGATCGCCGCATCGAGAAGCCCGGCGACGTGCTGACCGAGGGCGAGATGGTGGATGCCAAGATCACCGCCATCGACGAGGAGAAGCAGAAGATCTCCCTGTCCATCCGCGCGCTGCTGGCTCCCGCCGCTGACGAGGACGCCGACGAGGAGTAATTAGATCGTAAAACACCTCCGCTGCCCCACAGGCAGCGGAGGTGTTTTTGGTTGTTTTCACAATGGCGTGCAGGGGAAAATATCTTGCGACCTTGCGGAGAGGCGTGGTACAATCGAGGTGGGCAAGAGGATTTAAGAGCATTGTGCTGAAGATAGAACGGATCAATTGGAATTTGACAGGGGGAGCGTGATCGTATGAAAAAGTTGATGGCATCAGTGTTAGCGTTGGTTTGCGTTGTTGCTATGGCGGGCTGCGGAAAGTCGAATGTTGGGGACTATCCTGCGACGATAATGGTAAATGGGATAAATTACTATTCGACCGATAATGCTGTTCCCGTTGAAGTAGACGAGAGTGTTATTCAGTACACCACGTCGTATGCGGAGGATGGCGTTCCCCGAAAAGATGGTGAGGCAAACTTCAACAGAGACCTGGGGACTCCGTATGCTGTTATTGAGGAAGACTTGGTAGTTGTCCTTATGGACAATGAGTGGATAGAGTTCAAGGCAAAGTAAGGGCGATCTCGGGTCGCGAAAGAGCGGGACGATGGGAGAAGCGTGCCGTACGAAAGGGACGGGGGATGAAGCGGGGGAAAAGAAAAATAATTTTGGGAGAGTTGCCTGTTTATGGGCAACTCTCCCGGTTTTTTGGCATAGGGGCAGAACCGGATCGCAGGAAGGGGGGAGCGCATATGAAAAGAGCAGACGTGAACTGGGGAGAGGTAAGGCGTAAGTATGAGTCGGGAATGTATACCTATCAGCGATTGGCAAGGGAGTACCATGTGTGTACGCAGACGGTGTGGCGACATGCGATCAAGGGGCAGTGGCAGATCGGCCGGGAGGAGGCGGAAAAGCAGATACTCCGGCGATGCCTGATGGCTACGGCAAAGCTGCTGGAGACGGCGGCTGCCGGAGCCACGGAACGGCTGGAAAGCGGAGAGGGCAGCCTGAAGGAGGTCAAGGAGCTGGGAGGTATCCTACAGGCGCTGGTGGGGACAGCGGCAAAGATGTGTCAGAGCGAAAAGAACAACGACACGGCGGTCAACGAGATACGGGTGATCATGTCGGAGGAGGTAGAGGCGTTGAGCGGATGATATCCATGCCGGACCTGTTCATTTTTGCACAAGCATTCCCGGGAATTCTTGTGGGTTTCGTCAATTTCCCCGCGGGCTGCATTGTGGTAAAATTAACAATTAGAAAATTCAGCCTTCGTCGGAAGGGATAGGAAAGAACAGGGAGGAACAGGACATGGCTTTTGCTGATTTTCAGGCGCTGTACAAGCAGAAACTGACCACCGCGGACGAGGCGGTGAAGGTCATCAAGTCCGGTGATTGGGTGGACTACGGCTTCTGCGCCATTCATCCCCGGGTGCTGGACGAGGCGCTGGCCCGCCGTGCACCGGAGCTGGAGGATGTGAAGGTCCGGGGAGGTATTAGCCTGTGGAAGCCGGCGATCTTCGACATCGAGGACCCGGTGCATCACATCATCTTCAACTCTCACCACATGAGCAGCGTGGAGCGCCATCATATCGCCAGCGGCGCCGGGTTCCACGAGCCCATGCGGTACTCCGAGCTGCCCCGGTACTACTACGACCACATCACGCCGCCGGACGTGGCCATGTTCCAGGTGGCCCCGATGGACAAGCACGGGTACTTCAACTTCGGACTGTCGGCTTCGCATGTGAAGGCGGTGTGCGAGATGGCCAAGGTGGTCATCGTGGAGGTCAACGAGAATATGCCCCGGTGCCTGGGCGGCTTTGACAACTGCATCCATGTCAGCGAGGTGGACATGATCGTGGAGGGGCGCAACGACCCCATGGGCATCCAGCCCAGCGGCACGGCTACGGAGGTGGACCGGGCGGTGGCGAAGCTGATCGTGGAGCAGATACCCGACGGTGCCTGCTTGCAGCTGGGCATCGGCGGTATGCCCAACACCGTGGGTGCTATGCTGTGCGAGTCCGACCTGAAGGATCTGGGCGTACACACGGAGATGTATGTGGACGCCTATGTGGATCTGGCGATGGCGGGGAAGGTCACGTGCATGAAGAAGAACATCGACCGGGGCCGGCAGGTGTTCGCCTTTGCCGCCGGTACCCAGAAGCTGTACGACTATCTGGACGACAACCCGGCGTGCATGGCCGCGCCCATCAGCTACACCAACGACATCCGCACCATCGCGGCCATCGACAACTTTGTCTCCATCAACAACGCGGTGGATGTGGACCTGTACGGGCAGGTGAACGGTGAGACGGCGGGCACCAAGCAGATCAGCGGCGCCGGCGGACAGCAGGACTTTGTGCTGGGTGCGTATCTGTCCAAGGGCGGCAAGAGCTTTATCTGTCTCAGTTCCACCCACGCGGACAAGGACGGCACGCTGCATTCCCGCATACGGCCTACCCTGCAGAACGGTTCCGTGGTGACGGATACCCGCGTGAACACCATGTACGTGGTGACGGAGTACGGCTGCGTGTGCCTGAAGGGACTGACGGTGTGGGAGCGCGCGGAGAAGCTGATCTCCATCGCGCACCCGGACTTCCGGGAGGAACTGATCCGCGAGGCGGAGAAGCAGAAGATCTGGTATCCCCACAACAGAAGATAACGAATAACGAAAAAGAGCGCCGGGAGGCGCTCTTTTTGCATGAAAGAGGCGGTATCCGCGCAAGCTACGGCAAAAAGGAGGCGCGGATATGAGCAACGACGAAAACCGGGAAAAGAACGAGGAGAAAGCGGCGGTGCCGGTACAGCCGATCATTGATATGGGCAGCACTGTGGTGAAAAACAGCCGGGGGACGATACACTGCCTGACCATCGTGGGGCAGGTGGAGGGACACACGCTGCTGCCGGACAATCTGAAGAGCACGAAGTACGAGCACGTGCTGCCGCTGCTGGCGGCGCTGGAGCAGAACGAACAGGTGGACGGGGTGCTGCTGCTTCTGAACACCGTGGGCGGCGACATCGAGGCGGGACTGGCCATCGCGGAGCTGGCAGCGGGCATGACGAAGCCGGTGGTGACGCTGGTGCTGGGCGGCGGGCACTCCATCGGCGTACCGCTGGCGGTGTGCGGGAAGGAGACGTTCATCGCGCCCACGGCGTCCATGACGGTGCACCCGGTGAGGATGTCCGGGACGGTCATTGCCGCGCCGGAGACGTACAGGTATTTTGAACGCCTCCAGGAGCGCATTATCCAGTTTGTGGCGGCCAACAGCCGCGTGACCGCGGAACGGTTCCGGGAGCTGATGCTCTCCAGCGGCGACATGGCCAATGACGTGGGGACGGTGCTGTACGGCGAGCAGGCGGTGGCAGAGGGTATCATCGATCGGATCGGTACACTGGGCGACGCGCTGGAGGCACTGTACGGACAGATCGAACGGCGGCATGGATAGACATTGGCGGAGGGCGGGGGCTCTCCGCTTTTTTCATGCCGGCGCGTGGGTTTTTCTTGAAAAACGGGGACTTCCATAGTATACTATCTTAGTTAAGGTATGCCAAAGTATAAGAGGTGACGCAGTTGTACTTAAAAGCACTTGAGATACAGGGGTTCAAAAGCTTCCCCGACAAGACGGTATTGAATTTCGGCGAGGACATCACCGCTATCGTGGGACCAAACGGGTCCGGCAAGTCAAACATCTCCGACGCCATACGCTGGGTCATGGGCGAGCAGAACAGCCGCCAGCTCCGCGGTGCCAAGATGGAGGACGTGATCTTCGGCGGTACGGAGAAGCGGAACCAGATGGGTTTTGCCCAGGTGACGCTGGTCATCGACAACACCGAGCATATCTTCCCTACCCGGGAGGAGGCAGAGGTGGCCGTGACACGGCGGTATTACCGCAGCGGTGAGTCGGAGTACTATATCAATAAGCAGTCCGTGCGGCTGAAGGACGTGAACGAGCTGTTCATGGACACCGGTATGGGCCGGGAGGGCTATTCCATTATCGGACAGGGCAAGATCGACGAGATACTGTCCGTGAAAAGCGGCGAGCGCCGGGAGATATTCGAGGAGGCCGCCGGTATCAGCAAATACCGGCACCGCAAGGAGGAGTCCGAGCGCAAGCTGGAGCGCACCGAGGAAAACCTGGTGCGTATCAACGACAAGATCGCCGAGCTGGAATTGCAGGTGGAGCCACTGCGGGCGCAGGCGGAGACGGCGAAGAAGTATCTGGTGCTGCGGGATGAGCTGCGGGTGCTGGAGATCTCCGTGTGGCTGGAGCAGCTGCAAAACCTGCGGACTGCCAAGCTGAAGCTGGAGAGCGATACGGCTCAGGCCAAGGAGGCCTGTGACCAGGCCCAGGCGGCGCTGGACGAGGCCTACGCCCAGGGAGAGCGTTTTACCGAGGAGATGCGGAAGAACGACGTGGCGGCTGACGCGCTGCGCGGTCAGGTGACCGAGGCGGAGTCCGCCGCCGGCGAGGAGTCTGCGGCCATCGCGGTGCTGCAGACCTCTGTGGAGCACAACAACGAGTCTCTGCGCCGGCTGGAACAGGAACTGACCAGCACAGACCAGCGGCGGGAGAATTTACAGGGACAGATCGACGGACAGCTGGCGCGTATCGCGGACATCGACCGCGACGCGGCGGTATTGGAGACGGCGCTGAGTGAGCTGCTCTCTCGGGCGCAGGCGCTGGCTGACAGTGCAAAGGGCGCGGCGGACGAGGCCGAGGCCCTGCGGGCGCAGGAGGCCATTGCTGTGGCCGAGGCCGCAGACGGGCGCGCCGCGCTGTCCGCCCTGCAGGCGGGCCTGGACGAGGCCGGACAGCGGCGGATTACGGTGCGGCAGGAGCTGGCCGAGGCGCAGCGCAAGCTGGAGGAGAGCGAAAAGGACGCAAAGACCAATCGCCGGGCGCTGAACGATGCCAGGGAGGAGGCCCAGGCGGCGGAGAATATCATTCAGGGTCACAGCCTGCGGATGGACAGCCGCCGCCAGAAGGCGGAGAGCGCCCAGAACATCAAGCAGGAGCTGACCCGGCAGGTGAACGCCCAGGAGGACCGTATCCGTCTGCTGACGGAGATGGAGAAGGAGTATGAGGGCTTCAACAAGGCGGTAAAGACCGTGATGCAGGCGGCGGAGAAAAACACGCTGCGGGGCATTCACGGGCCGGTGGCCGGACTGATGACCACAGAGCAGGCCTATGCCGTGGCGCTGGAGACGGCGCTGGGCGCGGCGCTGCAGAACATTGTGGTGGAACGGGAGGAGGACGCCAAGGCGGCCATCCAGTTCCTGAAGCAGCGGGACGGCGGCCGCGCTACCTTCCTGCCGCTGACGGCCATCCGGGGCGACGAGCTGCGGGAGAACGCGGCGGGAGAATACGGCTTTGTGGGAATCGCCAGCCGTCTGGTGCGGTACGACGCGCGATACGACCATATTTTTAAAAATCTGCTGGGCCGGACGGTGGTAGTGGAGGACCTGGACAGCGGTATCGCCATGGCGCGTAAGTTCCGCAATGCCTTCCGCATCGTGACGCTGGACGGACAGATCATCAACCGGGGCGGCTCCATGACCGGCGGCTCCGCCAGCCGATCCTCCGGCGTGCTGTCCCGGGCCAATGAGCTGGAACGGCTGAAGGCGGCACAGGGCGCCCTGCACGGTAAGCTGAACGAGGCCGCGCAGCAGGCCGAGGCGGCCCAGAGGGAGCTGCAGAAGGCTGAGTATGAATTGCAGGTGGCCAAGGACCAGCAGCGCAAGGCGGCGGACGAGGTGCTGACCTTACAGGGACGGCAGGACCACTATGACCTCCTGTTGGAGAGCCTGCGCCTGAGCTGCGAGACTATGGAGCAGGAGTTGTCCGGCCTGGACCGCCGGGAGACGGACGGCCGCGGGCGCATGGCCGGGATACAGGCGGACATCACTGCGGCAGAGGACCGCGCGGCCGCGCTGCGGCAGGAGATGCGGGACAAGCTGGCCGGCCAGACCGATCTGACGGAGCAGACCAACCAACTGGCCCAGGCCGTCAGCGACAAGAAGGCCGATCAGGCGGCACTGAGCGCGGAGAAGGACAGCGTTCTGCGTAGCGTGGAGGACCTGCGGGGCTTGCAGGCGGATATGGTATCCGACCGCGCTGAGCGCGACCGGCGGGTGCAGGAGTACCGGCAGGCCAACGAGAAGGCGCTGGCCGATATGGCGGGCCATCAGGCGGCGCTGGAGGAGAAGAACGCCCGTGTGATACAGCTGCGGCAGCGGCTGGAGGATCTGGCCCAGGCCAAACTGGCGCTGGAGCAGCAGCGTGACCAGAACGGCCGCGACAGCCGCGCCTGCAACGATACGCTTTTGCAGACCATGCAGGCGTACAACAAATTGCAGCAGAAGCTGGAAAACAGCGGCATGGAGGAGAGCCAGATCCTGGAGAAGCTGTGGGAGCGCTACGAGCTGAGCCACAGCGACGCCATGGAGCAGCGTATCGAGCTGGAGAGCGTGCCCAAGGCTACCCGGCGCATTGCCGAACTGAACCGGGAGATCAAGGCGCTGGGTACGCCCAACATCGGCGCCATCGAGGAGTTCGACCGGGTGAACACCCGGTACACCTATCTGTCCGAGCAGCGCAGCGATGTGGAGCAGGCCAAGGAGGAGCTGCTGGGCATTATCGACCAGATCACCCAGCAGATGACCAGCATTTTTGCCGAGCAGTTCCAGCTGCTGAACGAGAGCTTCCAGGAGACGTTTCTGGAGCTGTTCGGCGGCGGCAAGGCCCGGCTGGAGCTGGAGGACGAGAGCGATATCCTCAACTGCGGCATCGAGATCAAGGTGCAGCCCCCCGGCAAACAGCTGAAGACCATCACGCTGCTGTCCGGCGGTGAGAAGGCCTTTGTGGCCATCGCGCTGTACTTTGCCATTCTGAAAGTACATCCCACGCCGTTCTGCGTGATGGACGAGATCGAGGCGGCGCTGGACGAGGCCAATGTGGTGCGCTACGCCCGGTATATGCGGCGGATCGCCGGAAAGACACAGTTTATCGTCATCACCCACCGGCGGGGCACCATGGAGGAGGCGGACGTGCTGTATGGCGTGACCATGCAGGAAAAGGGCGTCAGCCGGATACTGACCATCAATCTCAACGATATGGCCAAGGAGCTGCACATCAAATAAGGAGGGCTTGTTATGGCAATGGGCTTATTTCAAATACTTAAGGAGGCGTTCACCGCCGTTCCCACCTTCGACGACCTGAACGACGAGTTCTACGACGGACTGGAGGAAGCGCTGATCCTGGCCGATGTAGGCGCTGATACCGCCGCTGATACCGTGGCCCAGCTGCGGAAGCGGGTGAAGGAACGCTTTATCGGCCGGATGGACGAGGTAAAGGACGCCCTGCGGGACATCCTGAAGAGCAAGCTGGAGGTGGGTGACAGCGCGTTGGTGCTGGAGGGCAAGCCCGCCGTGGTGCTGGTCATCGGCGTCAACGGCGTGGGCAAGACCACATCTATCGGCAAGCTGGCCAAGCAGCTGAAGGATCAGGGCAAAAAGGTCCTGCTGTGCGCCGGCGATACGTTCCGTGCGGCGGCTGCCGACCAGCTGGAGATCTGGGCGGGCCGCGCCGGTGTGGATATCGTGCGGCAGCATGAGGGCGCGGATCCCGGCGCGGTACTGTTTGATGCTTTGCAGGCGGCCAAGGCACGGAGCGTGGACGTGGTGCTGTGCGACACCGCCGGACGGCTGCACAACAAACAGAACCTGATGAACGAGCTGGCCAAGCTGCGGAAGATCATCGACCGGGAATGCCCCAATTCCAGCTGCGAGACGCTGCTGGTGCTGGACGCCACCACCGGGCAGAACGGACTGATCCAGGCACGGACCTTCAAGGAGACGGCAGGGTTGACGGGTATTATCCTGACGAAGCTGGATGGTACCGCCAAGGGCGGCATCGTCATCGCCATCGCCCAGGAGCTGGGTGTGCCGGTAAAGTTTGTGGGTGTGGGCGAGGGCATCGACGACCTGAAGCCCTTTGACCCGACTGCCTTCGTGCAGGACATGATATAAGGAGGGCGCAGCATGACGAGAGCAGACGGACGGGCATTTGACCAGCTGCGCCCGGTGGAGATGACACCCGGCTTTACGAAATTCGCCGAGGGCAGCGTGCTGATCCGCTGCGGCGAGACGGTGGTGCTGTGCAACGCCTCGGTGGAGGAGAAGACACCGCCCCATGTGGCGGAGGGCTGCGGCTGGGTGACGGCGGAGTATTCCATGCTGCCCCGGGCCAACCGGGAGCGCAGCCGCCGGGACGTGGACAAGCTGAAGCTGTCCGGCCGCAGCGCGGAGATACAGCGGCTCATCGGCCGCAGCCTGCGTGCGGCGGTGGATATGGCGGCCCTGGGGCCCCGGACCATCACCGTGGACTGCGACGTATTGCAGGGCGACGGCGGAACGCGGACGGCATCCGTGACCGGCGGGTTCGCGGCGCTGGCGCTGGCCTGCAAAAAGCTGGTGACCGACGGCGTGATCGAGAGGCTGCCGCTGCTGCACTATGTCACCGGTGTGTCGGCGGGCATCGTGGAGGATGTGCCCCTGCTGGACCTGCAGTACAGCGAGGACAGCCGGGCGCAGGTGGACCTGAACTGCATGATGACGGAGCAGGGACAGCTGATCGAAATTCAGGGCACCGGCGAGGGGCGGCCCTTTACCGTGGCCGAGCAGCAGGCACTGGTGGCGCTGTGCGCCAAGGGGTGCGGCGAGCTGCTGGCGAAGCAGAAGGAGATACTGGGAGAGATACTATGAGATTTGTACTGGCATCCCACAACAAGGGAAAGCTGGCCGAGATGCAGGCCATTCTGGGCGAGCTGGGCGTGGAGGTGGTCATGCCCTCCGACGTGGGCGTGGACGTCGACGTGGAGGAGACGGGGACCACCTTCGCGGAGAACGCAGCGCTGAAGGCCAACGCCATCATGGCGGCCAGCGGCCTGCCGGCTATCGCGGATGACTCGGGACTGTGCGTGGACTGGCTTCAGGGCGCGCCGGGGGTGTATTCCGCCCGGTACGGCGGGCTGGACAGTGACCCGGAGCGCTGCCGGCTGCTGCTGAGCAATATGCGCGGCGCCACGAACCGGGCGGCGCATTTCCACACGGCCATCGTCTGCGCCTTCCCCAACGGGGACACGCTGACGGCGGAGGGGGACTGCGCCGGGACCATTGCCTTTGCGCCTATGGGCGACGGCGGGTTTGGGTACGACCCTGTGTTCTTCGTGCCGTCCCTGCGAAAGACCTTCGCCCAGCTGACGGCGGAGGAGAAGAACGCTATTTCCCACCGGGGCAGTGCCCTGCGGGCCTTTGCCGCGGAACTGAAAACGTATTTGGAGAAGCAATGATATGGAACTGACAAGCAAGCAACGCGCGCAGCTGCGGTCCCTGGCCACCAATCTGGACACCATCGTCCATGTGGGCAAGGACGGAATCGGCGACAATCTGATCAAGCAGGTCAACGACGCGCTGGAGGCCCGGGAGCTCATCAAGGGCCGGGTGCTGGAGAATTCGCTGCTGACCGCCCGGGAGGCGGCGGAGGAGCTGGCGGTGGCCGCCCGCTGCGAGGTGGTGCAGGTCATCGGCAGCAAGTTCGTGCTCTACCGGATGCAGCACGACAAGAGCAAGCGGAAGATCGAACTGGTCAAGGCGAAGAGAAGCGTATGAACATCGGTATTTACGGCGGCACCTTTGACCCGCCCCATATAGGTCATGTGACGGCTGCGAAGGCCGCTATGGAGGGCCTGGGGGTGGACAAGCTGGTGCTGGTCCCGGACGCGCAGCCGCCCCACAAGGTGCTGCCGGAGGGCGGCGCCGCGCCGCGGCAGCGGTACGACATGGCGGCGCGCGGCGGCGGCGGTACGACATGGCGGTGCTGGCCACAGCGGCGCTGGGGAAGCGGGCGGAGGTCAGTGACATGGAGCTGCGCCGCAGCGGCGTCAGCTATACCGCGGACACGCTGGCGGCGCTGCGGGAGCAGTATCCGGATGACACGCTGTATCTGCTGATGGGGTCGGATATGTTTCTGAGTCTGCACAACTGGCGCAGGCCGGAGGCGATCATGGCCATGGCCCACATCGCGCCCTTCAGCCGGGAGGCGGAGGATGAGTCCGCCGCCTTTGCCGCGCAGAGCGCGCGCCTGGAACGGGAGTTCGGCGCGCAGGTGACCGTGGTGCCCAATCCGCAGGTGGTGGAGCTTTCCTCCACCGAGGTCCGCGCCGCGCTGGCACAGGGCGGGGGAGAGGACCTGCTGCCGCCGCCGGTGTGGGGCTATATCCGGCGGGAGCACCTGTACGGTACCCATACGGACCTGACGCACCTGACGCCGGAGGAGCTGCGGCCCATCGCGCTGAGCTATCTCAAGCCCAAGCGGATGCCCCATGTGCTGGGCACGGAGCAGGAGGCGGTGCGTTTGGCGGAGCGATACGGCGCGGACGTGACAAAGGCGCGCATCGCCGCGCTGCTGCACGACTGTACCAAGAAGCTGGATATGGACGAGCAGCTGGCGCTGTGCAAGAAGTATCACATTCCGCTGGACGAGCTGGAGAGAAAGGCACTGAAGCTGCTGCACAGCAAGACCGGCGCAGCCATCGCACGGGATGTGTTTGCCGTGGACGACGATGTGTATAACGCGATTCTGTACCACACCACCGGTAAGCCGGATATGACGCTGCTGGAGAAGATCATCTATCTGGCGGATTATATCGAGCCCACCCGGGACTTTCCCGGGGTGGAGGCGCTGCGAAGGACGGTATACGAGGACCTGGACCGGGGTCTGCTCATGGGTCTGACCATGACCATTGATGAGATGGAGGAGATGGGTAACCCCGTCCACCACATGACCCGCGACGCGCGGGACTATCTGATGAAAAGAGGGATATCATGAAAACACCGAAAGAACTGGCGCTGCTGGCCGCCCGTGCCCTGTCCGATAAGAAGGGCAAGGAGATCCGTGTGATGGAGATCGCCGAGCTGACCACGCTGGCGGACTATTTCGTTCTGGCCACCGGCGCCAGCAATACCCAGATCAACGCGCTGGTGGACAATGTGGAAAAGCTGCTGGCAGAGGAGGCCGGTGAGCAGCCCCTGCACCGGGAGGGCTATCGCGGCGGCACGTGGGTCCTGCTGGACTACGGCTGCATCGCCATCCATGTGTTCAATCAAGAGGCCCGGGCCTTCTACGGCCTGGAGCGCCTGTGGCAGGACGGCAAGCCCGTGGACATCAGCGGCATTGTAGACGAGCACGACTGAGATTTCTCCCGGTTTTCGGCGTTTTTGCCGGAAATCAGGGGTTGACAATCGGCAGAAAAGCGATAAAATAGACTTCGATATTGCCACAAGCGATGAAGGAAAAAAGACGGGGCAGGTCTGCCACAAGAGAGCCGGCGGTGGGTGCGAGCCGGCGGAGACGTTCCGTTGTACTGGCTCCTGAGCCTTTCGCCTGAACAGGGCGGAACGGGTGCGCACCGTTACAGCGTCGTCTTTCGTAAGAAAGATACGGAGCGCCGCGGAGCGATCTGCGGCGGAAGCAGGGTGGTAACACGTCTATAACGTCCCTGGCTGCTGTAAGGCAGCCAGGGATTTTTATTTGCGGAAAACAAAATTCACATACAAGGAGAAGCGAGCATGAATTACGATTTTGCGGCCATTGAAAAGAAGTGGCAAGCCAACTGGGAGAAGACAAAGCCCTATGCCGCCATTACCGGTGACAATCGGCCCAAGTTCTATGGGCTGATCGAGTTTCCTTATCCCTCCGGCCAGGGCCTGCACGTGGGGCATCCCCGCCCCTTTACGGCTATGGATATCGTCACCCGCAAAAAGCGGATGCAGGGCTATAATGTATTGTTCCCCATCGGCTTCGATGCTTTCGGTCTGCCCACGGAGAACTATGCCATCAAGAACCACATCCATCCTGCCATCGTCACGAAGAACAACATCGAGAATTTCACCAAGCAGCTGAAGATGCTGGGATACGGCTTTGACTGGGACCGCTGCGTGGACACCACCGACCCCAAGTACTACAAGTGGACTCAGTGGATATTCCTGCAGATGTTCAAGCACGGCTTGGCCTACAAGTCCACCATGCCCGTCAACTGGTGCACAAGCTGCAAGTGCGTGCTGGCTAACGAGGAAGTGGTCAACGGCGTGTGCGAGCGCTGCGGCAGCGAGGTCATCCGCAAGGAAAAGAGCCAGTGGATGCTGAAGATCACCGAGTATGCCCAGCGGCTGATCGACGATCTGGACGATGTGGACTATATTGAGCGCGTGAAGATCCAGCAGCGCAACTGGATCGGCCGTTCCACCGGCGCAGAGATCACCTTCGACACCAATGTGGGCGACCAGGTGACGGTCTATACCACTCGTGCCGACACCCTGTTCGGCACCACGTATATGGTCATCTCTCCCGAGCACCCGCTGCTGAAGAAGTGGCAGCCCCTCATTAAGAACTGGGACGCTGTGGCAGCCTATCAGGAGGAAGCGGCCCATAAGTCCGACTTTGAGCGCGGCGAGCTGAACAAGGAAAAAACCGGCGTGCGGCTGGAGGGTATCGAGGTCATGAACCCGGTGACCCACAAGCCCCTGCCCATGTTCGTCTCCGACTATGTCCTCATGGGCTACGGTACCGGCATCGTCATGGGCGTGCCCGGCCATGACCAGCGCGACTGGGAGTTCGCCAAGAAGTTCGGCCTGCCCATCATCGAGGTGGTGGCCGGCGGCGATGTGACCAAGGAGGCCTTTGTGGCCAAGGACGACAGCGCTGTCATGGTCAACTCCGGCTTCCTGAATGGCATGACCGTCAAGGAGGCCATCCCTGCCATGAAGAAATATGTGGTGGAGCAGGGCTTCGGCAAGGAGAAGGTCAACTACAAGCTGCGCGACTGGGTGTTCTCCCGCCAGCGCTACTGGGGCGAGCCCATCCCCCTGGTGAACTGCGAGAAGTGCGGCTGGGTGGCCCTGCCGGAGGAGCAGCTGCCCCTGGTGCTGCCCCAGGTGGAGAGCTATGAGCCCACCGATGACGGCGAGAGCCCCCTGAGCAAGATGACAGACTGGGTCAACACCACCTGCCCCTGCTGCGGCGGCCCGGCCAAGCGCGAGACGGACACCATGCCCCAGTGGGCCGGCTCCAGCTGGTACTTCCTGCGGTATATGGATCCCCACAACGACAAGGCACTGGCAAGCAAGGAGGCGTTGGACTACTGGTCCCCCGTGGACTGGTACAACGGCGGCATGGAGCACACCACGCTGCACCTGCTGTACTCCCGCTTCTGGCATAAGTTCCTGTACGACATCGGCGTGGTGCCCACCAAGGAGCCCTACGCCAAGCGCACCAGCCACGGCATGATCCTGGGCGAGGGCGGCGAGAAGATGTCCAAGTCCCGCGGCAACGTGGTCAACCCCAACGACATCGTAGCCCAGTACGGCGCGGACACCATGCGCCTGCACATCATGTTCATCGGCGACTTCGAGAAGGCCGTCAGCTGGAGCAACGAGGCTGTCAAGGGCAGCAAGCGCTTCCTGGACCGCTGCTTCAATCTGCAGGATATCGCCACCGCTGAGGAGTCCATCTCCGCCAAGAATGAGTCCATCGTCCACAAGACCATCAAGAAGGTCAGCCAGGATATCGACGAGCTGAAGATGAACACCGCTATCGCCGCCATGATGACCATGGTCAACGAGTTCTACGCCAATGGCTGCTCCAAGGGCGACGTGGAGATGCTCTGCCTGCTGCTCAGCCCCTTTGCCCCCCACATGGTGGAGGAGATGTGGGAGAACATGGGCTTTGCCGCCAAGTACGGCAAGATGGCCATGCAGATGGATTGGCCCGAGCACGACGAGGCCAAGACTGTGGACAGCCACGTGGAGATGGCCGTGCAGGTCAACGGCAAGCTGAAGGGTACCGTCACCGTCCCCGTGGACAGCGACGAGGCTGCTGTGGTGGCCGCCGCTATGGAGAGCGACAAGGTGAAAAAGGCCACGGAGGGCATGAGTGTTGTCAAGACCATTTTGGTCAGGAACAAGCTGGTGAACCTGATCGTGAAGCCCGCGAAATAAAGCGTTGTATCCCCCGGTGCAGCCGGGGGATACTTTTTCTGGAGGGCGGACCGCCGGGACGCACACTTTTTTGCCGTTTTTGTAAAAAAACGACTTGACAAGCTGTGTTATCCCCGGTATAATACATCCGTTAGTCATGTAAATGGCTCTTAAAGAGCACCCAGGATCGAGCCGGGTGTATCGGAGGGAGGGAAACATAAATGTCCGAAGTCCATGTTAAGGAAGGCGAGTCCCTGGACAGCGCTCTGAAGCGTTTTAAGAGAAGCTGCGCCAAGGCGGGCGTCCTGGCCGAGGTGCGCCGCAGAGAGTGCTACGAAAGCCCCAGCGTTAAGCGCCGCAAGAAGTCCGAGGCTGCGCGCAAGAACCGCAACAAGCGTTACTATTAAGTGACAAAGAAGCCTGAGAACATAGGTTCTCAGGCTTCTCTTTTATCTATCCTGTCAGGTCCCGCAGTATGTCGGCGCACTCCGGCAGGGTCAGCAGACCCCGGTGTATGCCCAGGCGCTCTCCCAGAGCGATTTTTCTATGCAGGGTGTCACCGTCGTCCAGCAGAACGAACCGTGTCTCGCCGCCCCGGCGGTACGTGAAATACCGGGCGCCCAGCTCCCGGGAAAAGAATATCTGGCGGCCTGTTTGCAGGGCGGCTAGCTGTTCATCTGTCAGCGGTATGCCCTCACCAGTGGGACAGGGGAGAGGAAAGTCCATCCGCAGGCGCTGGAGGTCCAGCACGATACGGTCCGGCCCGAAGGCACGGCAGCAGGCGGACAACCGGTTTTCGATATCCCCGCCGGACAGGGCGGTGCATACCAGTACCCGCGCGCCGGGAGCCGTGTGGGCGCATTTCTCGTGGACCCACAGGGCGATGCCGGACCGGTGCAGGGGCTGGGCCAGCGCCTCCGTCAGTTCTGCGGCGGGGAAGGGGACGATCACTGTGCCGTATCTCCGGCGGCGGCACTCCTGCACCACGCCGGCTGCCGTTTCCGGGCTGAAGGGTCCCGCCGCGCCGGTGAGCAGCATGGCACCGCCCCGCAGGGCAGGCGGCATGGGCAGGGCACACAGCACTCCGTTTTCTATCCGGTAGGCCGCGTTGGCGATGGGCAGCTGTGCGCCGCAGGCCATCTGGCGAAGCGGCGGTGCGGCGGCGATCATCAGCTGCATAGGCGTACCCCCTTGCGAGACCACGATGTCCGTGGTACAATACTGCTGTACTTTATGAGAGGAGTCGGATACCTATGCCCATTTCCATGACGCCCTACCGGGTGTTTGACAGCTACCGCAGCATCACGCCCGCGTTTTTTATGCGGCACGGCATCCGGCTGCTGCTGTGCGATCTGGACTATACCCTGGCACCCAAGTCCCAGCCGGAGCCGGACGCGGACCTGCGCCGCTGGCTCTCCGATGTGCGGGCGGCGGGTGTGGAGGTCATGATCCTGTCCAACAACCGCAGCCCCGTGCGAGTGGAGCGATTCTGCCGCGATCTGGGGATCACCTACGAGGGCCATGCGGGCAAGCCGTCCGTAAAGGGCTTTCGCCGGGCCATGGTGCGCTGCGGCGTCACCCCGCGGGAGACGGCCATGCTGGGCGACAAACTGCTGACGGATATGCTGGGTGCCAACCGGGCTGGCGTGCTGCCGCTGATGGTGGAGCCGCTGGGCGGGCCGCGCGGCGCGTGGAATAAGGTGCTGCATGGCCTGCAGAGGCCGTGGAAGGCCGCCAGTTTGAAAAAACATCCGGAACGGTGACTTTTTTACGCGGAAACACTTGCCAAAAAGCAGGTTATCATGTAAAATATATAAGGCCGATTTTGGCTGGTATTATTTATTCAGAGGGAATGGAGATATTCCCTCATACACAATGGGAGGAATATCAATATGGCAACTATTACCGCCGGTGATTTCAGAAACGGCAAGACCTTCGAGATGGACGGCAAGGTCATGCAGGTCGTGGAGTTCCAGCACGTCAAGCCCGGCAAGGGCGCGGCTTTCGTCCGCACCAAGATGCGTAACGTGGTGACCGGTGCTGTGACCGAGACGTCCTTCAACCCCACCGCCAAGTTTGAAGAGGCCTTTGTGGACCGCCGCGATATGGCCTACAGCTACAACGACGGTGATTTGTACTACTTCATGGATCAGGAGACCTTTGACATGGTACCCCTGAACAAGGAGCTGCTGGGCGATGCGTTCCGCTTCATCACTGAGAACACCGTGTGCAAGGTGCTGAGCTATAAGGGCAGCGTCTTTGGCCTGGAGTGCCCCAACTTCATGGATCTGGAGGTCACCGAGACTGAGCCCGGTCTGGCCGGCAATACCGCCACCAACACCCTGAAGCCCGCCACCGTGGAGACCGGTGCCGAGGTGAAGGTGCCCCTGTTCATCAACATCGGCGACAAGATCACTATTGACACTCGTACCGGTGAGTATCTGAGCCGCTGCAAGTAATTTGACAACCAACCGACCGTACAGAAAGGAGCCGAACATGGAGATTTCTGAAAAGGTAGCGTATCTGAAGGGTCTGGCCGAGGGCCTGAACCTGGACACCGACAGCAAGGAAGGCAAGCTGATCGCCGCCATCATCGATGTGCTGGACGACATGGCCGAGAAGTTCGCGGAAGTGGACGACGAGCTGTGCGATGTGGAGGACGGCCTGGATGCCGTCAGCGACGACCTGAGCGATGTGGAGGAGACGCTGTACTTTGCTCTGGACGACGATGAGGATGACGAGGAAGACGACGAGGAAGAGGAGTGCTTCGTGACCACCTGCCCCGAGTGCGAGGAGGAGGTCTACTTCGACGAGACTGTTCTGGAGGACGGCGAGGTCGTCTGCCCCAACTGCGGCGCCAAGCTGGAGTTTGATCTGAGCGATCTGGCCGCCGCCGCTGAGGATGGCGAGGACGAGGAGTAATTCCCATATATAAGCATATCCCCCGGCATTGCCGGGGGATATTTCTTTCTATTTACGCATTTGCTCAAAAATGCCGGGAAATGGCGGCGGGGCTTGCCTTAACGGGAGAAAAGCGGTATAATAAAAAATACTACACTTTGCGCCACGCGCAAAGACCGATTTGAGGTATACGAATGAAAACTCAGGAAAAGCTGAACATGACCATGCTCTGTGACTTCTATGAGCTGACCATGGGCAACGGCTACTTTGAGGCCGGCTGCAAGGAGCGCATCACCTATTTCGACGTGTTTTTCCGCAAGGTGCCCGATGGCGGCGGCTTCGCCATCGCGGCAGGTCTGGAGCAGCTGATCGACTACATCGAGAACCTGCACTTCACCGAGGAGGACATCGCCTATCTCCGCGGGCGAAACCTGTTCTGCGAGGAATTCCTGGACTATCTGCGGAACTTCCGCTTCACCGGCGATATCTACGCCATTCCGGAGGGTACGCCCGTGTTCCCCAAGGAGCCGCTGGTGGTGGTCCGCGCCCCGGCCATCGAGGCGCAGCTGATCGAGACGTTCACCCTGCTGACCATCAACCATCAAAGTCTGATCGCCACCAAGGCCAACCGTATCGTCCGGGCCGCCAAGGGCCGCACGGTGCTGGAGTTCGGCTCCCGCCGTGCCCAGGGGGCCGACGCGGCCATTGTCGGTGCGCGGGCGGCCTATATCGGCGGCTGTGCCGGTACGGCCTGCACCATCTCTGACGAGGTGTACGGCGTGCCCGCCGGCGGCACCATGGCCCACGCCTGGGTACAGATGTTCGACAACGAGTACGAGGCATTCAAGACCTACTGCCAGACCTATCCCACCAACGCGACCCTGCTGGTGGACACCTATAACACGCTGAAGTCCGGTATCCCCAACGCCATCAAGGCGTTCAACGAGGTGCTCAAGCCTCTGGGTATCACCAAATGCGGTATCCGCCTGGATTCCGGCGACTTGGCGTACCTGACCCGCAAGGCGCGCCAGATGCTGGATGAGGCCGGCTGGACCGAGTGCAAGATCTCCGTGTCCAACTCGCTGGACGAGTACCTCATTCAGGATATGCTGCTACAGGGCGCGCAGATCGACCTGTTCGGTGTGGGCGAGCGCATGATCACCGCCAAGTCCGAGCCGGTGTTCGGGGGCGTGTACAAACTGGTGGCCATCGAGGAGCCGGACGGCACCGTGATCCCCAAGATCAAGGTCAGCGAGAACGTGGAGAAGATCACCATTCCCCACTTCAAGAAGGTGTATCGCCTTTTCGGACGGGACAACGGCAAGGCCATCGCGGACTACATCACCGTGCATGACGAGACGGTGGACGACACGAAGGGCCTGACCATCTTTGACCCCATGGCCACCTGGAAGCGAAAGGACGTGTATAACTTCGAGGCCCGGGAGCTGCTGGTGCCGATCTTCAAGAACGGCAAGCGGGTGTACGATTGCCCGCCGCTGGAGGAGATCAAGGCCTACTGCGCCCAGCAGGTGGATACCCTGTGGGACGAGGTCAAGCGCTTTGACTATCCCCACAAGTACTATGTGGACCTGTCGGACAAGCTGTGGGATATCCAGCAGTGCCTGCTGCGGACCTCGCAGCTGTGATGACCATCTGAAATAAAAGAAAAGGGAGGAGGATCAACAGTGAAAAAGCCGAGAGTCCAGCAGCGGACAGAGCGACGGATATCCGCTGCGCTGCGGCTGGTGATGGTGGCGGTATTGCTGTTGGCACAGATCGCGCTGGTGATCGTCCTCAGCGACCTGCTCAAGCAGCGCATGGCGCTGGCCTATACGGTATTGCAGCTGCTGGCCGGTGTGGTGGCCATGCGTATCTGGTCCCGCCCCGGGGCCACCAGCTATAAGATGGGCTGGATCATCCTGGTGCTGTTCGTGCCGGTGGTGGGACTGATCCTCTATCTGCTGTGGAACGGCGACCGGCCGTCCAAGCGCCTGAGCCTGAAGAAGCCGGTGCCCATCGAGGAGCCTATGGCTCAGCAGGAGATCGCCCGCACCAATCTGGAAAAGCTGCGCCAGACCGCGCCCCAGTGGTATCCGCTGGCAGCGTATCTCAGCGGCAAGGGCTTTGACCTGTACCGCAACACGGCGCTGCGCTATCTGCCCACCGGCGAGGCGTATCTGGAGGATATGCTCACCACACTGGATACGGCCCAGCGGTTCATCTTCCTGGAGTACTTTATCATGGCCGAAGGCGAGATATGGGATCGGTTGTCTGATATCCTCTGCCGCAAGAGCCGTCAGGGCGTAGAGGTCAAGCTGATCTTTGACGATTTCGGCAGCATGATGCGTATGCCCAACGAAAAAATAGACGCGCTGCAGGACGCCGGGGTGGAGGTCAGGGTATTCAACCCCGTGCACCACTACGTCAACCGGCTGTACTTCAACTACCGCGACCACCGGAAGATCACCTGCGTGGATGGAGATATTGCCTACACCGGCGGCGCCAATATCGCCGACGAGTACGCCAACCTGATCGAACGCTTCGGCTATTGGAAGGACTGCGGTCTCCGGCTGGAGGGCGAGGGCGCCTGGGGCCTGACCCGGGAGTTCCTGCAGATGTGGCAGCGGATGGACGGTCAGCTGTACCATGAGTACGACTATTATCGCCCCCTGCACCACCCCCTGGAGCAGGGCTTCTGCCAGACGGTGGTGGACGGCCCCGACGACAACCCCAACAACGCGGCGGAGGATCTGTTCCTCCAGATGATCGGCCGCGCCCGGCGGGAGGTGTATATCACCACACCCTACCTGGCTATCGACGAGTCCATGCTCAAGGCGCTGTGTCTGGCCGCGGAAAGCGGTGTGGATGTCCGCCTCATCATGCCCGGCATCCCGGACCACAAGTTTGCCTATCTGGTGGCGGAGAGCTACTTCGACCAGCTCATGGCGCATGATGTTAAGATATATACCTTTACACCTGGCCTTGTCCATGGAAAAACCGTCCTGACTGACCGCGAGACGGCCTTTGTAGGCTCCGTCAATATGGACTACCGCAGCTTCCAGTTGCACTTCGAATGCGGCGAGGTGTTCTATGGCACGCCCGCCATCGAGACGCTGCTGGAGGATATGGACACCACCATGGCCCACTGTGCGCCCATGACGCCGGAGCGTATGGCGGAGCGCCCGTTTTGGCGGCGGGCGATAGGGACGGTATTACGGCTCTTTGCCATGTGGATGTAACCCCCGTCTGGTATATTTCCGCCCCGGCTGCGTCGAATATCCAAGAAAGGAATTACCCATGGCCTGCTTTATCATCGGCGCGGGCAGCTTTTACGGCCTGCCTGTGTCTGTTCAAAGGACCGATATGGTCATCGCCGCCGACGGCGGTTGGCATACCTGCCGGGAAAACGGCATAACGCCCACGCTGCTGGTGGCGGATTTCGACTCGCTGGACGCCGCGCCGGCGTTTGACCACATCCTCCGCTTGCCGGTGGAGAAGGATGACACCGACATGATCCGGGCAGTCAAGGAGGGCTTCGACCGCGGTGAGAGGGAGTTCCATCTCCTGGGCGGCATGGGCGGCCACCGGACAGACCACACGGTGGCCAATATGCAGACGCTGGCCTACATTGCCCGCCGGGGCGGGCAGGGCTGGCTGTACGGGAACGGTGAGCGCTTCACCGCCATCTGCGACGGGGGCGAGATCACACTCACCGCAGGGCAGAACAGCGTTTTCTCCGTGTTCTGCCTGGGCGCAGACGCGGAGGGCGTTACCATCGAGAACGCCAAGTATCCGCTGACCGACGCCGTGCTGACGGCGGATTTCCCTCTGGGGGTCAGCAATCATTTTATAGGACAGGCGGTGCGCGTCGCGGTGCGGCGTGGCTGCCTGCTTATAGGGATAACAGATAAGGAGTAACGAAACATGAAAAACACCATGAAAAAGCTGCTGGCGCTGTTGTTGGCACTGGTGCTGACCCTGGCCCTGGCGGCCTGCGGCCAGAAGGAGGAAAACAAAACTGATGACCAGACCAACGACCCCGCGATCACCGATCAGGACAACGCCGCTGATGAAAAGGTGACACTGCCTGTGGCGGACGGCGCGGTCATCGGTCAGGGTGCCGTGGCCTTCACTGTGGAGGTGCAGGGTGCGGACGGCAAGACCGTCACCTTCACCGTCAACACCGATGAGGAGACGGTGGGCGCGGCGCTGCTGAAGCTGGGCGTTATCGCCGGCGATGACTCCGAGTACGGCCTGTACGTCAAGACCGTCAACGGCGAGACTGCCGACTACGATGCCGATGGCACCTACTGGGGCCTCTACATCAACGGCGAGTACGCCATGACCGGTGTGGACGCCACTACGCTGGAGGCTGGCACGACTTACGCCTTCCGTGTGGAGAAGGTCGAGGGCTGACAGGTATAAAAAAGAGACGGCGCAGCCGTCTCTTTTTTATACCTTTTCCAGTGACTGCACCACATCGCCCAGCAGATACAGGGAGCCGCAGCAGACGGCTGTGCCATCGGGCGGCGTGTCCGCCAGCATTCGGGACACACCCTCCCGGATGGTGTCGCAGGCCGTTACCGGCTTGCCATATCGCCGCAGGAAGGCCGCCAGCTCTCCGGCGTCCAGCGCACGGGGATTGTGGGGGGTTACAGTGATAAACCGCGCGGCCAGCGGAGCCAGCTGGTCGTACATTTTTCCATAGTCCTTGTCCGCCAGCACACCGGTCAGCACCGTTACCGGCTGGCCCGGCAGATACTCCCGGATGGCCGCCGCCAGCGAGACCATGCACTGGGGGTTGTGCCCTCCGTCCAGAATGATCGTGGGCTGCCGCCGCACCACCTGAAACCGTCCCGGCCACGCGGTCTGGGCCAAGCCCTGACGGACGGCACTTTCATCAATGTGCCAGCCACGCTGCCGCAGAACATCAATGGTCGTCAGCGCCACGGCGGCGTTTCGCAGCTGGTGGCCGCCCAGCAGGGGCAGCCGCAGGTCCTTATATGGGCCGTAGTTGAATATCTGTCCCTCCAGCGTGTCGCAGACTGAGGAGAGGGCATCGAAGTCCGCCGCGGTCAGCGGTGCGCCTGCCGCGCGGCAGCGCACGGCCACCACCTCCTGTACGGAGGGGGCACAGGGGTACAGGACGGCATGACAGCCGGGCTTTATGATGCCCGCCTTGGTGGCGGCGATGGCCTCCACCGTATTCCCCAGCACTTTGGTGTGGTCCAGACCGATGTTGGTGAGCACGGCCACCTCCGGCGCGGGGATCACATTGGTGGCATCGAATTCACCGCCCATGCCCACCTCGCATACCACAATATCGCACATCTCCCGGGCAAACCAGGTCAGACCGATGGCCGTTACCAGCTCAAACTCCGTGGGGGGATCCGCCATGCGGCCGGCCAGCGGGCGCAGCTCCTCCACCAAGGCGCACAGGGTATCGTCCGGGATAGGTGCGCCGTTGATCTGCATACGCTCATTGAAGCGGAAGATGTACGGCGAGGTGTACAGTCCCGTTTTATATCCGGCGGCGCGCAGCACGGAGGCCAGCATGGCGCAGGTGCTGCCCTTGCCGTTGGTGCCGGTGACGTGGACATACTGTACGTGCCGCTCCGGATGGCCAAGCAGGCCCAGCAGCGTATCGATACGGCTGAGCCCGGGCACGCTGCCCCGCCAGTCCACCTTGTGGATGTACGCCAGTACCTCATCCAGCGTCATGGCCGTCACCGCCCTTCGTCTTTATCCGCCGCAGTACCGGGGAGAGTGCGTTCCGCCGCATCAGCAGCCACACCAGCAGCGCGTCGATACAGCCGGTGATGGCGAACTGAACGCTGCGGGCCGCCAGCCGGGTGAGGAAATAGGGCCATTTGGCCGCACCGCCATACACCAGCGCCAGAGCCATGCTCTGCCAGAGCACGGAGCCGCATACCGCCGCAGGAAATACCGCCAGCGCCGCCCGCCAGAGGGTAGGCCTGCGCCAGACATACCGGCGCACCAGCCCCGCCCACAGGCCGTACAGAATGGGCGGCAGGCAAAAGATCGGGTTGTAGCCAAAGGGAGAAAACAGGCAGCCGATAAAGTCGGCGGCAAAGCCCACTGCCGCGCCGGGCAGCGGCCCGAACAGCAGTCCGGCCAGGAGAATGGGCACTGCCTCCAAAGAAAATCGGCTTACTTCGCTGGGAATGATGGTCAGCAATCGGGCCAGCACCACGCTCAGCGCGGTCAGCAGGGCGCAGACCGTCAGGGCATAGGTGTCGAGGACCGGTGCGGGAACGGCGCATAGTTCTTTTTTCTGCATAAAAAAATACCTCCTTATCCTTGGGATGGGAGGTATCACCATATAGATAACGACACAAACTGCCCGTGGAAGCTGGAATGGTATCGCGGCGCAGATGCACCTTCGTCCGGCGGCAGCCTCCCATCCGTCCGGCACTTAACGCACCATCCCTACACGGAACTGCTCACAGTATATACGCATTCCCACGAAAATGCAAGAAAAATAATCCCACAAGATATAGACCCGACAGTTGACTACATTCCACAGGATGATGTATAATGGTCGTGAATACATACCGAGATGCGGCAAGGAGGGCACAGCATGGCTTTTGACTTTGAAAACGGTTCCTACACCGACGCTGCCGGGCGCACGGCCCTTGATCCTGCTGTTTACAAGGACTGGCAGATCGGTGCGGCGGCGGAGCAGGCCCTGCCCCCGGTGGACTGGTTCCGCCGGAAGCTGGGGCTGCTGCCCGAAGAACTCCTGCCGTATGGGAAGACCCCCAAGCTGGACTTTCTGCGGATCATGGAGCGCCTGAAGGACCGGCCGGACGGCAAGTATATTGAGGTAACAGCCATTACCCCAACGCCCCTGGGCGAGGGGAAGTCTACTACGTCTTTGGGCCTGATCGAAGGACTGGGACGTCTGGGCGCCAACGTGGGCGGCTGTCTGCGCCAGCCTTCCGGCGGCCCCACCATGAACGTAAAGGGAACTGCCGCCGGCGGCGGCAACGCCCTGCTCATTCCCATGACGGAGTTCTCCCTGGGCCTGACCGGCGATATCAACGACATCATGAACGCCCACAATCTGGCTATGACCGCCCTGAATGCCCGTATGCAGCATGAGCGCAATTATGACGACGAGACGTTGGCCAAACGCGGCCTGCGGCGGCTGGATATCGATCCGGAGCGCGTGCAGTGGAGCTTTGTGCTGGATTTCTGCTGCCAGGCCCTACGAAAGATGCGTATCGGCCTTGGCGAGGGGAAGATGGACGGCTATCCCATGGACACCTGCGCCAATATCGCCGTCAGCTCTGAGCTGATGGCTATCCTCTCCGTGGCCCGGGACCTGGAGGACCTGCGTCGGCGCATCGGCAGCATCGTGCTGGCCTATGACAAGCAGGGAAAACCCGTTACCACCGAGGACCTGGAGGTGGCCGGGGCCATGACCGCCTGGATGCGGAACACCATCAACCCCACGCTGTGCTACACGGTGGAGCACCAGCCGGTGCTGGTCCACGCGGGGCCTTTTGCCAATATCGCCATCGGCCAGTCCTCGGTCATCGGCGACCGCCTGGGGCTGAAGCTGTTTGATTACCATGTCACTGAGTCCGGCTTCGCCGCCGACATCGGCTTCGAAAAGTTCTGGAACGTCAAGTGCCGCCTGTC
This sequence comes from Firmicutes bacterium CAG:176, assembly GCA_000435555.1. GTDB lineage: Bacteria > Bacillota > Clostridia > Oscillospirales > Oscillospiraceae > Vescimonas > Vescimonas sanitatis. The sequence goes on from FR881565.1 coordinate 66,860, forward strand.
CGGGCTGAAGCCGGACGTGTCGGTGCTGGTGGCCACCGTCCGCGCCCTGAAGATGCACGGCGGCGGCCCGGAGGTCGTCCCTGGACGACCTTTGCCGGAGGCGTATACACGGGAGGATCTCGCCCTGCTGGAGGCAGGCTGCGCCAATCTGCTGCACCACGCGGCCACCATCCGCAAATCCGGCGTCACCCCTGTGGTGTGCATCAACAAGTTCTATACCGATACCGACGCGGAGCTGGCGCTGGTGCGCCGTATCTGCGCGGAGAACGGCCTGCGCTGCGCCGTGTCCGATCACTGGCGCTATGGCGGTGCTGGCGCCGAAGAGCTGGCCCGCGCGGTCATGGCTGCCTGCGACGAGCCCTCGGCGCTGCAATTCCTCTACCCGGACGATATGCCTCTGCGTGAGAGGGTGGAGCGCATCGCCCGGGAGGTCTATGGCGCCGACGGGGTGGACTGGTCGCCGCTGGCGCTGGAAAAGGCGGCACGGTTTGAGTCCGACCCCAGGTACGCCGACTACTGCACCATGATGGTGAAAACGCACCTGTCCCTGTCCCACGACCCGGCCCGAAAGGGCGTGCCTACCGGATGGCGTCTGCCGGTGCGGGATGTGCTGGAGTACAGCGGCGCACGGTTTTTGTGCCCCGTGGCCGGCAGCATCTCTATGATGCCCGGCACAGGGTCCGACCCGGCCTACCGCCGCATCGACGTGGACACCGCCACCGGCGCGGTCCGCGGTCTGTTTTAAGGAGGGCACTATGGACGACACCAACAAGACCTGCCGCGAATTTGTGGCCGCGCTTGCCTCGTCAGCACCGACGCCCGGCGGCGGCGGTGCCGCCGCACTGTGCGGCGCTGTCGGCGCGGCTCTGTGCGGCATGGTGGCCAGCCTGACCACCGGAAAAAAGAAGTACGCCGACGTGGAAAGCGAGATACAGCAATTGCTGAAAAGTACAAGCGCTTTACAGAATAAGCTGCTGGACCAGGTCCGTGCGGACGCGGAGGGCTTTCAGCCTCTCAGCCGCGCCTACGCCATTCCCAGGGAGGATCCCACCCGTGCGGCGGTGCTGCAAAGCGCTGCTGAGACGGCCTGCACCGCGCCGCTGGAGATCATGGCTCTGTGTGCCGCGGCCCTGTCCGCCGCCGGACGTCTGGCGGAGATCGGATCCCGGCTGGCGGTGTCCGATGCCGGCTGTGCCGCCGCCATACTGCGCGGTGCGCTGGAGGCTGCGGCCCTGAACGTGCTGGTCAATACAAAGACTATGACTGATCGGTCGGCGGCCGACCATCTGAACGCTCGGTGCTTCGCTCTGCTGGATCAGGGAAGGACCGACGGCGAACGTATTTTCTGCGCGGTGCGCGATCAACTTGTCTGATAAGGAGGGACACACATGGCCGTTCTGCTGACCGGAAAGCCTGTGGCGGATGCGCTATCCGCCGACACCCGCACCCGCGCCGAGGCGCTGCTGTCAAAGGGTGTCCAGCCCCGTTTGGTCCTCCTGCGCTGCGGCGATAACGCGGCCGACGGTGCGTACATACGCGGCGCCGTGAAGCGCGCTGCGCTTTGCGGTGTGGCCGCGGAGCTACGCACCCTGCCCGCGGATGCCTCCGCCGATGTGGTGGCGGCAGCTATCGACGCCGTCAACCGTGACCCTGCCGTTCACGGCTGCCTGCTGCTGCGGCCTCTGCCGCCCCATCTGCGTGGGGAGGAGAGCGATCTCTGTGCCCGCCTGGCGCCGGACAAGGACGTGGACGGTATGACGCCCGAGAGCGCTGCCGCCGTGTTCACCGGACAGGGAAGGGGCTTTGCCCCCTGCACCGCCCAGGCCTGTATGGCGCTGCTGCGCCACTACGGCATTGACTCCTGCGGCAGGCACGCAGTGGTCATCGGCCGTTCCCCGGTGGTAGGCCGTCCGGTGTCCATGCTGCTCCTGCGGGAGAACGCCACCGTCACCGTTTGCCATACAAAGACACCGGATACGGCGGCGCTGACCCGCCAGGCGGATATTATCATCACCGCCGCCGGCGCGGTCAACAGCCTGACCGCCGCCCATGTCCGACCCGGCCAGATCGTGCTGGATGTGTCCATGAACTGGAACGGCACCGGCCTCTGCGGCGATGCGGACTTTCCGGCGGTGTCGTCCATCGTGGATGCCATCACGCCTGTGCCCGGCGGCGTAGGGGCTGTCACCTCCGCGGTGCTGATGGCCCATACCGTCCGCGCGGCGGAATATCTGACAGGGGAGGGCGGCGCATGAACGTCTTTACTCCCGCCGAGACAGCGGCCAACTATGCTGCCGCCGGTGTCCTCAAGACCCGGCAGCCCTTTTTGAAGCTGTTGATTCTGGGCATTGCCGCCGGTGCGTTGATCGGGTTTCCGGTCTGCGTCACCAACATGGCTACCTATGCCATCACCAACGCCAGCGCGGTCCGTATCATCGCCGGCGTCCTGTTTGCCTTCGGCCTGGGCATCGTGGTGCTCACCGGTGCCGAGCTGTTTACCGGAAATACCCTCCTGGTCATCAGCCTGCTGGACAGGCGCGTGACCTGGTGCGCCATGCTCCGCAACTGGGGCGTTGTGTATCTGGGCAACTTTTTGGGTGCGCTGACCCTGAGCTGGATCTGCGCCCGCTTTGGCTGGCTGGACGCGGGAGACGGTGCGCTGGGTGTCTATACCATGCAGCTGGCGGTAGGGAAGATGACCATGCCCTTCGGCAAGGCCTTCTTCATGGGTGTGCTGTGCAACATTCTCGTCACGGTCGCCGTGCTGGCGAGCCTGTCCGCAAAGGATGCCGCCGGCCGTATTCTGGGCGCGTGGGCGCCAGTGATGTTCTTTGTGGTGGCCGGCTTCAGCCACTCCATCGCCGACATGACCTACTGTGCGCTGGCCCTGTTCGGTAAGTCCGCACCTGCCTGCGCCGCAGTGGCGCAGGCCGCCGGCGCGGACCTGTCCGTCCTGACCTGGGGGCGCTATTTCCTAGGGAATATGCTCCCCGTCACGCTGGGAAACACGGCGGGCGGCGTGCTGGTGGGCCTTGCGGCCTGGTACTGCTATCTCCGCAAGAAAGGATAACGTTCCATGAATATGTTTTTGACCCTGGCTTACTTATTCTTCATTGGCTCCACCCTTGGATGGGTGGCTGAGCTGCTGTACCGCCGGTTTCTCTCCGGTGCCAACCCGGAGCGCAAGTGGATCAACCCCGGCTTCTGCGTGGGGCCCTATGTGCCCCTGTACGGTTCGGGCCTCTGTATTCTTTATCTGTTGGCCTCCATCGGTGAAAAAAACGGTGTGGACACGGCGGGGGAGAAGCTGCTGCTCTTTGCGGGCATGGCCCTGAGCATGACAGCTATCGAATATATTGCCGGTATCGTCAGCCTGAAGTTCATGCACATCCGCCTTTGGGATTACAGCAAGCAGTGGGGCAATATCCAGGGCCTGATCTGCCCGGCCTTCTCCGTCCTTTGGGCGGCGGTCAGTGCCGTGTACTACTTCTGCGTCCATCCTTATATCCTGGACGCGCTGGATTGGCTGTCCCGCAACCTGGCCTTCTCATTTGTCATCGGCTTTTTCTTTGGCGTGTTTACCATCGATCTGGTCTATTCCGCCAAGCTGGTGTCCCGCATCCGCAAGTTCGCCGATGAGCACGACGTGGTCATCAAGGTGGAGAACCTGAAGGCCCACATTCGCCAGCGGCAGGAGGAGCGCCGCGAGAAGTACAGCTTCCTCTTTGCCTACCGCTCCCGCAGCGAGCTGCTGGAGCATCTGCGCGAGGCGCAGGAGACTTGGGAGGAAAGACGCCGCAAGTGATATTGCTTTACAGGAGGCTGCCGTATGCACATGACTGTCTTGTTTGCAAGTCCCCGTGCGGCGCATAGCAACACCCACGCCCTGCTGGTGCCTTTTTTGGAGACGTGGCGTGCCGCCGGCCACACGGCGGAGGTGTTTTCACTCTTTGATCTGCACATTGAGTCCTGCCGCGCCTGCCGCGGCTGTCAGATGGACTGGGAGCATCCTGCCTGCGTTCTGGCGGATGATATGCCCGCCATATTTGATGCCGCCCTCTGCAGCGATATCCTGCTGCTGGCCGCGCCCATCCACTCCTGGTTCTGCCCTGCGCCCATGAAGGCCGCGCTGGACCGCTTCGTCTATGCGCTGAATAAGTACTACGGTCCCCGCGGCCGCGGTCCGTCTCTGCTCTCCGGCAAGTCTCTGGCCATTCTGACCACCTGCGGCTACCGGCCGGAGAAGGGCGCAGACCTGTTCATCGAGGGGATGCGCCGCTGGTGCAGGCACACCGATATGCGCTATGTAGACGCATTGACCGAGCGCCACCTGGGCTACGATCACACGTTCATGGACGCGGAAAAGGAAGCCCGCGCCCGCGCCTTTGCACGGGCGCTCATGCGGGCATGAAAAAACGGCCTTCGGCTTTATGCCGAAGGTCGTTTTTTGCGTCAATGCAGGTCCTGCTGCTTCATCCATACATCCATGACCACGCTGTGGGGCAGCAGCTTCGTCAGCCCTGCCTGTACCCGCGCCACAAAGCCGTACTTGCACACGTCCTTGCCCCGCTTGGCGTCCCGCCAGGTGCGTGCTACAATGTCGTCCGGATCGTACATGGCCGCGTATTTCTTCACAACGGGCGCCTCGACCGACTTGATGGCCCGGTCGAAGAACGCCGTCTTTGTCCAGAAGGGGCACACCGCCATAACGCCGATGCCGCGGCTTTTCAGCTCCCGGTTCAGCGCCCGGCTGAAGCTCAGCACAAAGGCCTTTGTGGCACCGTAGATATCGATATAGGGGATGGGCTGAAAGGCCGCCACGGAGGCGATGTTGATGATCTGGCTGCCCCGGGGCATATAGGGTGCGGTGATCTGGCACATGGCCACCACCGCCTGACAGTTCAGGTCCGTCATGTTCAGATTTACCGCCAGCGGCGTGTCCAGCACGGCGCTGAACTTGCCGTAGCCGCTGCAATTCATCAGCAGGCCTACCTCCACCGGTGTCTCGGCCAGTGCCGCAGCATATACATCGAAGCTGCTGCGGTCCGTCAGGTCCAGCGCCAGCACGCGGACGGGGAAGGGGACCGTGGCGCGCAGGGCCTCCAGCTGTGCCTCGTGCCGTGCGATGACCCACACCTCGTCAAAGGTGCCGTACCGATCCACCGTCTCGGCGAACCGTTTGCCCATGCCGCTGGACGCGCCTGTGATCACTGCGATCTTCTTCATACGATAGCCCTCCCGGTCTTGTTATATCCCTACTGTATCCCATTTTTTGGCGGCCGTCAACCGGTTTTCCCCGCCCGCGGCACAAAAAAAGAACACGCCTTACGGCGTGTTCTCTCGGCGCTTTCGGTTACGCGGCGGCGTGTGCGGGCTTGTTCTCGTGCTTCTCCTCGCGGCTGCGCTCCAGCAGCAGCGCGCGGGTGGTGGCAGCGGTGAACACCACAGCCCAGAACAGGGTGACATACTCGCCGATCAGGCGCATACCCGCCTCGGGAGCCGTCATCAAAAAGGCGGACGCGATGACCAGCACCAGGGAAACAACGGCGATAGCGACGTGCGTAGAAATGTTTTTCATGGTAACATCCTCCTTGAAAAATTTTATGTGAGTTTTGTTGTTTTTTTTGGTTTCAGGCTCTTGCCTTCCTGTTGATGCTATAGTAGAATATTTCACAGGAAAAGTAAAGCTGTACTTTGTTATAGTGCTTGTTAGAAATACTAATAGCTTGGAAGGAGGAAAAACCATGGAGACCGCCCGCTGCCGCGCCTTTCTGGCCGCTGCCGAGACCGGCAGCTTTTCCCGCGCCGCCGAGATGCTGCGCTACACGCCCTCCGGCGTTAATCAGCTGGTCACTGCACTGGAGAAGGAGATCGGCTTCTCCTTGTTCAGCCGCAGCACCAAGGGCGTGGCGCTCACGGCCAACGGTCAGCTGCTGCTGCCTGTCATCCGCGAGATACTCCACCAGGAGGATAAGCTTTTCGAGCTGTCCGCCCAGATGAACGGCCTGCTGATCGGCACCGTCACCATCGCCGCCTATTCCAGCATCGCCACCCATTGGCTGCCCGCTGTCATCCGGGATTTTCAGGAGAACTACCCCCACGTGGAGATCAAGCTGATGGAGGGCATTTGGCAGGAGGTGTCCCAGTGGCTGGAGGAGCGTACCGCCGATATCGGCTTCCTAAGCTACCAGGAGAATATGCCCTTCGAGTGGATCCCACTGGCCGAGGACCCCATGCTGGCCCTGCTGCCCCGGAATCATCCTCTGGCCGGTGCCGACTGCTACCCGCTGAAGCGGTGCGAGCAGGACAGCTTCATCATGCCCGCCCTGGGCTGTGATGACGACGTGGAGGCGCTGTTTGCACGCAATCACGTTGATCCCAACATCCGCTATACCACCATCGAGAACTTTTCCGCCATGTCCATGGTGGAGCAGGGCCTGGGTGTCAGCGTGATGAACAAGCTCATCACCGAAAAGCGTATCTGCGATGTCGCCATGATCCCCATCGACCCGCCGGCCAGCATCACGTTGGGCGCGGCACTCCACTCCCGGGCGGACGCCTCGCCGGCCGTAAAGATGTTCCTGAAATACGCTGTCCGTATGCTGACAAAGAGCGCCGTCTGAGCCTATCGGAAAATCTTATATCCATTCAGTGTTCCCCGCTTGCGGATACCCTGTGGAATAGGGTATACTTACTTTAAATAACAAAAGGGAAGGAGTGCCCCTATGGATAAGCGCATTCTCGTCATCAACCCCGGCTCCACCTCTACCAAGCTGGCCCTCTTTCAGGGTGAGCAAAAGCTGTTTGACGCCGCCGTGCGCCACAGCAAAGAGGACCTGAGCCCCTTCTCCTGGGTCATGGAACAGGCAGATTTCCGCCAGACCGCCATTGAAAAGGAACTGTCCGCCCACAATGTGGACCTGACCACGCTGGACGCCGTCTGTGCCCGGGGCGGTCAGCTGCCCTACTGTGCCGCCGGTACCTACCTGGTGGATCAGGACATGGTGGACTTCATGTACACGGTCCGCGATGCGGCCCATGCCTCCAATCTGGGCTGCGTGCTGGCCCTGCGTATCGCCCGTCCGCTGGGTATCCCCGCCTTCATCTGCGACCCCGTCACCGTGGACGAGATGACCGATGAGGCCCGGATATCCGGACACCCGATGCTGCCGCGTATGATGACCGGCCACGCCCTCAACTGCCGCGCCATGGCCCTGCGCTGCGCCGCAGATGTGCTGCATAAGCCCCTGGCCGATTGCCGCCTGATCGTCCTGCACCTGGGCGGCGGTGGGTCCGCCCGCCTGTTTATCGGTGGCAAGATGGTGGACGGCGTCCGCGATGACGAGTGGATGTTCGCCCCGGAGCGCATGGGCGGCGTCAGCCTTCAGCCCCTGGTGGCCATGTGCTATTCCGGCGCGTACACCAAGCAGGACATCATGGATCTCATCCGCGGCAAGGGCGGCCTGATGGCCCACTTGGGCACCGCCAATGCCCAGGAGGTGGAGCAGCGCATTGTCGGCGGTGATGTGCACGCCAAGCTGGTCTATGACGGTATGCTGTACAGCTGCGCCCGGGCCATCGGCGGCCTGGCCGCCGCGGCGGATGGCCGCGTGGACCGCATTATCCTCACCGGCGGACTGGCCCACTCCCACTATGTGACCGGCTACCTGACGCAAAAGCTCTCCTTCATCGCCCCGGTGGAGGTCATGGCCGGCGAGTTTGAGCTGGAGGCTCTGGCCGCCGGCGCAAGCCGTGTCCTCAATGGGCAGGAGCAGCCACGCCGCTTCGCCGACATCCCGCAGGCATAAAAAAACAGCCCCGGCCGTCGCCGGGACTGTTTTTTTATGCTCTTTTTCTTCCGCAGACCTGGTACATCTCCCCATTGGAGATCACCGTGTCCACGTCCAGATACGGCGCCATCAGCGCCCGGACTTCGTCCTCATGCAGCAAACCAAGAGACACGGGCTTCGCGCTGCCGCTGTGGTGGGCGTCCAGCGCCGCCCGGCTCATGCCGTGGGCGATGGACAGCCGCCCGCCGGGCCGGACCAGCTCTGCCAGCGTCCGGATCAGCCCCGCCGGATCGGGAAAGTGCGGGAAGGCGTTATAGACCATCACCACGTCATAGGGCCCGCTGTCCCGCACGGCGGCGCTGTCCTCCACATCGCCGCATACCACCGTGATCTGCGTCCCGGCGGCCTTTTCCGCCGCCCGCGCCGCCATTTCCGGCGACAGGTCGACAGCCGTTACCCGCGCCGCGCCGCGCTTTACATAGTCGCCGAACAGCACGCCGGTGCCGCAGGCCACGTCCAGCACCGTGCAGCCATCGCATACCCCGGCGTTATCCAGTATCCGGGCGATGACCGCCTCATTCCGTACCATGTCCGCGTCCCAGTCCGGTGCCAGCCGGTCAAAGAACGCCTGTACATCCCGTTTGTCGATCATGCCGCCGCCCTCACGCGAAGAACGTGGCCGTGTCGATCTGCTGATAGCCGCCGAAGCTGTTGGGCATCCGATAGATCTCCTCCGCAATGCCCTTGCCCAGGAAAGCGCCGGTGATCTCGTTGAGCTTCTCGGTCATGTCAATGTCTGTGAACTGCTCCGGATAGACGCACTTGGCGGAGAACCAGGCATTGGCCAGCGCGATCTCATAGTTGGTGTAGTAGGCGTTGTACGCCATCTGCAGATACACCTTGCCCTCCTGCCACGCCTTGCAGCTGTCAAACAGGCCGTTGTCCTCCGCGTACAGGGGCTTGATGTTTTTCACCGCCGCCGCGTCGATGAGCATGATGTCCATGTCCGGCCCCAGTGCCGTGAACTTCTCGGCTTCGATGGGCTGTACGCCCTTGGCGCTCAGCCCGCTGACGGTGTTCTTGATGTTCGCCACGGTAAACGTGCTGTAGCTCTCTATGGTCATCAGGTGGTTGGTGGTGCCCCAGTTGCCCAGCCCGCAGATGTACACCGCCGGCTTGCTGTCCTCGGCGATACCCGCCGTCCGTGCCTGAATGTCCGCGGTCTCCGTGCTGACAAAGGCCAGCAGCTCCGAAGCGCGGGTCTCCTTGCCGAACACCTGACCCAGCAGGGTGATGGAGCCGCTGAAATCCTCACTGAACACGCCGTCCACGCCGGTCCGCAGGGTGATGACCGGCACACCCACCTGCTGCTGCAGGGCTTCGGCCTTATCTGTGTCCTCATACTCGGAGACAATGATATCCGGCGTACAGGACAGGATCTTCTCCGCCTCCGCCGCCTGGGCGTTGGGGCCGCCCACGCCGCAGGAGGGCAGGGCGGCGAAGGTATCGCCGTACACCATCACATAGGGACGCGCCACACCGTCGAACATCTTGGGACGCTCCTCCAGCGTGGTGTTGTCGATGTCCTCCACACCGCACAGCAGGCTCACGTCACCCACATAGCTGTATAGCCGCAGCGCGCCCGCGCCGATGCACACCACCCGCTGGTAGCTGCCCGGCACGATCTCCACCTGGCGGCCGATCATATCCGTTATCGTCACGGTTTTCGGTGCGTCATCTGTGCCATCCTCCGCGGGCTTCTCGCCGCAGCCGAACAGCGTCAGGGTCATCATCAGCGCCAGCACCAGGGCCAAAACTCTCTTAGTAATCATCTTCGTTTACTCCTATCAGTATTTTCTGTCCGTCGATCTCCGCCGCGCGCACCCGCGCACCGAATATATCCCACACCGTCTCCGGGGTAAGTATGTCCCCGTTTCCGGCGTATCGTACCTGTCCGTCCCGCATGAGGAAAAGCCTGTCGCCGTAGGCCATGGCCTGGTTCAAATCGTGCAGGGTGCACAGCACCGTCATGCCCCGTGTCCGGGCCAGCCGCCGCGCCTGCCGCAGGATCCGCTGCTCGTTGGCCACGTCCAGGTTGCCTGTGGGCTCGTCGAATACCAGCAGCTTCGGCTCCTGGGCCAGCGCCCGGGCAATGGCCACCTTCTGCCTCTCGCCGCCGGACAGCGTCTGCACATTCCGTTCTGCCAGCGCCGTCAGGTCCATGTCCGCCAGCGCGGCCTCCGCCGCCGTACGGTCCGCCGCACCGGGCTGTACGCCGAAGCGGCTCACCCGCCCGGCCAGCACCGCGTCGTATACCCGCAGCGCGCCGAATTGCAGCTCCTGGGGCACGTAGGCCGCCACCTGGGCCCGCTGCTGCCGTTTCATGGCGCCCAGCGCCTGTCCGTCAAAGAGGATCTGCCCCTGCTCCGGTGTACACAGCCCCAGCGTTGTTTTCAGCAATGTGGTTTTGCCGCAGCCGTTGCGGCCCAGCAGCACACCTACCTGTCCTGTTTCCAGTGACAGACTGGCGTCCCGCAGTACCGGTGCGCCCCGCCGTTCATAGCGGAAGGTCACGTGTTCCACCTTCAGCATACACCGCCCTCCTTTTTTCCAAAGATCAGCGTCAGGAAAAACGGCGCGCCCAACAGGGAGGTGATGGCCCCCACCGGCAGGGCGGAGCCGCTGCCGATACTGCGGCTCACCGCGTCCGCCGCCAGCAGCAGCGCGCCGCCGCACAGGGTCGCCGCCGGCAGCGCCCACCGGTGGTCGTGGCCCACCAGTCGCTTGACCGCGTGGGGACAGATGATACCCACAAAGCCGATCATCCCCAGGAACGACACGCACACCGCCGTGATGAGCGATGCCAGCAGCAGGGATACCCACCGCAGCAGCGCCACGTTCACGCCCATGCTGCCCGCGGCATCCCCGCCGCTGAGCAGCGCGTTGTACCGCCAGGCTAGCGCCGCAAAGACCGTGATGCCCGCCGCCGTCACCGCCAGCATGATCCAGTCGGCCCGGTATGTAGCGCGGCCCAGGTCGCCGAAGCTCCAGATCACCGCGGCGGAAAGTCCCACATCCGTGGCGTAGAACTGCAAGATCGTGGTGGCCGCCGTCCACACGGAGCCAAGTGCGATACCCGCCAGCACCACCACATTGGGGGAGAAGTCCCGCAGCCGGCACAGCGCCAGCACCACCAGCACGGAGCCCGCCGCAAACACAAAGGCCAGCGCCGACGTGGCAAAGGGATCTGCCCCCGCCGTATAGCTGGTCAGGTTGTTGCCGGTGGACAGAAACCCGCCCGAGAGCGCGATGATGGACAGGTTCGCGCCGAACACCGCCGCGTTGGACACGCCCAGCGTGGCGGGGGAGGCCATAGGATTACCCAGCACCGTCTGCATGATAAGTCCGGATACGGATAATCCCGCCCCGGCAATAACAGCGGCCAGCAGCCGCGGCAGACGGATGTGCTGCATGATCCGCACCGCCGCGCTGTCCCCGCTGCCGAACAGCGCCGAAACACACTGCCGCACCGACATCCCGGAGGACCCCACCAGCAGCTCCAGCAGGGCCAGCAGCACCACCGCCGCAGCCAGCGCCGCGATCACCGCTATTTTTCTTTTCCGTGCCCCGTCAGCGCCCATGTCCTGCCTCCCGCGATTATATATGGTGTATCATACCTCAATTTTCTCCACGGCGCAACCCGGGTAGGGGGTTCCGATCATGCCGATATCTCAAATTTCTCACCGAATTCGTCCACCCAAACCGTGCGGTCCCTCTTGACAAACCACCTGCCCTGCGCCATAGTATACCTATCAGTTTTCTTTATAGGTGGTGCCGCCATGGATATCCAGAAATTACAGGCCCTGGCCGTCATTCAGGAGGCCGGCAGCTTCTCCCGCGCCGCAGAGACGCTGGGCTATTCCCAGGCGGGATTGACCTACATGATGAACAGCCTGGAAAACGAGATCGGCCTGCGTCTGCTGGACCGCAGCTACAGCGGCGTCCGCCTCAGCGAGACGGGCAAGACCCTCATGCCCAAGATCCACCGGCTGCTGCAGGTCTACGATGCCCTGAACGGCGAGATCAATGCCTGCAAGTGTGCCCAGCAGGCCACCCTGCGCCTGGCGGCGCTGGATACCGTCTCCACCCGCTGGGTGCCCCGGGCCGTGGCGGCGCTGAAGGCCGAGTATCCCCAGATCACCGTCAGCGTCATCTCCGGCAGCCCCATGCAGGTGGACAACTGGCTCCGCGACGGCAGTGTGGAGCTGGGCGTTACCGACAAGCGCTTCACCGGCACGGATATGGACTGGATCAGGCTCTGTGACGATCCTTTCCTGGCCGTTCTGCCGCCGGACAGCGATGTACCGGACCCCGTGCCCGTGACCTGGTTTACCGGCCGTGCTGTTATCATCCCCGACTACGGCACCAACACCGACACCACCCGCGTGTTCACCCGTGCCGGCGTGGAGCCCGTCTACACCGATGACCGTATGAACAACCGTTCTGTCCTGGCCGCCGTGGCCGCCGGATTGGGCAGCACCGTTTTTTCCCGGCTGGAGCTGGACTATTACGCCCGCCAGGACCTGACCGTCCGCGCCATGGACCCGCCCTGCTGCCGCGAACTGGGCGTGGCCCTGCGCCCCGGCGTCAAGGGCGACGCGGTGGTCCGTTCCTTCCTCCGTGCCCTTCGTGCCGCCGCCGACGCGGACAAATAAGCAAAAAAGAAACGCCCATAGGCGTTTCTTTTTTTGCTTATTTGAAGAATTCGAACCGCGGCTGCTCCTTCGTTACGGTGCCGGTCTCGATCTCCAGCCCCTCGCCGAAATACTTTTTCAGCAGCGCCACCAGCTCGTCCGCCGCCGCCTGTACCTCCGCCGCATTCACGTCGGAGAAACCGTCGATGGGGAACAGGATGGCCTTGGTGTTCTCGGTGATCTTGCCGCGCTCGGACTGCCGCCAGGTCCACCGCCGGGTCCGTATCTCGTGGCCGCAGGCATATACCGCCTCGCCCACGTCCGGTGACTCCTCCTCGGTGGAGCCGAAGGGAATGAACGTGTCGCCCTCCTCCGCCAGCCGGACGTCCAGCCCGTCTGCGATGGTGTCCAGATCGTGCGCGCCCATGGGCAGCCTGTGCTTGATGGACACCGCGTTGCCCAGGTCCACCGCCGCATTGATGTGGGGGAAGCCCTTGCCCTTGGCGATACGGGTCAGCAGTGCCTCGATGGAGCACATAAACTTATTGGGGTTGATGCCCAGGGCGGTGAACGCCGCCCGGTAGGGCAGGATATCCTCCGTCTCCTTGGGCTTTTTGCCGGTGAAATAGGCCTCGCACTCCGCCACATTCCCGGCCAGCATCTCCTCCAGCTCCGGAATGTCATGGGTGTTGTCCAGCCCGCGCACCGCCACCGCGCCGAAGCAGGCGTTGGGCAGCTTATCGAAAAATTCCTTTGATACCTGGTAGTACACAGCGTTTCCTCCTTGTCTGAAGTATGTGTCCGCGGCCTCCCCGGCAGGGAGACCGCCTGTTTTTGCCGATGGCATATTCTAACGCTTTAAAGGATAAAAATCAAGCCCTTTTTATCGCTGCTCCCGACCCAGCTTCAGTCCCAGATCAAAGGCCTGCCGGTTCAGCGGCAGCAGCGCCGGCTTTTTGCCCAGCTTGTGTTCTATAGTGCGCCACACCACGTCCTCCGGCACCACCTGGGTATAGCCCACGTACACACCCAGCATGATGATGTTCAGCACCTTGGCACTGCCCATCTCCAGCGCCAGCTCCGTCACCGGAGCCTTTACCACCTTGATATCCGTGCGCGTGATCTCGCTCTTGACGATGGAGCTGTTGATGTACAGCGTCCCGCCCGGCACCAGCTTGTACAGGAACTTGCTCAGGCTGGGGTCGTTCATGACGATCAGGTCGTCCATCTGATCGCCCAGCGGCGCGCCGATATCGTCATCGGAGATGACCACATAGCAGTTGGCGGTGCCGCCCCGCTGCTCCGCGCCGTAGGAGGGGAAGAACGTCACATTTTTGTCGGTGCTCTCGCAGGTGGCCTCCGCCAGGAACTTGCCCAGCGTCATCACGCCCTGTCCGCCGAACCCGGCGACCATCAGATTTCGTTCCATCACGCGCCCTCCTTATCCTTGTCCCGGATGACCCCCAGGGGGAACTCCTTGAACATTTTTTCCTCCAGAAAGCCCAGCGCCTCCAGCGGCTCCAGTCCCCAGTTGGTGGGACAGCTGGTGACGATCTCCACCAGCGAGAAGCCCTTGCCGTCCAGCTGGTTCTGGAATGCCTTTCGGATGGCCGCCTTCGTCCTGGCCACATTGGCGGGGTTGTTGCAGCTGGTGCGCTCCAGATAGTAGGGGGCTGTCAGCTGGTTCAGTATCTCGCACACATGCATGGGGTAGCCGTGCTCCCTGGGATCACGCCCCTTAGGCGCGGTGGTGGCCTTCATGCCCACCAGCGTGGTGGGGGCCAGTTGTCCGCCGGTCATGCCGTAGATACCGTTGTTTACAAAGATCACGGAGATATTCTCACCCCGGTTGGCGGCGGACATGGTCTCAGCCAGACCGATGGAGGCCAGGTCGCCGTCGCCCTGATAGGTGAACACCAGCGTGTCGGGGTTGCTGCGTTTGGCGCCGGTGGCCACGGCGCAGGCCCGCCCGTGGGCAGCCAGCAGATAATCGTAGGTGAAGTATCCCATGCCCAGACCGCAGCAGCCTACGCCGATGGCGCAGGTGCACTTGTCCAGCATATCCATCTCCTCCAGCACCTCGCCGATGAGCTTGAAGAGGGTGCTGTGCATACAGCCGGGGCAGAAGCCGTCTACCATATCGGGCTGAATGCCTTTTGTTCTCGTATATACCTTTTCCATGTCCGACGCCTCCTTATCGTTCCAGCAGTTTCCTGACCGCGTCCATGACCTCGCCGCGTCCCATGATCTCGCCGCCCGCGTGGAGACACGTCTCGATGGGGCAGCGGTCGTTGATGGCCAGCCGGATGTCGTCCACCATCTGGGCGGGGATGCACATCTCCACGTCCAGAATGGCCTTGACCCTGTCAGAGTCCAGCCCCGCGTACACGTCGGCAGGGAAGGGGTACAGTGTTTTCGGGCGGATGAAGCCCACCTTGTGCCCCTTGGCCCGCAGCAGCTTTACCGCCGAGCGTGCAATACGCCCGCAGATGCCGTAGCCGGTGACGACCACCTCGGCGTCGTCCAGATACAGCGTCTCCGCCTCGCTGGGCCAGCTCTTGTACAGTTCCTCGGCCTTTTTGCAGTGGCGCTCCTGCTCCTTGGTGTCCCAGCGTCCGGCGTCGACAGTGGCCCGCGGCTCCTTGTAGGAATCGTGACCCACCGCCGCCCAGGGGCGGCACTGGTCCTTCAGCGCCTTGACCTCCTCGGCGGAGCGCTCCGGCGGCAGCGCCACCGGTTCCATGATGGTGCCCATCACGCCGTCGGTGAGGATCAGCACCGGGTTCCGGTCCTGCTGTGCGTAGTCAAAGGCCGCATAGGTCATGTCCACGGCCTCCTGCACGGTAGAGGGAGAGAACACCCGCATTCTGAACCCGCCGTTTCCGCTGGCCTTGGTGGCCTGGGCATAGTCCTGCTGTGCCGGCTGGATGGTGCCGATGCCGGGGCCGCCCCGCTGTACATTCACATATACGATGGGCACCCGCGCGCTGGCACAGAAGCTGACGCCCTCGCTCATTAGGCTGATGCCGCAGGAGGAGGAGCTGGTCATGGCCCGTGTGCCGGTACCGGCGGCGCCGTACACCATATTGATGGACGCGACCTCGCTCTCGCCCTGTACAAAGCTGCCGCCTACCTCCGGCAGCCGCCGTGCCAGATATTCCGGTATCTCGTTTTGCGGCGTGATAGGATAGCCGGCAAAGAACCGGCAGCCTGCCCGCACCGCCGCCTCAGCGATGGCCTCAGTGCCCTTCATAAATACTCTTGCCATGCTCCCGCCTCCTTATTTATACACTTCGATGGCCGCGTCCGGACACATACGTCCGCAGATGGCACAGCCGATGCAGTTTTCCGGGTGTGCGGCCACCACAAAGGGGTAGCCCTTGGAGTTGACCTCGTGTCCCACGGCCAACACGCCCTTGGGACAGAACTTCACGCAGTAGCCGCAGCTCTTGCAGCTCTCCGCGCGGATGGTGACTTGCGCCATTTCAATGCCTCCTTATCCTTCATCAAGTCCCGTCTCCGGGACAGTCATTCGCGGTGTGATGGGCAGCAGCGGCAGCTCCGTCCGGCCTTCGACCTCCGGCAGCAGCGTCTCCGACACCGCCGCCGCCTCCACCTTTACATAGGGCGTCAGCAGCCGGAGCCCCTGCTCCACGCCCGCTAAGAATTCCTCCGCCGTGGTGCCGATGCCCAGCGTGGGGTTCAGCAAAAAACGCGGCAGGCCAAGCCGCGCCGCCTTCAGCACGGCGCTCAGGGTCCCGTCGATGTGCGCCACCGTCCCCGACCAGGGCCGGTACGGGTTTACCACGAACCATGCATCCGCGCTCTTCAGCAGGTGTGCGTATCCGCCGATGAGCCTTGCCCCCGTGTCGTTGCCGCCCACGTCCAGAATGACGCTCTTGCTCTTGTCCAGCAGCAGCGGCACCAGTCCGCCCACCTGCGTGGGCGCGTCGGCACACTGCTGCTCGAAGTGCACCGTCACCCCCGCGCCCTCCAGCAGCTCCGCCGCGTCCCTTGACCGCAGCAGTGGCTTTGTCTGGTCCAGATCGAAGAAATGCACATCCCGTCTACACTCCGCCGCCGTCAGCGCCCACTGCACCGCCAGCTCAGATTTGCCGCACCCGGCCTCGCCCAGAAATATCGTCACCCGCTGCGCTGGGTCCGGTACATAGCGTGCCATACCATCCCTCCTTTAGCCCTTCAAAGTGCTGTATATTTACGAATACCATTATACCCGCCCGCTTTGCCCCTGCGAAGCGTAAATGCCCGTTATCCTATAAAGCTTTCTTATATCTGACGGCGTAAAAAAAGACCGGCACCCGCCGGTCTTTTTTCATATGCTTATCCGCCCAGATACGCCTTCTTGATGGCGTCGCTCTCCAGAAGCGCCGCGCCGGTGCCCTCCGTGACGATGCGCCCCGTTTCCAGCACATAGCCCCGGTCGGCCACCGCCAGCGCCGCCTGTGCGTTCTGCTCCACCAGAAGAATAGTGGTGCCGTCGGCGTGCAGCTGTCGAATGATGTCGAATATCTGCTCCACCAGCAGCGGCGCCAGACCCATAGACGGCTCGTCCAGCATCAGCAGCTTGGGATGGCTCATCAGCGCCCGGCCCATGGCCAGCATCTGCTGCTCGCCGCCGGACAGCGTACCGGCCACCTGCTTCCGCCGTTCCTTCAGCCGCGGGAAGCGCTCGTACACGCTCTCGATGTCTGCGTTCAGGTCACCGCTCCGGCAATAGCCGCCCATGTCCAGGTTTTCCTGCACCGTCATGTGCTGGAAAATGCGCCGTCCCTCCGGCACAAGAGCCATGCCGCGCCCCACCAGCTTGTGGCTGGGCACGTACCGCAGCTCCTCGTCCATAAAGCGCACGCTTCCCGTGCGGCTGCGGAGCAGCCCTGCCACGGTGTTCAGCGTGGTGGATTTGCCCGCGCCGTTGGCGCCGATCAGCGTCACCACCTCGCCCTGCTCCACGTGGAAGGACACGTCCTTCACCGCGTGGATGCTGCCGTAGTACACATTGATGTTCTCCACCTGCAGCACGCTGCTCATGCGCTCGCCTCCTTCTTCCGTCCCAGATACGCTTCAATGACCGCCGGGTCCGCCTGGATGTCCGCCGGTGTGCCCTTGGCGATGATGTGCCCGAAGTTCAGCACGCAGATACCCTCGCAGATGTTCATCACCAGGTTCATGTCGTGCTCGATCAGCAGCACCGCGATCTGGAACGTATCCCGTATCTTTCGGATGTTCTCCATCAGCTCCGCCGTCTCCGACGGGTTCATGCCCGCCGCCGGCTCGTCCAGCAGCAGCAGACACGGGTTCGATGCCAGCGCCCGCAGGATCTCCAGCCGCCGCTGCGCGCCGTAGGGCAGCGAGCCCGCCCGTTCATCGGCATGACTCTCCATGTGGAAGATGCTCAGCAGCTCCTCCGTCCGTTCCCGGGCGATGTGCTCCTCCCGCGCATACCTGGGGAAATGCAGGATACTGCCCGCCAGCCCGTAGCGCACCGAGTCGTTCATGGCCACCATCAGGTTCTCCGCCACCGTCAGATCATTGAACAGCCGGATGTTCTGGAACGTCCGGGCGATACCGGCCTTGTTCACCTGTGCGGTGGTCATGCTGTGGGTGTCCTTGCCATCCAGCAGGATAGCGCCCGCTGTGGGCTGATACACCTTCGTCAGCAGGTTGAACACCGTGGTCTTGCCCGCGCCGTTGGGGCCGATCAGCCCCGCGATCTCCGTCCGGCCGATGGTCAGATCGAAGTCCTCCACCGCCTTCAGCCCGCCGAAGGTCACGCCCAGCCCCACGCACTCCAGCACCGGGGACTTGTCGATGTCCCGTTCCGGCAGCAGCACGGAGGACTGGCGCTTCACCAATTTCGTTTTCGTCGTCACAGCGCCGCACGCTCCTTTCGCCCGGGGGTCAGTTTTTCCTTAGCAGAGGCAAAAAACCGCTTCATCGTGGGGTTGTTCGTGGCCTGCATCACCAGGATCAGCACGATGGCATACACCAGCATACGGTAGTCCGCCACCTCGCGCAGCGCCTCCGGCAGCACCGTCAGCACGATGGCCGAGATCACGGAGCCCGGCACGCTGCCCATGCCGCCCAGCACCACGATGACCAGGATCTCGATGGACATATTGTAATCGAAGGCAGCCGCCTTGATGTTGGCCAGTGAGTGGCCGTACAGCACGCCGGCACAGCCTGCGAAGAACGCCGCGATGACGAACACCGCCAGCTTGTACCATGTGACGTTCAATCCCACGGACTCCGCCGCGATGCGGTTGTCCCGGATGGCAATGATGGCCCGGCCGTACTTGGACCGCTTCAGGTTCAGCATCACCGCCACCGTCAGCAGCACCAGCACCGCGCCGTAGGGGAGAAGGTCCTTCGCCCCGGCGTAGATGGAGGAGGTGTCCAGACCCAGCGCGCCGCCGGTGATGTTCAGGTTTGTGATGATGTTCTTGATGATCTCGCCGCAGGCCAGCGTCACGATAGCCAGATAGTCGCCCCGCAGCCGCAGGGCCGGCAGTCCCACCAGCAGTCCGAAGACCGCCGCCATCAGGCCGCCCGCCAGCATACTCACCGGCAGGCGCACGCCCAGCGGCAGGGCGGTGGTGTGCAGCGCGATCGCCACCAGACACCCGGAGAACAGTCCCACGGACATGAAGCCCGCGTGGCCCAGGCTCAGCTCGCCCAGCAGGCCCACCACCAGGTTCAGCGACACCGCCATCACGATGTACACCGCAACGGGCACCAGCATATTCGTTACCTGCCGGGTCAGATGCCCGGTATACAGCAGCGCCGCCATTACCACAAACAGTGCGGCCACCGCCGCCACG
Source organism: Firmicutes bacterium CAG:176 (assembly GCA_000435555.1). Taxonomy (GTDB): domain Bacteria; phylum Bacillota; class Clostridia; order Oscillospirales; family Oscillospiraceae; genus Vescimonas; species Vescimonas sanitatis. The sequence goes on from FR881565.1 coordinate 86,183, forward strand.
GTCAGCAGGTCCGTGCGCTGTCTTTTTTTCTGTGTCAGCTGCATTTCCTTCACCTCACACCTTCTCCTGCATGGGCTTGCCCAGCAGGCCCGTGGGCTTGACCACCAGCACGACCACCAGCACGGCGAACACGATGGCGTCCGCCCACAGGGTAGAGATATACGTCTTGGACATCTGCTCGATCAGGCCCAGCAGTATGCCGCCCAGCATGGCGCCGGGGATGGAGCCGATGCCGCCGAACACCGCCGCCGTAAAGGCCTTGATGCCGGGCATGGCGCCGGTGGTGGGCTTGATGTACACATAGGTCATGCCATAGAACATACTGGCGAAGGCCGCCAGCGCCGAGCCGATGGCAAACGTCAGCGTGATGGTCCTGTCCACGCTGATGCCCATCAGCGTGGCGGCGTCCTTGTCCTCGGACACGGCCCGCATGGCTTTGCCCAGCTTCGTTTTGTCGATGAACAGCGTCAGCGCTGCCATCAGCACCGCTGTCACCGCCAACGTCAGCACGGTGATGCCGTCCACCTGCACGCCGCCCACGGAGAAGCTGCCCAGCTTTACCAATGTGGGGTAGGCCATCTGCTGCGAGCCGAAGAGCAGCAGCGCCGCGTTCTGCAAAAGATAGCTGACGCCGATGGCCGTGATGAGCACACTCAGCGGTGCCGCCTGCCGCAGGGGCTTATAGGCGCAGAACTCAATGACCACGCCCAACACCGCGCATACCACGATGCTGACGATCACCGTCACCCACGGGGACAGTCCCAGCTGCGCCACCGCCACAATGCCGCTGTATGCGCCCACCATGATCACGTCGCCGTGGGCGAAGTTCAGCATTTTGGCGATACCGTAGACCATGGTGTAGCCCAGCGCGATCAGCGCGTAGATGCTCCCCAGGCTCAGCCCGCTTATCAATGTTTGTATCAAATTCGTCATAGTCGTCATTCCTTTGCATGGCGCCCGTTCCGCCCTCCCGGCGCTGCGCCGGGAGGGCGTATGGGCTTATTGTGAGGAAGATAGGTAGCTTACTTGCTTACGCCTCCGCGTCGGCTGCGGTATCCGCAGCGTCTCCGCTCTCCGCGCCGGCGGCGTCATTGGCGTTGTCCTGACCGAACAGGGTGCCCACGCCGTTCTTGTAGAGGATGGCGCTGGCGGCCTTGTTGGTGTTGCCGTCGGCGCTCCAGGTCATAGTGCCGGTCACGCCCTCCACGGTGATGGTGGGCATCACAGCGGCCAGGTCAGCGCCGGAGGTGCTGCCGTTGGCGGCCTCCACAGCGGCCTTGACGGCGTACACCGCGTCATAGGCATCCGCGGCGAACTGGTCGGGGGTGGCGTTGTAGGCGTCCTGGTATGCCTTCACAAAGGCCTGGACCTTGGGGTCGGCGGAATCCGCGGCGAAGGGGGGTCATCATCAGCACGTTATCCGCAATGGTCACATCCTGGCTCACCTTGCCCAGAATGCCGTCCAGACCGTCAGCGCCGAAGAAGTACACATCGTCGGCAAACTTACCCTTGGCCTGGGTCAGGAAGGTGGAGGCCTCCTCCGCGTAGATGGGGATGAACACGACCTTCACGCCGGAGGAAGCAAGGGCGTTCACCTGGGTGGAGAAGTCGGTGTTGGTGGCGGTGGTGAAGGTCTGCGTCTCCTTGATGGTCACGCCGGTGTTCTGGCACTCGGCCACGAAGGCATTGTACAGACCCACAGAGTAGTCGTTGTCGCTCTGATAGAACACGCCTACTTCGGTGGCCAGGGCGTTGTCGGTGAGGTAGTCTGCTGCCGCGGTGCCCTGATAGGAATCGTAGAAGCAGATACGGAACGCCTTGTCGTTGCCGTCGATGCATTTGTCGGCGGAGCCAGTGGTCTCCATCACCAGCACGTCGTCGGCTTTGGCCGCCGCCACCACGGAGGCCGTCTCACCGGACAGCACCGCGCCCAGACTGACGTTCATGCCCCAGTCCATCAGCTTGCCGTAGGCAGCCACGGCGCTCTCCGGGTCGCCCTGAGAGTCCTGGAAGCTCAGCTCCAGCTGCTTGCCGTTCACGCCGCCGGCGGCGTTGATCTCCTTGACGGCCAGCTCCGCGCCGTGCTGTACGGACAGACCATAGTTGGCATAGCCGCCGGTCAGGGGGCCGACGCCGCCCAGCTTAATGGTCTCGGTGCCGCTGGCATCGCCGCTGCCGCCGTTATCGCTCTTGCTGCCGCAGGCCACCAGGCTGAACGCCATCACAGCGGCTAAAAACATTGCAACTACTTTCTTTTTCATGGTTTTGTTCTCCTTTACGTTGGTTTTCTTAGGAACTATGCACCGGCGGCGTCTGCCGCAGGTATACAAAAAAGCGGCTCCGCCAATGGCGGAGCCGCTTCGCTGTATCAGGTGTCAGCGCGTCATGCGGTTATCCGTGCCAATGGCGTATGTGCAGAGGCGGCCAGTACCAGCAGTACCAGCACCAGAGCGCAAATAATAATGGACGCCATAATAATGGCGCCCAGCACGGACAGGATGACAGTATGAGAAGCGGCGCAGGCGCAGCAGAAAGCAGCACCGGCGCAGGCGGCGGTCATCATGGTATTCATGGCTTTCTTCGTGGTCTTGGTCATCACGGCCGCCTCCTTTCGCTTCGGAAATGTTGGGCCTATTGTAGCAAAGCAAAATTCCAAAGTCAACGGTGTTCTCACAAAAATTGTCATCATATCGCACAATCAGCCACAATATGTATTATGCAATATGCATAAAAACGAACCACTTTCTCCCAGAAACTGGAAATTCCACGGCCGCAGCCGGTCTGCCGCTCCGAACACAAAAAACGATATAGACGGACAAACATACGACAATACCGAACAATGCCCCTTGCATTTTCTGCGTTATCCTGTAAAATAGACAGCGAACCTCCGCGCGGTACGCGCGGAAGCGGAACAGACTGAAAAGGGAGGCCCGTCCATGCATACGCCCCGGCACCCCACACGCAGCATAACGATCATGGCGTCAGCGCTGCTGGCGCTGTTTCTGCTGTCCTTCGTGCTGGGCCGCTACGGCGTCCCTCTGGGCGAGGTGGTAAAGATACTCCTCTCCCGCGTCTTTTCTATTGAACAGACCTGGACGGACAACATGGCCATCGCCGTGTGGAATGTCCGCCTGCCCCGCATCCTGCTGGCCTGCCTGGTGGGCTGCGGCCTCTCCGCCGCCGGCACCGCCTACCAGACCGTGTTCCAGAACCCCATGGCCGCACCGGATATCCTGGGCGCGTCCTCCGGCGCCTGCTTCGGTGCGGCGCTGGCGATCCTGACGGGCCAGAGCACCGTGATGGTCACCGTTTTCGCCTTCCTGGCCAGCCTGCTGTCCGTGGCCCTGGTCTATCTGGTGGGCCGCCGATCCCGGGGCAGCCGTGTGGTGAGCCTCCTGCTGGCCGGTATCATGGTAGGCTCGCTGTTCTCGGCCTGTACCTCCTATATCAAGCTGGTGGCCGATCCCACCAACCAACTGCCCCAGATCACCTACTGGCTCATGGGCAGCCTCTCCGGCACCCGTATGCACACCGTCGCCTTTGCCGCCGTCTGTATGGCGGCAGGGCTGACGCCCCTGCTGCTGCTCCGCTGGCGCATGAACCTGCTGACCCTCTCGCCGGATGAAGCCCGCGCCATGGGCGTCCACACGGACCGCCTGCGTCTGGCGGTGATCCTCTGCGCCACGGTGCTGACGGCCTCCGCCGTCTCCGTCTCCGGCATGATCGGCTGGGTGGGTCTGGTGATCCCCCATCTCAGCCGCCGCCTCGTGGGTAACGACTGCCGCAGGCTCCTGCCCATGGCCTGCCTGTTCGGCGCGGCCTTTCTGCTGCTGGTGGACGACCTGGCCCGCACCCTTGCGGCGACGGAGATCCCCATCGGTATCCTGACGGCCTTCGTGGGCGCGCCGTTCTTTATCTACCTCATGGTGAAGGGAGGCGACCGCCTGTGACCCTCATGGTATCGCACCTGACCTTCGCCTATCCCAAGGCCCCGCCGGTGCTGGAGGATGTCTCTTTCACCGTGCCCGCCGGTGATTTTCTCTCCGTGCTGGGTGCCAACGGTGCCGGCAAGAGCACCCTCTTCCGCTGCCTGCTGGGCGGCCTGGAGGGCTACACCGGCGCCATCTCGCTGGACGGCCGCGACGTGCGGACCTTCTCCCGCCGGGAGCTGGCGGCCCGCATCGCCTACATCCCGCAGATACACCGTCCCACCTTCGGCTATTCCGTGCTGGACACCGCCCTCATGGGCCTGACCCGGCACTTGTCCCCGTTCCAGAGCCCCTCCAAGGCCCTGGAGCAGCAGGCTCTGACCGCCCTGGAGCAGCTGGGTGTGGCTCACCTGGCGCAGCGGAACTTCGCCGCCCTCTCCGGCGGCGAGCAGCAGCTGGTGCTCATTGCCCGCGCCCTGTGCCAGCAGTCGGAGCTCCTCATCATGGACGAGCCCACCGCCTCTCTGGATTACGGCAACCAGCTCCGTGTGCTGGAGCAGGTGCGTTCCCTGTCGGAGCAGGGCTACACCGTCCTGCTCTCCACCCACGATCCCCAGCACGCCCTGCGTTTTTCCCGCCGCGTCCTGGCCCTGCAAGGGGGCCGCGTGGCGGCGGAGGGCGATACCCGGAGCGTGCTGACGCCGGACCTGATCCGGCAGCTCTACGGTGTGGAGTCCGTGCTGCTGGATACGCCCGATGGCGCGGCCCTGCTGCCGGTGCGGGGAGGTGACCGCCATGTTTAGCTGGTCGGCGGACACTGTCCGCTTCATGGCCGATGCCTGCCGCCGCACCGACTTCCACGAAAAGCTGACGGCTCTGCTGCTGCCGTACCTGAAGCCCACAGATCATATCTGCGACGCCGGCTGCGGCCTGGGATACCTGTCTCTGGCCCTGTCGCCCCATGTGGCCCGTGTCACGGCGGCGGAGCGCGACGCCGCGGCCCTGTCCGTCCTGCGGCAGGAGCTGGAGGCCCGGGGCGTTGCCAATGTGACGCCCCTGTGCGCCGATGTGCTGGCCTATACGCCGCCGGTGCCCTTCGACGCCATGGTGTTCTGCTTTTTTGGCAGCATGGAGGAGATACTGGCCGCTGCCCGCCGCCAATGCCGTGGCACGGTGCTGGCCGTGGTGCGTGACGACGTGTGCCACCGCTTTTCCGGGGCACCCCGTGCGCCGGGCTGCCATAGCTTCGATGCCGCCTGCGGTGTGCTGGACGCCCACGGTATCCCCTATACGGCGCAGCGTGCGGCGCTGGACTTTCCCCAGCCCTTCCGCACCCTGGAGGATGCCCGGACATTCCTGACCCTCTACGGCGGGGGAGCGCCTGCGGAGGACGATCTCCGCACCAAACTTATTTCCACCGGCGATCCGGACTTCCCGTGGCAGCTGCCCGGCGTCCGCCGCTTTGGAATGATTGCATTTTCAACAGAAGAAGGAGAACACATATGAACAAGACAAAACGATTGCTGGCGCTGGTCCTGGCGCTGGTGATGAGCCTGACCCTGTTTGCCTGCGGCCGGAAGGCCCAGGACGACAAGACCGACGACAGCACCCGGACGGAGGACACCACCCGCGTGTTCACCGACTCCTGCGGCCGCGAGGTCACCGTCCCCACAGATATCCAGAAGGTCGCCGTCTCCGGCCCTCTGGCCCAGATGGTGGTCTTTGCCATCGCCCCGGACAAGATGGTGGGTGTGGCCAATGCCTGGGACGAGACCGCTGAGAACTACTTTGACCAGAAGTATCTGGACCTGCCCCTGCTGGGCCAGCTGTACGGCGGCAAGGGCGAACTGAACCTGGAGACGCTGCTGACGGCCGATCCCGACGTGGTCATCGATGTGGGCGAGCCCAAGAGCACCATGGCGGAGGACCTGGACGGCCTGCAGGAACAGACCGGCATCCCCTTTGTCCACATTGACGCCTACCTGGTCTCCATGGACGATACCTATGCCATGCTCAGCGACCTGCTGGCTATGCCCAACGAGGGTCAGGCCCTGGCCGACTACTGCCGCAATGCCTATGACACCGTCAAGGCCATCGTGGACGGCGTGGAGAAGGCCGATGTCCTGTATATCACCGGTGAAGAGGGCCTGAACGTCATCGCCAGGGACTCCTATCACGCCGAGGTCGTCGATATGCTGTGCAATAATCTGGCTGTGGTGGACGAGCCCTCCTCCAAGGGTACCGGCAACGAGGTGGACATGGAACAGATCCTGAACTGGGACCCCTCTATCGTGTTCTTCGCCCCCGGCAGCATTTACAGCACCGTGGCCGATAACGAGAACTGGCAGACCATACCTGCCATCAAGGACGGCAAGTATTACGAGGTGCCCTTCGGCCCCTACAACTGGATGGGTTTCCCGCCAAGCGTCCAGCGCATCCTGGGTATGCAGTGGATGGCCAAGGTCCTGTACCCCGAGGCTACCGACTACGATATGTATGAGGTCGCCCAGACCTATTTCCAGCTGTTCTATCACTGCGACCTGACCATCGACCAGTACAACGCGCTGGTGGACAATTCTCTCCCCGCTGTGGAGGCCGCCGGCTGAATAAACGAACAGGGAGCGGCACCGCCGCTCCCTATGGCCCTTGAAAGGAGACGCATATGAACAACATCTTCCAGACCCTGCTCTACCAGCGGGAAAAGCAGAAGGACACCGTGCTGGCCACCATCGTGTGGGATGACGGCTCTGCCCCCCGCGGCGCGGGCAGCCAGATGCTGGTGGGGGCGGAGGGTCTGCTCTCCGGCACCATCGGCGGCGGCGCGGTGGAGCTGCGGTCCATTCAGCTGGCCCGGGCGCTGCTGGCCGGTCAGCACGTGGACGCCCTGTATGACTTCAAGCTCTCCCGTGACGGCGAGCTGGGTATGGCCTGCGGCGGCGATGTGACGGTGCTGTTCACTCCCGCCCGGTTGTCGGATCGCGTCTGGGACGCGCTGGCGGCGGAGGTGCTGCGCTGTGTGCGTGACCGTGTGCCCGGCTGGCTGGTGCTGCCGCTGGACGGCGCCGCACCCCATATCGCCGAGACGGCGGAGACAGGCGAGGGCGTGTTCTCCCTGCCGCTGCCGGTGGGGGAGCGCGCGGTCATTTTCGGCGCGGGACATATCGCTCGTGCGCTGACGCCTCTGCTGCGGACGGTTGGCTTCCGTCCCGTGGTGGTGGACGATCGGCCGGGCTTTGCCACGGCGGAGCATTTTCCCCAGGCGGACCGGACCATCTGCGGCGACTTTGACCGCATCAGCGACTACCTGACGCTGACGCCGGAGGACTATGTGGTCATCATGACCAACGGCCATGAGCATGACTTTCAGGCGGAGGTGCAGGTGCTGCGGGGCGAGACGGCCTATGTGGGCGTCATCGGCTCCCGGAAGAAAACGGCCTTCGTGAACCAGCGCCTGCGGGAGGCGGGCATTCCCGAGGAGAAGATCGCCTTTGTCCACACGCCGGTGGGCACACCCATCAAGGCCGTGACGCCGGAGGAGATCGCCGTGTCCATCGCCGGTGAGATGATCTGCGTCCGTGCCGCACGGCGCGAAGCGGCAGGGGAGGTACACCATGGCTGCCCCATGCACTGACCATCTGTTCCTCACCGGAGAGAAAGGCGTGGGCAAGTCCACGCTGGCGCGCTGCCTGCTGGCCGGGCATACACCCTGCGGCTTCCGCACGGTGCGGGTAACAGGCGTGCTGGACCGGCCCTCTGTGCATCTGCTGCCCGCGGTGGGCGGAGTACCGTCGGCGGAGAATTTGCTGTTCTACTGCGGCGCTTATTCCTGCGATAGGTTCGACACGCTGGGCACGGCGGCCCTGCGTGACCGTGACGGGGACGTCCTGCTGATGGACGAGCTGGGCCCGGCGGAGTCCGGTGCCAAAAAATTCTGCGAAGCGGTGCTCGCGGCCCTGGACGGTGACCTTCCCGTTCTGGGCGTCCTGCAAAAGGCGGACACGGAATTTCTCCGGGCGGTGGCCGGTCATCCTCGGGTGCGTCTGGTGACCGTCACCGTGGAAAACCGGGACGAGCTGCGCCGTACCATGACCCTTTAACAAACGCTGCGCTATGGTGTACCACAGGTGACAAAAAGGTATAAATAAGAGCGCAGGAGAGCGCCAACAAAAGCAGCCTAAAGTAAACGAAAGTGACATGCACCGTCAAAGGGCGCGGGAAGATCCCGCGTCCTTTTTTCGACTTTTACTTCCCATAAGGGACGGTTTGCGGTATACTATGGGGGAGAAAACAGGGGAGGTGACGCGGTGAAGCTGCGTATCATCACCGGCCGCGCCGGTGCGGGAAAAAGTAAGCTGGTGCTCGAAACCATTGCGGCACAACGGTTTGAGCGCCCGCAGATTTTGCTGGTACCGGAGCACGCCACCCACGAGGCGGAGCTGGATCTCTGCCGCGCGCTGGGGGATACCGCCAGCCGTGACGGGGAGGTGCTGAGCTTCCAGAGCCTTGCCACCCGCGTACTGTCACAAACCGGAGGCATATCCGATATAACGTTAGATAATGGTGGTAAAATACTGATAATGCGCCGCGCCTTGCAGGAAGTTTCATCATATTTGACGGTGTTTTCCAAGCCGTCACAGCGCCCGGCCTTTCTGCGGGAGCTGGTGGCCCTGGCCGATGAGTTGTATGCTTATAAAATCGCGCCGTCCCTTCTGCTGCAACAGGTTCAGGATATTCCGGGCGCCGCCGGAGATAAGCTGCGTTCTACGGCGCTGCTGTTCGGCGCTTATGACGCGCGACTCCAAGGCGGTGACTTTGATGCCCGGTCAAAAGTGCAGAAACTCTGCGATAAACTGCCGAATTCGGACTATTTATGCGGAAAAGATATCTACATTGATGGGTTTTCCTATTTCAACCGAACGGAGGAGGATATCATTGCCGCCGCGCTGAAACAGGCCAACTCTGTTACAGTGACTCTGCTGGGCGATGACAGCGACCCGCAGCTCTTCCGCAACGGCATACAGCAGCGGGAACGCCTGCGCAGACTGGCAAAGGACGCCGGTTGTAGTTGTGAAGTAGAAAACCTTGTCAGGAACAGCGACACAGCGTTTTCACACCTGGAGCGATACTTCCTCGGCGCGGAAAATGCGTGGACAGGCAGCACGCCGTCCATCACCTTGTATCAGGCCAACACCGCCTATTCCGAGGTGGAATATGTGTCTGCGCAGCTGCGGGCGCTGGCACAAAAGGGTGTTCGCTGGCGTGAGATGGCCGTGGCGGCGCGGAATATGGAGGTATATGGCCCGTTGCTGGAGGCCGTGTTCCGCCGGGACGATGTTCCCGCCTATATCAGCCGCCGGAGCGACATTTTGGAGCAGCCGGTCCTGACGCTGCTGCTGTCCGCCGTCGACGCAGTGACAGGCGGCTTTGAGTATGAGGACGTGTTCCGGTGCCTGAAGACCGGCATGACAGACCTGACAGCGGCGGAATGCGATCTTCTGGAAAACTATGTGATCCGTTGGGAAATTCGGGGCAATATGTGGCTGCGGGACGCCGACTGGACGGCAGACCCGGATGGATACAGCGGAGAGATGACCGACTATCGCCGGGAACAGCTGGCCGAGATAAACGCGGTCAGAAGAAAAGTCAGAAAACTGTTTCTTACCCTGAGTGATGGGATAAAATCAAATAAAACGGTAAGCGGTAAAGCTGAAGCACTTTACAGATTTGCGGAGGACGCCGGTACACCGGCCGTGTTGGAACAGCGGGAGAAAGAATTGCTGGAGCAGGGGCAGATGCAGGCGGCAGAGGAGTATGCCCAGCTGTGGCGGATATTCTGTGATGTGCTGGATCAGTTCGTGGCGCTTTTGGGTGACACGGAGGTGGACGGCGATGAGTTTGCGCGGCTGCTGCGGCTGACGCTGAGCCAGTATGCCGTGGCCACCATACCCGCTGCGCTGGATCAGGTAAAGGTAAGCCCCTTGACGCGCAATGACCGCCATACAGTGCGGCATCTTTTCCTGCTGGGCGCCAATGACCATGTGCTGCCCACGGTGGAGAAGGGCGGCGGTATATTGGACGAACAGGAGCGTGAGCTTTTGCAGCAGCAGGGAATCTTGCTGTCCGACGCCACGTTCGACCCGCTGAGCAATGAGCTGCAGAATATCTATGCCGCCTTGGCCCAGCCAACGGAGACACTGACCGTGTCCTGGTGCGCCGGCGATGAGTCGGGGGCGAAGCTGCTGCCGTCCTTTGTGGTAGAGCGTATCCGCAAGCTGTTCCCTCAAGTGGAAATACAACGGGAAGACGGCGCGTACCGCTGCGGACTGCCTGCGGCAGCGCTGGCACTGGCGGGACAGCGGCCCGGCGGTGCGCTGTGGCGTTATTTTGAGATGCATGGACAGGGCGGTACGCTGGAGAAGATGGCAGCGGCCCGGGCTATGGGCCGGGGAAGGCTGTCACCCGGGGCGGTACGCAGCCTGTACGGCAGTACGCTGGCCATGTCCGCCTCGCGGCTGGACCAGGTGAAGAGCTGTCACTTTGGCTATTTCATGGAGTACGGCCTGCGGGCCAGGGAACGGACAAAGGCGGATTTCCAGGCGCCGGAGGTGGGGACGTTTATCCACTATCTGCTGGAGAATGTCCTGCGGGAGGTAGAGCAGCAGGGGAAGCGGCCGGAAAGACCGGCGCTGGCGGCGTTGGTGCGGCGGTATACGGATGAGTATGTCCGGACGGTCATCGACGGCTACGGCGAGAAGAGCGCACGGTTCCGGTATCTGTTTTCCCGGCTGCGGGAGACGGCGTTGGTCATTGTTGAGAACGTGCTGGATGAGCTGGAGCATTCGGATTTCCGGCCTGTGGCCTTTGAATTGGGCTTCGGCGGCAAAAACGGACAGCTACCTGCCGTCACGGTGACGGCGGGAGATATCACGCTGTCCGTCACCGGTAAGGTGGATCGGGTGGACGGCTGGCTGAAGAACGGGAAGCTATATCTGCGAGTAGTGGACTACAAAACCGGGAAAAAGGCTTTTGATCTGGCGGATGTGCGCTACGGCCTGGGTATTCAGATGCTGCTGTATCTTTTCGCACTGCAGCGGTACGGCGGGGACTATTTTGGGGCGACGGTGGAGCCGGCGGGAGTGCTGTACCTGCCGGCGAGGGACGTCGTTAAAAAGGCGGATCGGGCCATCGCGCCGGACAAGCTGGCCGCGCTGCTGCGGGGCGAGCTGCGTCGGACGGGCATGGTGCTGTCCGACCCAGAGGTGCTGACAGCCATGGAGCACAGTGCGCTGGAGTCACCCTGCTATTTGCCTATTGCAGTGAAAAAGGACGGTTCGGTCAGCGGTTTGGCGGCCAGTGTGTTGGCGGATGCGGCCCAGATGGGCAAAATGGGCCGGTATGTGGACGAGCTGCTGCGGAAGGTAGCCCGGGAGCTGGGCGATGGCAATATTGACGCAGATCCATGCTGCAGGGGGCCTCAGGAAAGTGCCTGCGACTGGTGTCCCTTCGCGTCGGCCTGCTGGTTTGACGAGAAACGTGACAAGCCCCATTATCTGCAAAAGACCACGCCGGAAGAATTCTGGCAGCGGGTGGACGAGGAGGTGACGCGCCGTGGCTGACATCCAACTGACGGCACAGCAGCGTGGGGCAGTGGAGGACCGGGGCGGCAGCCTGCTGGTGTCCGCCGCCGCCGGATCCGGCAAGACGAAGGTGCTGGTAGAGCGTGTGTTCGCTTATCTGACGGAGGAACACTGCCACATAGACGATTTCCTTATTATCACATTTACCCGCGCCGCTGCCGCCGAACTGCGGACAAAGCTGGCCGCAGAGCTGGCGAAGCGGGTGGCACAGGACCCGGAGAACAGTCACCTGCGGCAGCAGATGTTCCGGGTGTATCAGGCGGACATCAAGACGGTGGACGGCTTCTGTGCAGGGCTGCTGCGGGAGCATATCCATCTGCTGGAGCCGGTGGATGGGCGGAGTCTGACGCCGGACTTCCGTATCCTGGATGAGACGGAGGCCGGCGTGCTGAAGCAGCGGGCACTGGAGGATGCACTGGAGGCGTTCTATCAGCGGATCGAGCAGGGGGACGAAGGCTGCCGGGCGTTGGCGGAGACGCTGGGCTTCGGCCGGGATGACCGGGCGTTGGCGGCGCTGGTGCCGGAGCTGCACGGAAAATTGCAGAGCCATCCCTACCCGGACAAGTGGTTGGAGAAGGCTGCGGAGAGCTGGGCGAACCTGCCGGAACGGCTGGGCGACAGCGTGTACGGCCGGACGATCATGGAGGACACGGTGCGCCGCGCCAGTTACTGGGCGGGGCGGCTGGAACGCGCCGTGAAGGAAATGGAAGACTGCGAGAGCGTGTATAACGCCTATGGAGATCGGTTTTTGGAAACGGCGGCGCAGCTGCGGGAATACGCGGCCGCGGCCCGGGAAGGCTGGGATGCCATGGGCTGTGTGCATCCGGCCTTCCGGCGGATGGGCGTGGTGAAGGGGGACGAATGCGCCGGGGCGAAGGACGCGGCGCGGGCGGTGCTGGAAAAGTGCCGTGACGCATTGAAGAAGCTGTCCGCGCCGTATCAGACGGCGGAGACGGAGTTGCTGGGCGATCTGCAGGTCATCGCGCCCGCTATGCGGGCGCTGCTGGCACTGACAGGGGACTTCGACAAGCGGTTCCGGGCAGAGAAGGTGCGGCGGAACGCTATGGATTTCTCTGACCAGGAACACTACGCCGTGCAGATGCTGTGCCGCCAGGACGGAACGCCCACGGAGCTTGGCGAGCAGGTGTCCCGGCGGTACCGGGAGATCATGGTGGACGAGTATCAGGACACTAATGAAGTGCAGAACTGTATCTTCCGGGCGGTATCGCGGCAGGGAGAGAATATCTTTGCCGTGGGCGATGTGAAGCAGAGCATCTACCGGTTCCGGCTGGCGGAACCGGGGATATTCCTGGAAAAATACAGGACTTATGCCGATGCGGACCACGCTGCGCTGGGTGCGCCGCGGCGGCGGGTACTGAGCCGGAACTTCCGGTCACGCCGGGAGGTGCTGGCGGCTGCGAACTTTGTGTTCGCGGCGCTGATGTCCCGGGAAATGGGCGAGCTGGATTATACAGAGGAGCAGCATCTTCACTTTGGGGCGGAATACTATCCGGAGGTGCCGCGGGAGACGGAGTTCCACTATCTGGCTGTGGAGGACACACCGGAGCAGCGGTTCGACCGGGCGGAGGCCGAGGCGCGGTTTGTGGCAAAGCGTATTCGCCGTATGCTGGACGAAGGGTTCACTGTCCGGGGTGAGGACGGCACCATGCGTCCGGCAGCACCGGAGGATATCGTGATACTGATGCGCTCACCCAGCGCCCGGCAGACGGTATTCGCCGCCGCCTTGGCACGGGAGGGGATCCCCTGCGACGGCGGGGAAAGTGAGGATTTCTTCTCGGCGATGGAGGTCGCAGTGGTATTGTCACTGCTGGAGGTGGTGGATAACCCACGGCAGGATGTGCCGCTGATCGCGGTGCTGCGTTCGCCACTGGTAGGCATGAGCGCCGACCGGTTGGCGGAGATACGGGCCGTACAGCGTGAGGGGGATTATTACGAGGCGCTGCGGCAGGATGAGGGTGAGGACGCGCAGGCGTTCCTGTCGCTGCTGCATGAGCTGCGGCAGGTGGCGCGGGAACTGTCCGCCGATAAGCTGCTGTGGTATATCTATGACCGCTGCCGGGTGCAGGCGATCTTCGGTGCCATGGAGGACGGTACAGCCCGCCAGGCGCGTCTGAGGGCACTGTATGACTATATACGACGGCTTGTGCAGGGCGGCAGAACGAGTCTGTTTGACTGTGTACGGCAGGTACGGCAGCTGCTGGAAAGCGGCGATGCGCCGGCCATTACCGCTGCAGGTGCAGCGGGCGGTGTGCGCTTGATGAGCGTGCATAAGTCCAAGGGACTGGAGTTTCCGGTGGTGTTCCTGGCTGACTTGAACAGGAGCTTCAACCGACAGGACCTGGATCGACCGGTGCTGGTCCATCCCCAGCTGGGCGTTGGTGCGGAGCGCGTGGAGGTGGAACGCCGGCTGCGGTACGACACCGTCTCCAAAACGGCGCTGGCGCTGACGCTGGAACGGGAAGCCAAGGCGGAGGAGCTGCGGATACTGTATGTAGCCATGACCCGTGCACAGGAGAAGCTCATCATGGTATGCTCGCGGAAAAACCCGGAGAAGCACCTGAAGGAGCTGTGTGCACTGGCAGAACTGCCGGCGCCGCCGGAGGCGGTGGCCGCGGTAAACTGCCCGGGCGATTGGCTGCTGCTGGCACTGCTGAGCACATATCAGGCAGGGGTGTTCCACGATTACACCGGGGTACGTCCCGCGGTACTGTACGACGGGCCGGAGGGCTTGGCGCTGCGGCTGCACCGCATCAGCGGTGAGGAGGACGGCGGTGCGGCGATGCCGGCGGAGGAGCCGGAAGCGCGGGCACCGGATCCGCAGCCGGACGAGGCGGCGCTGGCGTTCCGGTACAGTCACAGAGCGGCGACAGTGACGCCCTCCAAGGTGACGGCTACCCAGCTGAAGGGGCGGGCCATCGATCAGGAGATCGCCGAGGGGACACTGCCGGCGCGGCGGACCGCCGCACCGGAGAAACCGCGGTTTTTGCAGGAAAAGCGCGGACTGACCGGGGCAGAGCGCGGTACAGCCATGCACCTGGCGATGCAGTTTCTGCCGCTGGATACTCCTGCGGTACCAGAGGCAGTGACGGCTTTTGCGGAAAGACTGACGGCCCGACGGCTGCTGACGCCGGAGCAGGCTGCGGCGCTGGATATCCCGGCGCTGGCGCGGTTTTTGGCGTCGTCGCTGGCAGAGAGGATACGGACTGCGCCACAGGTGTGGCGGGAGTACCGCTTCGCGTTGCTCACCGATGCGGGTATTTATGACGTCGCGGCAGCAGGGGAGGAGATACTCCTGCAGGGCGTGGCAGACTGCGTGTTTGAGACGACGGCGGGTTTGACGGTGGTGGATTTCAAGACTGATCGGGTGACAGCGGCAGAGGCGTCCCAGCGGGCGGAGGCCTATCGGCCGCAGCTGGACGCTTACGCCGGAGCGCTGTCGCGGATACTGGAAAAGCCGGTGACGGAGCGCATTCTGTATTTCTTCGCCTGCGGAGAAGAAATTTCTTTGTGAAAATAGCGAAAAATGCTTGCATTTGCGGGAAGAGTGTGCTATTATCACAGTTGCGTTTGCGGCGATGCCGCGGCGACGAGTGAACCAGAAAGGGGTGAACAAGAGCAATGAAGGAAGGAATCCATCCCAATTATCAGCAGACTAC